>NZ_JAFCXE010000032.1:0-66088 GCF_049897905.1 Pararhizobium sp. PWRC1-1 | reverse complement strand
CCACGATACTCTGCGATGAGCGGTCGGAACACAGCACCCCATAGCTCTCGAATTGCCGCAAGCGCGCCTTCCTCGTCAGTCTCAACGAGCCGACAGTACCCAACGACATCGGCAACCAATACGGCTGCGGTCCTACGTTCGACCTGAGGCGTCGTCATCTCATCCTCCGCTGACGCGAGGCAGTCATCGACGATATTCTGGAAAGCTGCTGCGATAATACCTCATCGAAGCATTCAAGACGATCTTAATCCGCTCGGCGACACTCATCGATGATGTGCACCGCAAGAGGTTGGGTACTGTCGAGATGGTGGGGTATTGGCTCAACAGCCTCGCCCACGAGGGCAACCGCGTTGCCGCGTCTGGCGCGAGATGGACGCGCGTTTCCCGACAGATGCCGGGACCTCAATCCAGATGGAAACATCGCAGATAGGTCGGACGTTCCTTCAGCGACACCTAATAGGCCTCGGCGAGAGCCACTGCGTCCTCCGCCAACTGCGAAAATTCCTGATTGGCGATTTCGAGTTCATTCACGGCACCGCTCCCGGCGAACGCTCGTAGAATGGCTGGCTTTTGAAGATGTTGCAATTGGCGCGCTCACGACGGGAACACGCCAGAAGCGGTCACAGACGCTCCAGAAACGTCAAGATCAGGCCGGCCACTTTTTCGGGGTCTTCCCAATGGATGTTATGGCCGCTACCGGGAAGAGAAATGAGCTCCGCGCCGACGATCGCATCTTTAATCTGGGCCTGATGCACCTCAGTTGCGATCATGTCCTCCTCGCCCCCCAAGGATGAGCGTCGCCGCATCAATATCCTGCAAAAGCGGCGAGGGATGATAGGCAAGCTGCGATGCAGAGCAGGCTGTTGCCGCCGCCCAAAAACTGGTCAGCGACGGCGTCGTCTTTGTCGTCGGGCATGCCTGTTCCGACGCATCAACCCCAGCATCGAAGGTTTATGAGGCGGCGGGGGGCCTGCAAATTTCTCCGTCGTCCACAAACCCGGCGCTCACCGAGCAAGGGCGCGCCAACGTCTTTCGCGTCATCGGCCGCGACGACATGCAGGGTGTGGCGCCGGCGACTACCTAGCCGATCACTGGGGCGACAGGAAGATCGCGATCCTTCACGATGGAACGACCTATGGCAAAGGCCTCGCCGATGCGACGAAAAAACAACTGAACAAGCGCGGCATAGCAGAAGCCGTCCACCGGGCATACGCGCCGGGGAGCAGCGACTATTCCAACGAAGTGGCTGAGCTTCAAGCAGCCGACATCGCCGTCCTGTATCTGGGTGGCCGCCAGGCCGAAGTGGCGCTTATTGCCCGTGCGGCCAAAGAGCGTGGCTATTCTGTTCCGCTCGTTGCTGGCGATGGGGTCTCTTCGGAGGACTTTGGGGTCATCGCGGGTTCTGCGGCCGATGGCACTCTTTTTACGTTCGCCCCGGACCGCGCCGAAACGCCGAAGCAGCGACGGTCGTCGAGCGGTTCCAAGTCGAAAAGTTCGAGCCGACGGGTCACACCCTGCACACGTATGGCGCTGTCCAAGCCACAGGCGGTCGAGATGGCGGGCTCTCTGGAGTTGCCGGCGGTGATCTCATCGCTGCGCAGCCAGCAGTTTAATACTGTGCTGGGTCCAATTGGTTTCGACAACAAGGGGGATGTCAGGGGTTCGAGCTGGATTTGGTACGTCTGGACCGGCGGCGGATACGCGCCGGTGAAGTAGGAATTTCTGAGCTCCAGGGGAAAGATGCCGAACTGATGAGCTGTCTTAGCATCGAACCACGACAGAATTAACGTGCGACCATCCTTTTAGTATGTTCTAATGTACCCTAACGAAGGGGGCACTGATGCGCTCGTTTTTTTGCGCTGGCATCTTGAGCATCGCTTTCGTCGCTAGCGTGCAAGCGGAGGTGCTGATCGGCGTAGCAGGCCCTATGAGTGGAGCAAATGCCTGGCCCGGCGAGCAGATGCAGCGCGGGGCAGAGCTGGCCGTGATGGATATAAACACTGCCGGCGGCGTCCTCGGCGAACAAGTCCGACTTCTGACCGCCGACGACTTTTGCGATCCTGACCAAGGCGTCGCCGCCGCTCGGAAATTGGTGAGCGACGGTGCGATTTTCGTCGCCGGCCACTATTGTTCCGGGGCTTCCATACCCGCTTCGAGCATCTACGAGAAGGCTGGCGTCTTGATGATCTCGCCGGCCTCGAGCAATCCCACTTTGACCGAGCTTGGGCGGGCAAATGTGTTCCGCGTCATCATCCGCGACGACGCGGATGGCGTTATGGACGGCAATTATCTGGCCGATAACTGGAAAGGCCCACAGATCGCAATCCTTCATGACAATACGGTGTTTGGAAAGGGACTCGCGGATTCTACCAGGGAACAGCTGAGCAAGCGTGGCGTGACTGAAGCCATCTACAAGTCCTTCGAGCCGGGCAAGTCCGACTATTCGGCCGAGATTGTCGAGCTGCAGAGTGCCAATATTGCGGTGCTTTACGTTGGCGGCTATCAGACCGAGATGGGTCTCCTGATCCGTGCAGCACGGGATAGAGGTTACAATGTCCAGCTCGTAACGGGCTCGGGCGTGCTGGCCACTGAGGAATTCGGCCTGATCGCCGGCCCAGCGGCCGAAGGTACGCGCTTCACCTCGTTTCCCGACCCTCGCTTAAACCCCAACGCCTTGGAGGTGATCAAACGGTTTCGCGCCGACGGCTTCGATCCGGAGGGATACACGCTTCTGACGTATGCCGCGATCCAGACTTGGGCAGCCGCTGTCGATAAGGCGGGATCGTTGGAGTTGCAGGCGGTTATCGTGGCACTTCGGGAGAACGAATTCACAACCGTCATCGGCCCGATCGCATTCGATACCAAGGGCGACATCACCACCCAGACCCCGGTCTGGTACGTTTGGAAGGCCGGCACGTATGTCCCAATCGAATAGGCCGCTCTCCCCAACGTGGTCGCATCCGTCGCGATGGTGATGGAACGTCTTGGCATTCGTGGTCGACTGCTGATGGCGTTCATCGCAACAAGCGCGCTCGCCGTGCTGGCGACCGCCGCGGCATTGTATGCCTTTGTCGAAGTAGGCTCCGCAGTTGAGCGAATCACGGAGAGCCGAGTTCCGGCTGCCATTTCATCTCTGAAGCTGTCGCGGCAGGCCGAAAGGGTCGCCGCAACCGCACCGTCCATACTGACAGCCAGCAGCAAGGTTCAGCACGACGAAATCAGTGCGGTTGTCGCCGATAGCATGACGCAACTCGATGTGCTACTCGCTTCCTTGAAAGCGGCTAGCCGAGGCACGTCTCCTCTCACAGAGATAGAGGCGGCGGTCGCTGGGTTGCGACGCAATTTCGAAGCTTTGCATGGCATTGTCAAAGAACGCCTATCGGCAACCGCGCGCAAGGAAGAGCTTTTGCGGCGACTATCAGCATCCGTGAACGCCAGCCAGCGCCTCGTTGCACCTGCCATCCTCGTTATGAATTCGAAGATCGATCAACGGCGCGCGTCGACTGACGAGGTGTCCGTAGGAACGCAGTTGGATAGTTCCGGCAACGAAGGCTTGCTTGAAGCGATTGCTTCCTATGTCCCCCAGCAGAAGGCTCAGCGAGAAGTCGCCACCGTAAATGACGCGCTGCTCAGGGCGTCGGTCGCTCCGACCGCTGGCGATCTGACGTTGATGTCGTTCCCCCTGCATCGGTCTCTCGAGGCACTGGGGGCACTGGTGGCCGGCATCGAGGAAAAACTTCGCGGCCGCTTTCAGAGGCGCGTAGAAGAACTCAAGGCCCTGGTCGAGGGCGATGATAGCATCCTGAAGGCGCGTGCCGACGAGCTCACAGTCATGGCGGCTGGAGAGGCGCTCCTCGCTGAGAACAGCCGTCTTTCAAACGATCTTACGGTGGCCGTGGATCGGCTCGTTTCTGTGGCCGATCGCGATATAGACGAGGCGGCGCGCGAGACTGCAACCGTGCAGCGGTTCGGCACCGGGGTAGTGCTTGGCTCTGCCCTTCTTAGCTTGCTGACCTCGGCGCTCGTAGTTTGGCTCTACGTCGATCGGAACCTCCTCGCACGTTTGGCAGGCGTAAGTCAGAGCATGCTCGCCATAGCAAGTGGTAACCTCCGCGCGCCCCTGCCGTCACCCGGACAGGACGAAATCGGCCGAATGGCGGAGGCGCTCCGCCTCTTCCGCGACACTGCGCTCGAGGTCGAGGAGAAGAACTGGCGCGACGTGGCGGAGGCGCGTCAGCGGCTAGTCGACGCCATAGAGAGCATTTCCGAAGGTTTCGCGCTTTACGATTCCGAGGACCGGCTTGTCCTTTGTAACAGCCGCTATCGCGAGATTATGTACCCTGGCATAGCCGATGTTGTCATACCTGGCACTCCGTTCGAGGTGATCATCCGTGGGGCGGCAGAGCGCGGTCTGGTCGCCGATGCCAAGGGCCGCGAGGAGGACTGGATTGCGGCCCGACTGCTGCAGCACCGAACCCTCACAGAGCCACACGTGCAGCGGCGCGCCGACAGCAGATGGATCATGATTAGTGAGCGGCGGATCACCGGAGGCGGCACGGTCGCGGTCTATTCTGACATTACCGAGTTGAAGCGACGGGAAGAGAGCTTGGCGGAGAAATCGACCGCTCTAGAGGTTCTTTCTGGTAAGCTCGCCAAATACCTGGCACCGCAAGTTTACAACTCAATCTTTACCGGACGGCAGGACGTTCGAATTGCGAGTAAACGCAAGAAGCTTACCGTGTGCTTCACGGATATAGCGGGCTTCACTGAAGCGGCCGACAAGATGGAGTCCGAAGAACTCACTCAGCTCCTCAACCACTACCTGACCGAGATGTCACTTATTGCATCAGAGCATGGCGCTACGATCGACAAGTACGTCGGTGACGCGATCGTAATGTTCTTTGGCGATCCAGAGAGCCGAGGTGTAAAGAACGACGCGCTTGCCTGCGTTACGATGGCGCTGGCGATGCAGAGGCGAATGACCGAGCTCGCCGAACTCTGGCAGGATGCCGGTATGGAGACGCCCCTTCGTTCCCGCATCGGGATACACACGGACTATTGTACCGTCGGCAATTTTGGCAGCGAAGACCGAATGGACTACACCGTCATCGGCGGTGCTGTGAACTTGGCGTCCCGTCTGGAGCATGAAGCCGACCCAGGAACCGTGCTGATCTCCTACGAGACGTTCGCACAAGTAAAGGAGGCAATCCACTGCGAGGAACGGGGCCACATCCACGTGAAAGGTATCGCCTACCCGATTGCTACCTATCACGTTGTCGACCTTAGGACCAATTTGGCCGCAACGACGCAGTCAGTCCGTGCCGAGCTGCCACATCTGAAGGTGCACGCCGAACCCGGCCTGATGTCGACTAAGGAGCGCGATGAAGCAACAAGAGCCCTGCGCGACTTGCTTGAACGTCTCCAGTAGCGCTCACGGACGGTGTCGGATCCGACCCAGCCATGCATTTGCCTACGATATTCTGACGGCTCAATAGACCTTTACTTCTGCCCCGAGCCCCTGCGGGCAAGGTGGTCAACCGGACGCAGAGGTCCCAAGCAAGGGCTGGTTCACAATCTCCGGCTGTGAGCCCGCTTCACGCGGTTCGACGGGACGTGGATCGCTTTTCTGAGCGTGAAAGAAAGCGCGTTACGGTAATTGTCGATTAATCTTTCGATACGGACGTCCGCTAGTGGCCGATTATGTTGAAAAACTCTGGTGTTGCTTGAATAGCAAAACCTTGATTCACTTCAAATAATCGAATTGGAGCGAAGCATATGCTGGGACCGAGGCAAGTCGATCAATCGGCGTTGTTTTACGAGTTCTCACTTGAGGCAGACCACATGCTTCGTTCCATAGACCGCTTTGTCGATTTGTCGGAAGTCCGTGGAGAACTGGCGGGTTTTTATAGCCACACGGGACGGCCATCGGTCGATCCAGAACTGACGATCCGCATGCTGCTTGTCGGCTTTTGCTTTGGCATTGGCTCGGAGCGCCGACTATGTGAAGACGTCCATCTGAACTTGGCATACCGCTGGTTCTGCCGGCTCGGTCTTGATGGCCGGGTACCGGATCACTCTACCTTTTCGAAGAACTGGCATGGACGCTTCCAAAGAGCGATCTCTTTCGGCGTGTGTTCGAGATGGTGGTGTCTCACTGTATGAATGAAGGTTTTGTTGGCGGCGAAGGTTTAGTTGATGGCAGTCTGTTGGGCCTTTGCGATCGAGATCGCGATGTTTGGGAAGATTGGTGATGAGCCAGGTTTCGACATCCCGCAAAAGCCGAACGAAGGGGCCTGTCGGACTGAGTCGTACATCACTTGCCTCTTCGGCAGCCTCCAAGTCAATGAGACCAGATTGTAAATCCTGCCCCTCTTGACCAAAGACATTCTTCAAAACTCGCCGTGCCGAATAATCAGCCAGTTGTCCGTCGACACCAGCATCCGACGCGCTTCCTCAGCGAAATCCGCGAAGAAATTGAGGGACGCAGGTACCTTCCTTGAAATTGGTCGCCAAAGATTCAAAATGGGCGCCGGAACGCTTGGTTGTATTGGCGTGTGGATTGTTTTACGAGGTGACGCGTCGATGAAGACAATCGGCATGCTAGTTTTTGACGGCGTCCAATCCCTGGATGTTTCCGGTCCGCTCGATGTCTTTGCCGAAGCCAATGCTTTTATCGAGCCTGATCAACACTATGAGATCAGAACGATCGGGCCGTTTGATCGTCATGTCACGGCTTCGAATGGCATGATCCTGGCCTCAAACCTCGACTATGCTGAAGCCAAGGGTCCCCTTGATCTGTTTCTCGTGCCCGGTGGCCCGTCATTGCCGACCTCTGAGGCACCGGCGGAAATTGTCGATTGCATCCAACGTCTGGCACCGCTCAGCACAGTTTACGGCTCCGTGTGTACGGGCGCGTTTCTGCTTGGCGCGGCAGGCCTTCTAAATGGCCGGAAAGTCACGACCCATTGGCAGAATGCCAAACAACTGGCGATGCGATATCGATATGCAGATGTCGATTATGACCGGATCTACCTGCGTGATGGTCCTCTGGTGACGTCGGCTGGGGTGACCGCAGGCATCGATTTGGCACTGGCGTTGGTTCGTGAGGATCATGGACCGGCCGTCTCACTGGCTGTTGCCAAGCGGCTTGTCGTCGTTGCTCAGAGATTGGGCGGGCAGTCGCAGTTCAGCCCTTACATCGAATTCTCTTTGGACGCCGGATCGCCAATTTCCGGGGTCATCACTTACGTCATGGAACACCTCAGTCGAGATCTGTCTGTCGGCGAACTCGCAACTGCAACCGCGATGAGCGCACGTAATTTTGCCAGGACATTCGTCGCAACGACCGGCTCCACACCGGCCCAGTTCGTTGAAAAGGCGCGCGTCGATGCGGCGCGCTCCATGCTGGAAGGAACCAGAAAACCCTTGAAACTCATTGCCCACGAGTGCGGATTTGGCAATCCCAAGCGCATGCGCGAGGTCTTTGTAAAGCGGCTCGGAATCCTGCCCACCCAGTACCGGGATCAGTTTTTGATAAACTGACGTTGCCGATCAACTTTCCCACTTCGAGTTCAGAATGAGATCGACAAAGTTTTCGCGCTTGTAGGTTGGGTCCATGTAGCTCAGTACGTCGGCCTTCACGTTGCCGAATGTGGTCTCCGGCTTTCTCATCGTGCCCAGGCAGAAGGAGGACAGAATGCCGTGCTTGAACTTCAGTCCGCGCGGATGGCATGTGCAGACCTCGTGGCGCTGCGCATCGGTAAAACTGTCATAGGCAATTCCGAGAACGTCCATTTCGACGCCGGCGGTCACGAGCGCGACCGTCGGTCGCTTATGCTTGGGAATTCCCGGTGTCGTGTGCAAGGCGATCGAGTCCCAGACGTCATCGACGTCGCGTTCCGAGATGGCGTAGCCCGAGAGAAAGTCACGCGCGGCATTGGCGCCGTCAACTTCGAAACGTTCGGTGTCGCTGGCATACTGATCCATGATCCCCATGTCATGGAACATCGCTCCGATATAAAGAAGCTCGGGATCGTAGTTAATCTGGTTGCGTTCGCCAGTCAGGGCGCCAAAAAAGAAGACGCGGCTGGAGTGATGGAAGAGAAGATCCGTCTCGGTGTCGCGGACCAGTTCTGTTGCAGCTTTCGCCATCGCGCTATCGGGGATTTTAACGCCGGCGACGACCTTGGGTTCGTTTGTCATTGGAAAACCTCCTGTTTTTAAAGGTGAGCGGCACACCTGCGCCGAGGCGGGCGATCAATCGCCGCCGAACCCTATATTCCGTCTGTTTAGGGTGTTCGATCAATTCGCTTCAGGGGCTCGATCCTGCCAATGAGGGGCGAAAATCTGCCATCAAGCCTCCGTATCCACCTGACGGGGCGAGGTGACATTGTTGGAGCTGGACCTCTACGCCACGCGCGATCGATCGCTGTTGTCAGCCCGGAGTGAGGGTAGCTTCAATGGAGAAAGCTGCGTTGGAATTAGCGGAACATACTGAGATCTGAGAACGTGCGGCCTCGCGCACAGCGGGGCCGCACGTGTCAACGTAGATGTGCTCTTCTTGGAGATTGCTGCCGCGCCGCTATGCGCCTTCTCGCTGCCACCATCTTGAATCTGATATGGCCCTTGGCAATCTCTCCAATTCAGGACAAGATCATGATGCTCAAGTGTTTGGGGAGACTCCGATGGAAAACCACGAGCCGTTTCTGCGCGAGGCGATTGCGCTCTCGAAATCCGCGGTGGAAGGCGGCGACGAGCCATTTGGCTCGGTGCTTGTGAAGGACAGCGAAGTAATCCTTCGTGCCGAAAACAGCGTCTTCACCGGCCACGATATGACGAACCACGCCGAGATGAACCTGGTTAAACTGGCGGCAAAGCAATATGACACCGCTTTTCTCGGTGATTGCACGCTCTACACCAGCACGGAGCCGTGCGCGATGTGCTCCGGGGCGATTTACTGGTCGGGCATCGGGCGTATGGTCTTTGCGTGCTCAGAAACGCGGCTTGGTAAGATCGCTGGGATCGGGTTGAACGTGCCGAGCCGGACGGTGTTGCAAACCGGCGCGCGCAAGGTCACTGTGGTTGGCCCGACGAACCTCGAAGACGAAGCGGCCAAAGTCCATCAGGAATTCTGGCCGAAGCATTTGGGCAAGGCATAGTCTCTTTCGCCCAAAATGCCGCTGGGGCGAGCATCGAGGCGGTGTGCGTGGGCAGCTCCGACGGATCTTCTCAATGTGGCTTCACCCATTGCCCGCGCAACAATGCACCTCCTGCAGAACGGGAGGAAACATGGTAGGATCGCGAGCGCGCTTTCCCTATTGATGGAGATCGTGATGGACTTGCGTCGGCGACTGAGGGATCTGTGCGATGCCTTCAACGCACATGATCTCGATCTGATCATGACCTACTTCGCTGAAGACTGCATATTGGACATGCCACGCGGACACGATCCATGGGGGTCTCGCTTCGAAGGCAAGACCAAGGTGCGAGAGGCTTTGGCATCGCGCTTTCAGGGCTTGCCTGACGTTGCCTACAACAATGCTGAGCACTTCGTTGATGAGGCATCCGGAACTGGGATATCGAGATGGACCCTCGTGGGTACGTCGGTCAACGGGACAAAGACGGAAGTCCAGGGATGCGATCTTTATACGTTTCGGAATGGCCAGGTGATCCGCAAAGATTCCTATTGGAAGATCGTCGAGTAGCTACAAGACCAGATGTGGACGCGCTTGAAGTGCCTAGGCTTTGAGCCGTCGGTCAGCTTCCTCCCCCGCATCGGAAATGATCTCCGCTTCGCGCCGTCATTTCGGCCATTAAGTCGCGGCGGTTCGAGTGCCGAAAGCGGCCTGTCTGCTCTCGGCCCCACATCAACTATTCTTCCGGGCCTAGTTTGTCTCGAGGCCTGAGAATCTGTCACAGATGGAACCCGTAACTGCGGGGTCGTCGCGGCTGATACCTTCAAGAGGAACCATTTACATTCCCCTTCACGTTCAGGTTCTCGTCAGTAAAGCCGCTTAAATATCACTGACAATTTCATGTGAAAGGTTAAACTCATGAGCATGTTCCAATCCTCGATCGCTGCACTTGCTGTCATTTGTCTTGGATCGCCTGTATTCGCGGCAAGCATGGTCAAAGTCACTGAGGGCGGTGAAGGCGGCGGCCCGATGACGCTTTCGTTGGACCAGTCGGCGATCAAAGCCGGCGAGACAACTTTTCTGGTTCACAACGACGCGATGAGCGAAGAGCACGAAATGGTGCTTGTGAAGCTGAAATCGGCAGATCAGAAGATTGCCGTCGATACCGCCAAGGGCCGGGTCAACGAAAAGAAGCTGAACAGCATAGGCGAAGTGTCCGAGCTCAAGCCCGGCGCGGATGGAGAGCTGAATGCCAAGCTTGCGCCCGGCTCCTATGTCCTTCTCTGCAACATTAAGGGCCATTACCAGGCGGGCATGCATGCAATGCTTACAGTCACCAAGTGAAAATCGCCATAGTTGATGAGCTTTTGACGATCTCGGGGCCGCGACAAGCCGCCCCGAGATCGCTCCTGTTTCAGCAGAAGAAGCATATCTCTCTTGAAAAAGCCCGCCTCATTTTCCCTGCCGCAGCGCGTCTGCACTGGCTGACGGCAGCACTTGTGTTCTTTAATCTGCTGCTCCCTGATGGGATGGAGGAATGGAACCGCAGCAAAAAACGAACGGGTTCAGCAACAGGGGAACAGGTGGCCAGCCCCAATATACATGCCTGTCGGGATGGCCATCTTGATCCTCGTCGCACTCCGTCTTGCCGTTCGGTTCACCCAAGGCATCCCAGCGTCACCGCCGCAAAAGTCCGCAATCTTCAGAGCGGTGCCAATCTTGCCCATGTTCTCCTGTATGTCTTTCGATAGCGATGGCGGTCAGGTATCGCGGCCTACTATCTAGGTTGTGCTGGAGCTGGTGACGTGCACGCCGATATCTTCAAGGTCGTGCTCTGGGTGCTGATCGCCGGCCATATGGTGGGCGCGATGGCCCGCCGGTTCTACTGGAAAACAAACGGTCTCAGGCGCAAGACCGTTGGGTGAGTGACCGGCTCCACGGGTGGTTTGGCTGGAGCCGTGGATGATGCGGCTTGCCGGAAATAGCGAAATCACCTTATGGACCGCTTGTTTAACTTCGGGCCGGCTCCATCTCCAAAGATACCGCAGTGGAAACAGCATGATCGAGATCACAACCCTCTCCGAACTGACGATCGATGGGAAACTGTCATTGGGGCCAGAGGCATCCAGCAAAGGTCTGTTCGATTTCTATGGTGACGACCTGCGTACCTGGTTTCACGCGCAGAGGGCATCGAACGATGCGATCATGGTCGGGTCGGGAACTGTCGTTGCTGATGATCCGGAATTGACAGTGCGGCATGCAAGCGGTCCAAATCCACTGCGAGTTATCCCATCATCAAGCGCCAAGCTGCCTTTGGATGCGAAGCTTCTCAACGACGGCCTGCCGACAATCGTAGCCGTTTCCCGCACGGCGGAGCATGCCGACGTGGCCGCCTTGGCGGCGAAACGCAATGTCGAAGTGCTCGCGTGCGGCGAGCGCAGCGTCGATCTGGCGGCTCTCATGGATATTCTGGAGGGCCGTGGCGTCAAGACAATGATCGTCGAGGGCGGCAGCCGCCTGCTGCACAGTCTGCATCAGTTGGGATTGGTGAACCGCATCATCATAAAACATATCCCGGTGATCACTGGATCGACGCAGGCTCCGAGCTATATGTATCCCAATGAACCGGGAGGTGCATTCGACCTGACCAGATGGCGGCTCGTCGACTGCTTTAGTAAGAGTGGTGTGGCCGTGACGATCTACGAGTCGAGGACGGTGAGAGCATGAACGCGCTTTCGCGACAGGTGCTGTGCGATATCGGAGAACGTCTTTCGGCGCGAGCTGGTGCTGTACCTCCGTCGGTTTATGACGTGCGCACGGACGCTGCTTTGCTCGCCACCGGCGATAACGCGGAGCTTCAGAAATACGTTCAACATCAGACGCTAATGCGAAGCTATCAGGGACGCTATGTCCTTCTGCCAAGCGCCGCGCCGAGCGAGTCAATTGTGGCGCGCCTGCAGCGACACTACGATCCGCGCGAAATTTTGCGTCTCGACGTCATGCGAGCCGATCTGGAAGATATCCTGATTGCCCCTTTGGTTGAAAACGCGCGTAATATCGCGGCCGGGCAGGACTGCGTCACTTATGTGAGCAGTCTGGTTCCGGCCCTCAAAAAAAGCCCGCCGAGCGCATTCCTGGCATTTCTGGAGCAATCGCAGTCACGCGCGCACCACTACCGAAATTTCCTCGTCCAATCGTCTGTCGATCTATTGGCGGAGGCTTCCGCCTCGGCACTGGGCGTGATCGGCGAATATGGGGAGCCTCAATCCGCCCTGTTTCGAATTCTCATCGATGAGTTCGGATACGGCACCCATGGCAAGAAGCACAGCGTGCTTTTTCGATCGACAATGCGTGGGTTCGATCTGAGCGAGGAATACAACACCTATTGGGCGCTGTTCGACACGCCGACATTGGAACTGCACAATGTCATCCATTTCATGTTCCAGAGCCCCCGCAACCTGTTTCTCCAGATTGGCTTCCTGCTCTATGCGGAAGCGAGCTACCAGCGGTCGACGGAAGAGCACTTCCGATATCTGAAGCGTTTCCATCCTGGCGTCGATGCTCACTACTTCGGCGAACACGCCCATATCGACATCCATCATTCGGCAATGGTGGCGGATGAAGTCGTCACCCCCTTGGTCTCAAAGTTCGGGCCGGATGTCGGAACCGAAATAGTCGTTGGAGCAGAATTGACGCGGATGGCGTTCGAGCGCTCTGGACAGCACATGCTCGAGGTGACGATGGCATTCGAGGAAGCGGTCCGGGAGGGAGCAGCAGAGTTTGGAATGCGCGCCGACCTGACTGCGCCGGGCGGCTGCGCGGTACCGACCGAAGACGCCACTGCGCGGCGCGCGCTTCAGATCGGTGGGATCGGCATCATCACCGACCCCGTTGTGTTCACGCACTTTCCTCTTTCAAGCGTTGCGCGCGAGGTCTGAGGGATGGGCGAGAACGCAAGCTGGATCGGTCAGGATCTTCCACCCATTGTCAGAAGCGGTGTCGAGTATTTCCTGCTTTCGCATCGTGATCAGCTCTATCTGGTTCCAAACACATGCCCTCACCGTGGTGGCCCTCTGAAGTTCGGTTACATCAATGAAAAGGAGCAGATCGTCTGCCCAATGCATCATAACGCCTATTCGATCGAGCAGCTGATCGCACGCGACTCCACGTTGAGACTTTGCGTGGAGCCGTCATGAGCGTCCCCTATGGCCAGATCGTCTTCGAAGAGGGGTCGTTGAAACTGGCCAACGTCGTGACGGTCAGTCGAGGTGTGTTGATCGTTCCGATACTTCTGTTGGAAAGCTATAACCACCTCGGTTACGCGATCGTCGTCTATCTGGCAGCATCGACAACCGACCTGATCGATGGCTGGGTTGCTCGGCAGTCGGGACGGGCATCGGAATATGGCGCTCGCCTTGACGCCATTGTCGACAACATTTTTTCGGTCGCCATCCTGTTCTTCCTGATCCTCTCGTATCCTGACGTCGCTTTGCACCATTCGATGGCATTGGCGGTTCTTTTCGGCGGTCCGCTCTTGTATCTCCTCGCCTCCTGGCTTCTCACCGGCAAGTTGATGATGTTTCACTTCTGGTCGGCCAAGGCAGGGGCGCTTCTGCTTTTCGCCTTGTGGCCAGTTCTTTATCTGACCGGATTGGAAGACATCATCGGACTGGCCGCAGCAGTTGTCGGCATCAGCAGGATCGAGCAAATTGCCTACATTCTGCGTGGAGGAACGAACCTCGACGCGCCCCACATGTTTGCAACGGTCGGAGTGCCATGAGAAATCACAGTCCCATTGCCAACGACATCGTGGCGAGGCAGGAAACGAACGCGCATGCGGTTGAACGCCTGTTGCCACAGATCGAGCTTTGCTGGGACGCAGCGTCGCCCCTAGAACGAGGCCCGATCCTTGCGGGTTTCCAGCCGGGACGGAACACCATCGGAGTTCATGCGGGACCGTTCGCGCCTTACAGTGCGATCGCGATAGCATCGGGCGCATTATCTGCGTCTCACACTCCAGACCTTGGAATACGACGCCATCCGGCAACATCGGGCCATTCCCCCAGTGGTTCGATCCCGGCAAGATCGTCGCTCTCGATCCCTGGGGCCACCGGGTGACCGACGATTTTGCCCCTGAAATCGCATCGGGCCGCAAGGTCCAGCCGACGATCGCGGTGACGGACGGTCGGCTGATGATGCCGGAGATCGCCGATGCTCTGCGGGCAGGAAGGCTTGTCGCGGATGGGAGCATTGTCGACAGCCTCGGAGGGGTCCGGGTAACAAAAATCGCTATCGAGCCTGTCTGGTGGCTGCCCGGCATCGCCGACCGCCTCAACATAACCGAAACGGCCCTGCGACGTGCTTTGGTTGACGCGAGTGGAGGGATGTATCCTGATCTGGTTGCGACCCAGCGTTGCTTGGAAAGGTGGATACGAAGATCGCCTGCCGAATTCATGACGAATGCAACGGTTCTGATGTCTTCGGATCGGACATGTGCACATGTCGATCCTATCTCGGTTTTGCAGCAGAGGAATGCGTCCGGACTGCACAGCAGAACGGGCTTGGCGTCATCGCCTACAATCGCAAGGAAGGACGTGCGCTGGGCGAGGTCGTCAAATATCTGGTCTACAATGCGCGGCGCAACGCCCGATCAGGTGACAGAGCCGACGATTACTTTTCACGGACGGAGGACGTCGCGGGGGTGAGCGACATGAGGTGTCAGGAACTTGCCGTCGACGTGCTGCATTGGCTGGGCGTTTCGCGGATCGACGCATGGTTGTCGATGAGCAACGACAAGCGCGACGCCGTTGTTTTAGCAGGGATCGATATCGTGAAGCAGGTTGAGCTTCCCACCGATCTGATAGGGCCCGGAGCGACCGTGGAGATATCTGCCAAAAAAGCGGCGGGCTATTTCACTCAGACACGTGCCTGAGGCTACTTTCGTTTAAACGAAAAACCGTGACGTTGTCCTGGTCTTGCCTTCGACCTTGTCGATGACCGGCTGCTCGAAGCTGTTCTCGCCTGCCTCCGTTATCACCATCTGCGCAATACGATCCCCGTTGACTGGCGCCGCAGCTAACATTGAGAAGGAGCTTGTCGCTACGAACCGTTCCGCTCCCAAGCGACGGTACCCTGAAACGGCCGGCAACGATTTACCTTGGTTCCTTTAGTCTCACTCTGAACAATCCGATATCGTGCAATCTACGGGCTGGGGAATTCCAGCGCTTTGAGGACGCCGTCAACCAGACGGAACGCAAGCGGGCCGCACGGACAGAACAAGGTGGGGCGTCACTGTCCCTTGGCCAGCGCCTCGCAGAGCCCGTTAGTCACTCAGACTTTCCCTTCCGTCCGCTATCGCTTCTCGCGCACCGAAAGCCGCCTGACTGCAACCGTGAAGAGTTTCGGGCGCCGCGAGGCGTACGAAAGTCCCCGCGGACCCCAGTCGAGAAGGCTATGGAGATTTCAATCTGCGGCTCATGCGCGCGGTAGCAGGATCGCAGTCAGGGAGTGGAATGATGGATGGCGGGCAGATCGCTTCTTTGCGCACCCGTGCGGCTTTCCGGGCCTGGCCCAGGCTCGCCGCGACCCTGTCGGCGGCAATGATCGCCACGGACGCATGCGGGTCGGTTGCCGGAGGCGTGACGCCTGCGACTGAAGTCTTGACCATGCCATGCCGGGTCATGAAGCCGTCTCCCGGTTCGTCGCCGTCGCATCCGGCGGTCCGCGCGGCTGCTTCCAGCGTTCGAACATCTCTATGACGATCATTCGTCCGCCGCAGCAGGGGCATGGCGGGCGGAAGTTATCCCGTTCGCCTGGTACGCCGTCATCGACCGGTGCTGCGACGTGGAGGAGTTCGCGCGCGAGCGCGAGGCTGGTCTTGCGGGCTGAGCCGGCGAGCAGGCCGTAGTGCCGGATACGATGGAAGCCACGCGGCAAGACATTGAGCAGGAAACGGCGGATGAACTCATCGACCGCGAGCGTCATGATCTGCTGCCGGTCGCAGACGTCGCGGCGGTAGTCCTTGTAGCGGAAGGTGATGCTGTCCTTGTCGAAGCGGATGAGGCGGCTGTTCGAGATTGCGACCCGGTGGGTATAGCGCGACAGATAGGCAAGAACCGCCTCAGGACCCGCGAACGGCGCCTTCGCATAGACCACCCAGCGCTTCTTTCGGACCGGCGATAGATGCCGCAAGAATGCCTGCCGCTCGGCGAGATGAGCAAGTGCGCCAAAAAAGCTGAACCGCCCGGCGTCGTGCAGAGCGACCAGCTGGGTGAGGAATAGTCGTCGAAACAGTTTGCTGAGTACGCGTACCGGAAGCAGGAAGGCCGGGCGCGATGATATCCATCGACTTCCGTCTGGCGTGATGCCGCCGCCCGGAACGATCTTGTGCACATGCGGATGGTGCGTCATCGCCGATCCCCAGGTGTGGAGCACGGCGGTGATGCCGATACGCGCGCCGAGGTGCTTGCGATCGGCCGCGATGGTCAGCATCGTCTCCGACGCCGCCTTGAACAGCAGGTCATAGACGAGCGCCTTGTTGTGGAACGCTATGCCGGCGACCTCGGCCGGCAGCGTGAACACGACGTGGAAGTATCCGACTGGAAGCAGATCAGCCTCGCGTTCGGCAAGCCATGTCCGTGAGGCTGCGCCCTGGCACTTTGGGCAATGCCGATTGCGGCAGGAGTTGTAGGCGATCCGCCACTGGCCGCAGTCCTCGCAGGCCTCGACGTGACCGCCGAGGGCAGCAGTGCGGCAGTTTTCGACCGCCGACATCACGTTCAGTTGCGGCAGGCTCAGATGTCCTGCATGCGCGCGCCGGTATGCCGCGCCGGCAGCACGGAAGATTGTCGGCGACCTCGATCGAGGCACGCACGGTTCAACCGTGGGTCTCTGCCGGCTTGAACAGGCCGAGCTTGTCGAGCGGGCTTGTCACCGTTCGCACCGTGCGGGTCGCCAGCTTGGTGTAGAGGGCCGTGTTGTTCAGCTTGGCGTGCCCGAGCAGGACCTGGATGATCCGAATATCCGTGCCGTCCTCCAGCAGGTGGGTGGCGAAGCTGTGGCGCAGCGTATGCGGCCCCACCCGCTTGGCGATGTCGGCGGCCTGGGCCGCCTCAACGACGATCCGATAGAGCTGCCGCGTGCTGATCGGCTTCATTGCGTGTTGGCCAGGGAATAACCAGCCGTCGCGATACATCACACCCTGCTGCCGCCCCACCTTCCACCACTGGCGCAGCAGGGTGAGCAGGTCCTCCGAAAGCATAGCATTGATGCCCGCCTTTGCCACGTTCGACGCGCAGCAGCATCCGCTCGCTGTCGACGTCGGCGACCTTCAGCATGGAGACCTCCGCAACACGTAGGCCGGCGCCATAGGCGACCGACAATGCCGCCTGATGCTTGAGGCAGGTGGTGGCATTAAGCAACCGGGCAACCTCGTCGCGGCTCAGCACCACGGGCAGGTTGCGCGGGTGCGCCAGCCGGACGAGCCTGCGCGCCAGGTCCGGGCGGTCGAGGGTCTGGGTGAAGAAGAACCGTAGCGCCGACACGATGCTGTTCATCGTCGGAACGGGAACGCCATCCTCCTGCTGCTCGATCTGGAACCGGCGCAGGTCGTCGGCGGTCGCCGTGTCTGGTGAACGCCCGAGGAAGGTCGCCAGGCGTCCGATGTCGCGGAGATAGTTGCGCTGCGTTTCGCTTGAGAAACGGCGCATGTTCATGTCGTCGATCAGCCGCTGGCGCAGCGGGCTGATAGGCGTGTCGAGATGGGGGTGCTGCATGGTCAGGCTCCTTGTTGAAGAAGCTTGTCATGCTCCGCCCTTGCCAGACGACGTTCAATGCAGGCGCAACCTCCGGCCTGTGGCCTCTACCTCAACCGCAGGCGCCCTCCCGCGAAGCGGGTTCGTTCTCCGGCCCCATACTGGCCATTCCGGAGAGCAAGTAGGTGCCCGGACTGAAAAATTTAATGCAAATATAAGCCATTGAACCACGGGGTCACCGGTTCAAATCCTTTCAAGGCGTGAGACATACCCGTGCTTCCCCGATTTGGGTGTTCACCGCCACTTTTACACGATGGTCATCGATCTCCAACCCTCCAAGACAGGCGGGATCGGGTTCAGACCCTAGGCTTCGCATGAAGAGCCCTTGTCAGGCGACTTTTGCCAGCGCCAATAGTCCATCATAGAGGGCCGTAGCCAACGGATCGATATCTGGCATTTTCTCGTGTAACCGGAATGTTGTCGCCACTAACTTGCCGCGGCCCAACCTCTTTTCGATTAGGAAAGCGGCTGGCTTGTGTACCCATCCGATGATCACCCCCGAATGCACGCGGCCGTGGAACTCCCACGGGCGGAAACCCGTCATGACCTGGTGGGGAACTATAGTCGTGAAGGAGAGATCAAAAAGAGGTCCGCCGGGAATATGCGAAAATACTCCGTCACGTCGGAGCCAGGAAAAATTCCCGACCCAATCTCCTCTCCACATCGACTTGTGACGATTAACAAGATTATAGCCAGGGAAGGTGAAGTAAGGACCGGACTGCATACCGCCCGCACCGGGATCGATTTGCATGGTCATCGGACCGTCGCGCGGTGGCGTGTCGTCACGGAGACGGCCCGGGGCCTTCGAGATAATTTGAAGCACGCGTTGACCAGAGTGGATCGCTTCGACGCGTTCGGCGTCGATATCACCCGTGACAAATACCTCCGCCTGATCGCTCGCAACGTACGTATGCCCTAGCGCTATTAGTCGTGTGGCAATATCGGTGTCATCGGAGGCAAACCGGATTGGTGAGATTGTGTCACGCGCCGCGTGCATGGCAACAGCTTCGCTGTTATGCGAGAGAACGCTTCCGTCGGGTGCGAAAATCGTGAACTCCGCTGCGCGGATTTCTGGGCTGTGTTTACTCACAGTTTCCGCCGAGACCGCGACACTGTAGACCTGCATCGGTGCCACGAAAGGAAGGACTTCTTCTCCTTTTTTGTCACCAAATGACCATGCCAGTCTGCAGCCGTCGGGTAGGGTCGAGCCTCCTGACGAGATCTTCAGGTCGAAGGATGCGCTGTCTCCCGCACGTATTGCATGTCTAACCGCCCCTGGGGCAATGACGACATCGGAATTTACATTGGGAAGTGCTGATGCGAACACACGCGGATTACGCGCCATGTCCATGAGGCCGTTGCCCTCCCAGTGGACATCGGTCAGTTCGGTGATGACATAACCGCCAATGGGCGCATGGGTGCGAATAACCTCAATCTCGTATTTGAGGTTCATGTACTGATACCACTGCACTTGCTCAATAAAAGCACTCAGGTTGCCGAAAACCTGACCAAGGCCCAATTCGCGAAACCGTGCTTCTATACCCTGCGGCAGGGCTGTGCCGTCCGCCCAAGTCGCACCATAGGCCATCCACCAGGGGTCCCGCCCGGTCTCGTCACGAAGACGGGCTGGATCGGGCAGTCCCCAAACGCCAAACTCAGAGAGAATGAGCGGCTCCCTTTTCGTCCATTCAGCCTCCGGCTCTGACGAGAATGTCCAATCCGCACCGGAAGCAAACTCGCGGCAAAGCAAGTCCCATTCTTCGCGGCGGTCTGTGGCGGTCCGATAGAAATGATAATCGTTGATATCGGTCTTGATATGAACATTCGGAAAACAAGCTGAGTTGTCGACCACCAGGCGAAGTGGATCCTCGGCGCGTAGCCAATCGACCATATCAGAAATCCATCGCCGCTGTTCGGCCGCTTCGCGCAAACGAGTTCCCCAGTCTTCGTTGATTAGCGTCCAGATGACGATTGAGGGGTGATTTCGGTCCCGCTCCAGTATGCCTTCCATCGTGTTGCGCAGACGTATGGCGGACGCCGGCGAGAACGTCTCGACGTTGGGAATTTCGGTCCATATCAGCATGCCGAGCCGATCGGCGACCTCGTAGTAGCGGGGATCAGGAACCTTGATGTGGCAGCGCAGGCAGTTCAGCCCCATTGCCTTGGCTTTGCGAACCTGGTCTTCGAGAAGATCAAGCGATGGAGGCGTTCCAAAGCCGTCCGGGTAATAATCCTGGTCGAGAGCGCCGCGGAGATAGAATGGAGCGCCGTTAAGGTGGAGAAACCCGTCCCGGGCCTTGAAGCTTCGAAAGCCGAAAGTTTCCGCGCGGCCGTCAAGCTCTTTGTCCGAAGACGAAAGCAAAAGTTCAATCGTGTAAAGATTTGGCGCGCCGGGCGACCATGGTTCAACCGCATCAATCATCAGCGAATGCTGCAGGCTCTGGCCGTCTATAGGCACATCCCCGGTGTGGACTGTGGTGCCTCCAGGTCCGACGATTTTGAAGCGGAGCGTCCCAACCATTGTCGTCGAAAGTGCCACTTGCAAGTCCACCCTTCCTTCCGGCCAGTAAGGATCTAGCCGAACTGACGTGAAATGGATTGGGTCTCGAGCTTCAAGCCGCACGGACTGCCAGATACCGCCTTGTGGGCCGTACCAGCTTTGCTTGCCATGAGGAATTTCCGCGAAATCCGCAAATTCTGAGGTTCGATGGCCATCCGGAAGCATAGCAATCACTTCAAGATCGTTTTCCGACTTCAAAAGGTTCGCTGGAATGACGAATTCGAACGGCAGGTAGCCGCCCTCATGCCGTCCGATCTCCGTGCCGTTCACCGACACGGTGGAGAATTCGCTGACCGCTCCGAAGCACAACATGACCTGCCGGCCTTCCCAATCTTGGGGAACCACGAAAGTTCGCCTGTACGTGGCGGAACCAAAACTGACTGCGAGATCCTCAAAACATGCCTGCCACGGCGCAGGCACTTTCACTTGTCGCAAACTACCGTCGCTGTCGTGCCGGAATTGCCATATGCCGTCGAGTGTTACTACGCTTCGAAGCGGCGACTTTGCACGGCTCGGAGTTACGGAGTGCGCGTTCATTGGAGTGTCCTTGGATAGAAGTTTTTTGATTATGGTCCGGGATACGCGATAACGTCGCGTATCCCGGTACAAGGCCAACCCCTATTGCGGGGATCGGTAGGGCTTAGCGGTTGCGGCGAAGTACTCGCTCGACACCCGATTGCATGGCATCGAGTGCCGCCTGCGGGTCGGTACTTGTCAGCCACATCGCGTTAAAATCCGTGATCATCGCATTGTAGACCGCCCGCTGGTTCTGGATTTGCGGTAGTGCCGTGGCATTGCTGGTGGTTTCAGCAAATTCAGCGCGATGCGGCAGAGACTTGAATTCTTCCGACCCGAGCACGGACTGGCGGACCGAGAGGTGGCCGGTTCGCGACCATTCGAAGTTGTTGTCATTCAGGAATTTGAGGAAGGCGAGGGCCGCCTGAGTTTTTTCCTCGCTTCGGCCGTCATCCTTGGGGATCACCCACATGTGGCTGTCTGCCCAAACAGCAGGCTTTGCATAAATCTGCGGCACATTGGCGACGCGGTAAGTTTTGAGTGCGGCTTTGCCGCTTTTTGCTTGCGCGTCGTAATTGTCGACAGCCCAGGTGCCATTTAGAAGTATCCCGGTTTCGCCATTCAGGAACGCCTGTTCGGAGCCTGGATAGTCAAGCGCCGAGTTGGCCAAACCGTCGGAATAGATGGTCGATATAAGTTTTGCAGCTTTCAAACCCTCGGCGGTATTGATGCTGGCGGTCTTGCCATCCGGCGAAATGACATCGACGCCTTGTTGCCACATAAGCGAGTCGAAGAAGCGGATCATCATGCCTTCGGAGCTTTGCGATTCCGAGCCGAGATAATACTTGCCCGTTGCCTTCTTGAATTTCTTGCCCTGCGCGACCAACTCCTCGGGTGACTTGGGCAGGATCGGCGAGCCATCCCCGTTAACAAGGCCGGCCGTCTTCATCAGGTCCATATTGATATGAAACAGTAGCGCGTGAAGGTCGTAGGGAAGGGCGTAGACCTCTTCCTTTGCTGTCGCATTCTTCAAAGCTGCGGGAACGAAATCATCAGTCTTGATTCCAAGGTCGGCCAAGGGCTTGCCGAGTGGCGTCAATAGATCGCGATCGGAGAAGTTTGGCATAACCGATGCGTGCATGACCGCCACGTCAGGAATATTGCCCGTGGAGTAGGTTGCGGTCAGCAGGTCGTAATAGGTACCCCAGTCGACCGTTTGAGTGACGACCTTAGCGCCGATTGTGTTTTCGGCGTTGAATTTGTTGGTCAGCGCGGTGATGATGCCGCACTCGCCGTTCGCTTTTGAGACGTCGGTAACGTCGCCGTACTCGGTCTTGCAGTCACCGAAGAATCGGAAAAACGAAATGTCGACGGCTTGGGCCGCTCCTCCCCAGAGCGTGGTCATAAGGGCCGTGGCGAGCGCCAGGCGTTTAGACGTTTTCATCATGTGCATCATATCCTCCTTGTCGATGCGGGTATTCTCAAACGTCCCGGCCTCACCGGGGCGGCCTTCGTTACTTGCCGGCGCTCATGGCGACACCCGCCACAATGAAACGCTGGAAGACCAGAAAGAGTAGAACGATCGGCAGACTGGCAAACACCGCCGATGCCATTACGGCACCAAGCCCTTCGGAAAACGCGAAGTTGCTCTGGATCGAAGCAAGACCCAGGGTCACCGTGTACATATCTGCCTTGGTCGCCGAGACAAGCGGCCAAAGAAAGTCGTTCCAGGCGAAGATAAACGTAAATAGGCCAAGGGTCGTTAGGGCAGGGACCGAAAGCGGCAGCATGATCTTTAGGAAGATCGTTAGTCGCGAAGCGTGGTCGATCTCAGCCGCTTCCTCTAGCTCCTTAGGGACACCGCGGAAAAACTGCATCATCAAAAAGACGCCAATGGGCACAGCTACGCGCGGCATTACCAGTGCAAAATAAGTGTTATGCAGGCCCCAACCGGAGACCATCGTGTGCAATGGGATGAACACCGCTTGTTCGGGCACCATAAGTCCGGCGACCATGATTAAAAACAATGTTTTCTTGAACGGGAACTCCAGGCGGGCAAACGCATAGCCTGCGGTTGATGAGACGATCAGAACGAGCAGGGTCATTGTGACCGAGACGATCAGGCTGTGTAACAGCCAATACGGAACGGTATCGAGTTTTAGAAGGCCTATATAATTGTCTAATGTGAACGGGATTGGCAGGAAACCCGCTGTCGAGCGCATCAATTCGGCGCTCGGCTTGAGTGACATGGCAACCACCCAGATGACCGGGATAAGCCATACAATGGCGAAAGCTATTGTTGCGCCGAGGATTAGCAGATCGGTGGCGCGGCGGAGGCCGCTGTTGCGGGCTGTCGCCATCACTCGTCTCCCTTACGACCAAGCCAGAGCTGCAGCATCGTGAAGCCTAGCATGAGAACGAACAATCCGAATGACATGGCAGTGGCGTAACCAACTTGCCAATCCCGGAAACTGGTCTCGTAGATGTATTGGACAATTGTACGGGTTCTGTTCGCTGGCCCGCCTTGGGTCATCAAGTGCGTCTGACCGAAAATTTGAAACTGAGCGACGATCTGTAATACCAATACGAGGAGGACCGTATGCCGGATGGATGGGAGTGTAATGCTGCGCAACACTGTGAAGCGGCCCGCGTGATCGAGTTCGGCGGCTTCGTAAAGTTCGGATGGAATCTGGCTAAGAGCTGCGAGAAACAATGCCATAGGTAGGCCGACACCCCACCAAAGTGTGGTTAAAACGATCGATGGCATGGCGAGCGTCGGGTGGCCAAGAGAGTTGATAGGCGACACGCCGATCATCCGGAACAGTGGCACGAGCAGACCATTATCTGCCGACAAAACCATCGACCAGATCAGGGTTACAACGGAGACCGAAAACACGCTCGACATAAAAAAGATCGACCGCAATATCCCTTTAAATCGACCTTGCCCAAAAACAGCGAGTGCTAGGACCAGCGCCAATGCAGTCATCGCGGGGACCGTCATGACAACAAACAACAAGGTGTTTCCGACGGTCCTCCAGAAGACCGGGTCTGTCCACAGGTCTTGGTAGTTCAACAGACCGATAAACTCGCGATAATCTCCGGCCAGCTCCCAGTCGTAAAGACTGATCCAAAGTCCCTTGAAAAACGGGTAAACCAGGAAGGTGACGTAGATAATGAAAAACGGGGCTAGAAATGCGTAGCCGGTCAACGCATCTCTGCGACGGACAGCCGCCTGGCTTGTGATGGTCATGCCTTATCCCCCGGATGCCGGGTGATGGAAACCGTGTTCGTATCGAATACGTGTCGGGTCCCTTGCGCTATCGCAAACAAGCAAGGCGATCCGATCGTGGGCGCGCTGCCGCCCCGTTGCTCAGCAACGATGGATGTCCCGTCAGCGAGCGTCGCATAGATAAGCTGCATCGAGCCGAGTTGTTCGATGACATCGACGATGCCTTGAAGGGCGCCATCGTCAGCTGGAGCTAGCAACTCTGGCCGTAGGCCAAGGGTGACCTTGTCACCGGGCTTAGTCGACCCCGCTAAGACTTGGGCCGTCAGTCGCGCACCGCCGGCACAGCTCAACTCGGCAGCTTCACCATTGACGGCGTCGACTGTCGCGGGAAGAAGGTTGATGCGTGGCGCTCCGAGAAAGCCGGCCACAAACGAATTAACCGGACGTTCATACAGTTCAATGGGCGCTCCCACTTGTTCAATCTGCCCAGCTCTCAATACGACAATCCGGTCGGCCATCGTCATGGCCTCGGTTTGATCATGGGTGACGTAGATCATGGTCGCGGAAAGACGGTGGTGAAGTTTGGCGATCTCGGTGCGCATCGAAACGCGAAGGGCAGCATCGAGGTTTGAGAGGGGCTCGTCGAACAAGAAGACCCCTGGCTCACGCATTATGGCCCGCCCGATGGCGACGCGCTGACGCTGGCCTCCAGACATCGCCTTAGGTTTTCTGTCGAGATAGGGATCGAGTTGGAGGATGGAAGACGCTTTGGCGATGCGTTCGGCGATTTGGCTTTTCGGCGTGCCGATGTTGCGTAACCCAAATGCCATATTCTCCCGGGCCGTCATATGCGGGTAAAGCGCGTAGTTCTGAAACACCATTGCGACACCACGGTCACGCGCAGCGATGTCGTTGACCCGCTTTTCCCCAATCAAGATGTCGCCACCAGATATGGTCTCGAAGCCTGCTATCATCCGCAGGAGCGTTGACTTTCCGCAGCCCGACGGCCCGACAAACACGACAAATTCGCCGTCGGCAATCTTTAGCGATACGTCCCGTATAACATTAATTGCACCAAAGTTCTTTGACACCCCTTGTAGGGAAACCTCCGCCATCCACTCCTCCTCGAGTGTTTAGTGATATTTTCATTTTTATAACTAATAGTATTAGCAGTGACAAGGGCGTGATCTTGTTGGCTGCTAAATATTCATGTTATGCGGGGTCGGCTTTATAAGAGGGATGCCTTGTGACCAAGAAAGCAACCATGTCCGACATCGCTGCGGCCTGCGGGGTGTCTCAGGCGACGGTGTCATTGGTCTTAAACAATTCGCCGGGAACGCGCATATCTGCCGCGACACGCCAGG
The DNA here is from genome assembly GCF_049897905.1 of Pararhizobium sp. PWRC1-1. NCBI lineage: Bacteria > Pseudomonadati > Pseudomonadota > Alphaproteobacteria > Hyphomicrobiales > Rhizobiaceae > Pararhizobium > Pararhizobium sp. PWRC1-1. The sequence goes on along the minus strand of NZ_JAFCXE010000032.1, from coordinate 40,472 downwards.
CTGTGCTCACCAAGGCCGCTGAAATTGGCTACAATACCGGACCACGTCGTGTCGAGCGTCGCCCACTGATCGCGATGATGATCAATGATGTCTCAAGCTCCCCACACGTCGCTGGGCTTATAGAGGGTGTCGCGGAAGCCGCAAATGAGCTTGGTTTCTTGGTTTCAGTTATGCCGACCGCTGGAAACGAGGAGACTGAGCATGCGGCCCTCGATCATTTGGCTACACTCCCGGTGAGCGGCGTCATTTACGCCAGGCTAATAACCCAACAGGTATCAGTACCAGCCAGATTGTCGGAATGGCCGACCGTGCTGCTCAATTGTTATACGTCGGATGAGCCTTTCCCCAGTGTTGTACCCGGTGATCTTGTGGCGGGCATGAAAGCGACGCTGCGTTTGATCGATGCCGGACACACGCGGATCGCTTATATTGGGGGAGAGGATGCAATCGAGGCCTCACGGGAGCGTATTAAGGGATATCGACGCGCTCTTATGATGCGCGACATACCTTTCGACAATGCATTGGTACTCAAAGGGGGGTGGACCATAACGGGAGGCTACAACGCATTTAAGCGACTTCAAACGTTGACTGAGCCGCCAACCGCGCTTTGCTGTTTTTGCGATCGAACTGCAATGGGTGTCTATGCTGCTGCGGCTGAAGCTAGGCTTTCGATCCCCGGCGATATTTCGGTGATTGGCTTCGACAATGAATCGTACACAGCCGACATGCTCCCACCATTGACGACAATGGAACTTCCTCACGCTGACATGGCGCATTACGCGGTTGAAAAGCTCGCGGAATTGTTGTTGACGCCACGGTTGAAACGCGAGAACCAGAAAATGAAATTTGAATGCGAAATTATCGAGCGCAAGTCGGTCGCCCAATTTCGCCCATTGGAACAGTAAACCATCGCTCGCGGATGCGTCGGAGAAGACTTGCTCAACTGGGAAGCCTGCTTTTTGCCGAGTTTTGGTTTGTCAATCAAGGTCCGCACATCACCCTGAGAGCATGTTTCACCCTTCCACATGAGCGACACCAATATCGTCCCATTGGAAGTCGAACCGCGTGGTGTCGAACGAATTAATGCGCAAAAAAATCCACCACCACGGCGACAGCAGCGCATCCAGGATCGACCATGCGCCGTAAGCGGCGCCCGACGTTTGAAGCACCTCTCGAATGCCGGCGTCTCCATTGTAAGGAATATTATTAAATCTGAGGCTTAGCCCCCAGAGTATACAGAAAACACTAGTTCGAATCCGTTCAAGGCGTTCACATTCAACTACCCAAAAGCCGTACTGCGGCGGACGCTGGTTTGAGAGCGGACCCGCGCGCCGGGGGCTGTCGGTCCCGGTTTCCGGCTTTTTGCCGGCGCTATGCTAAACTTCCTGCGGCAACCCCTTTTAACCGGTCTTGCGGAGGCGAACGGCTTTCGCGGTTTCCGCTACAGCTGGTATGCCCATCGAGCCAGTTCGCTCTCACGCGCTGGATCAAGGTGTAGGACAACCACGAATGCGCAATCGTTTTCATCAGGCATTGCGGCAAAGAACTGGTTCAGTGCTTGAATGCCACCTGCCGACGCACCAATGCCGACAATCGGGAGCGCTAAAAAATCATCCCGATTAAAATCAGCTTCGCCATCCATTTTACCCGACGGATTGCCCTGCCTTGCGTTCGGCGGGTGGTCTTAGCTAAAATGCTTTCCAGACGGCTTGACTACCATAGCGTACCTGTGCCTCGCCGACCGCAAGCAAACTTCCCATGCCGGCTGGCCTACCGCTTTAAGTTTCACGAGAGTCCGCTCAGCGACGCAGCCAGATTACCTCTCGCGCACGCAAAATTACCCGCATTTTCCCCTTGTACTACAACAAAACCCGACATGACAGTAAACTGTCGGCACGCTCAGATCTTACGATTTGCCCGTTCAGAGCAGACCACGTGCGGGTACATGACGATGCCTTTCCGAAAGCACAGCTGGGGTGGGAAAAGGATGTTGGATCATGCCTGGCATCCGGGGTGGAACGACATGAAAGGCCACCCCGCGCAGCGGCCACACAAGCACATGTGTATGTGCGGAAGCGGACATTTGAGCACAGCGGCGGTCTGGCGGCACACAATGCGTAAGCCGCGATCTGCCTTATACCGATCGGTTGGCTGATTTCGGTCGTCTTCCAGGGCTTGGACCTCAGAGCGATCGAAAATAAGGCCGGCTTATACTTAGCCGGCATCTACATTATTTCTTTTCGAACGCCTTGGTCAGATCTTCAACCGCAAAATCCTGCGCCCGCCGTGCGTCGTCAAGAACGGCGTCCATGCCGAAAAACTCGTGGGTGACACCTTCATTGTTCAGGTAGGTCGTGGTGACACCCGCAGCCTCCAGCTTTTCAGCCAGCATCACACCGTCTGACATCAGTGGATCGATCTCGGCGGTAATCACCGTTGCCGGCGGCAGGCCCTTGAGATCTGCCATCGTCGTGAGGTTGAGCATCGGGCTCATGGCATCTTCGGGATTGGCGAGAACCTTGCCGACAAACCAGCCCATGGCGCCCTTGGACAGCGGCATGGCATTCTGATTGGCGATGTAGGATGGCGTATTCATGTCAGTACCGGCGACCGGGTAGACCAGCAGCATGTGAACCGGCATCTGGACTTTCTGATCCCGAGCCATGATAGCGACATTGACTGCCAGGTTGCCGCCGGCACTTTCGCCGGCTATAGCAACGCGCGCTGGATCTCCACCGAAGCTTGAAGCCTTTTCTAGCGCCCATTTGTACGCGGCAAACGAATCCTCGTGCGCTGCCGGGAATTTGGCTTCCGGCGCATGGCGGTATTCGACGCTGACGACGATAGCCTTGGCTTTGGATGCGAGGGCAAGTGCGGAGGATTCATAGGTGTCGATATTGGCGATCACCCATCCGCCACCATGGTAGTAGACGATGACCGGCAAGGGGCCGTCGCCAGCATTTTCTGGCGTGTAGATGCGGACCGGCTGCGTGCCATCAGCGATCGGATAGGTCATGTCCTGCTTTTTGACGGCAGGCATGGGTACCACCTTGCCCTGATCCTTGAGAACAGCCTTGACGGCATCAGCCGGTGTCGTCTGGGTGCGAGCCTCTTCGACGGTGCGGGATTCGATCGGCTTGGCGCCAAGCTCCTGCATTTTCATGAGAACCACTGCCATGTCCTCCTTATCGGCGCGCTTCATCGTGCCGCTATCCGGCGTTTCAGCCAGAGGATTGGGCTTTGGCTGTTCTTGCGCGACTGCGGATGGCGCTGAAAACAGAGCGGTGCTGGCAATCAAGTGAGCGGCCAGAATGGATATGCGAACTGAGCTTTTCATCGGATGATCCTTTATAACTAGCTGAGTGCCGGCGCTTACGCGCCGAGCTCGTTGGAGATACGCTTGCAGATGGCGACGTGTTCCTTGAACACGGCCAGCATCAGCATGCTCAGATGACGGCCCTGCAGCTCGGCTGGATCGGTCACGCCGGTCGAATTATGAATGAAGGCGTCGGCGAGATCGCGTAGATACTCGTGGTTCTCCAGTTGGAGCGCGATATAGGCTTTGTCGAAGGCCTTGCCCTTGGCAGCCGATGTTACCTTCTCGACCATGCCGTCCGCGCTCGCGTCCATGCCCGGACCCATCGCGCCCGTATCCTTGAGAACCATATTGACGGTAATGGCCTCGCCAAGTTCGAAGCCGGCGAATTCCAACGCGTTCTTCTGAGTGGCCTTTTCGGAAGCGATCTGGGATGTCGCGAGCGAGATTTCGGCGCGGCCGATGACGGTGGAATAGAACTGCGCGGCTGTTTTTACGTCGGCGAATACTCCAGCCGGCATAGACGCCGCGGACGTTGCGGCCATCACTTGGCGCGTTTGAAACAGAAAAATAGGGGCTGCTCCAACGGCAACAAAGCCGGTGAGAATGGTACGGCGATCCATATCGGTGCTCCGGGGTTAATCCAATTTCTGGACACGGCTTTCCAATAAAGAAACAGCCGAATTTGGGGGCTGAGTTTGACAAAAAAAGTCAGCTCACTTAAAAGCAGCAACACCAACCTATCGTTTTTGTTCCAATTCGGGTTGTTCACTTTGGTCGTCCTGCAATTGTCCTGAAACTGTCGCGCCGACACTTTGATCAAAACGGTGATGGATGCATATGCCCGGCGTCCTGCCATACCTTGTTCTGCCGGCAAGCCTCGTGCAGCACCCAATCTTTAAGCGGCGATTGCCCCGCTTTGCAGCGCAAGTGGAATGGACTGTATCGTGATAGCGACCGCTACTCCTGAATGTTTCTGCCGCAGTATTTCGCCGAATGAAGGAACAACTGCCGCTCATGGCAGTTCCCGGATGTTCCCGGCAGCGCGAGGCCATCGTGAATCGGCTAGATCCAGGCCAACAAAGAAGGACGACAAGGTCGAATGGGAGACCAGTCAAGGCAAGACCGAAGGAAAGGTTGTCAAAAAGCAGACGTCTGATACGAAAATCAAAGGTCATACCTTGAGAGCAACGAAGTCTGATCCACAGATGATCGTCGAGAGCACCAGGTCTGGCAAATAAGCCGCGCTCAAGTCCGAGGCATTGAAAAGGAAAAGTTGAAGTCAGCTATTTCTCCAGCGGATCATGTCCCCAGTTCATAAGGGAATATCGCCAAGCCGAGTGCTCAACGTCTTGTTTTGGACCACCTTGCGCGAGATGCCGATGCACGTAGCCGACGACTTTTCGCATGTGCGTGAAATCGTCTTCGGTCATGTCACTCTTCGTTTTATGTTTGATGGCAACGATCCGGCGACCCGAATGATGGCCGACGCTTTCCGTGCCCTCTTTCTCCGTCCAGCCTACGGACTTGCTGTCCTCGGTCGCCAGCCATTTCTCTAACGCTGCAGGGGTCATATTGACTGCCTTAGCGAAATCTTTCCAGACCTTGTCACGGTCGATTGCATCGTCTGTCATCTTTGCCTCCTAGCGTTCTGATAGTTGGCTTTAATCCCGATGAATGGCTTAAAGTTCCAGGCTTAAGCAAAGGTGATAGGCATCACCGGCAAGTCCGAGCTCTCAATGGTGGCGTCTGCCTCCTGCGCATTTCGATTTTTCAACTTTTGAGGTCATTCACAAGTTGGCCACAAAAAATACTTGAAGCGCGTCGGCTTCTTGCAAGAGGCGTTCTCGCTAGCGTTGAGCGCCCGGGGTGAAAGATCTGAAGAATTGGCCACAGCTACACAAGGTATCCGTCCATCATGCGTTGATGGCTGGGCAAGCCCAGCAACTCGTCAATCCGAAACACGATGGCGTTCGCCAAGCCGCGCCTCGTTCAGACTGCGGTGGGCAAACTGAAAATCAAGGCATGGGCCTAGTCGATGACACTGACATGCGCCAAGTGGGAACGACTTCCACAGTAAAGCGTTCATCGTACTCACAACCTTTGGTGAACTTTGTGTCTAACAACGATCTCTATTCCCCCGCAGAACTCGCAGCCAGGTATGGTTTGTCGGGTTGGGCGGATGGAACTCGACAGGCTTTTAACTGCAACCCAGCGGACCCCGACCCATCGGGGAGAGGATGTTGATACTTCATCGGAACGCATCGCCTTCGGACTTGATTGAGGGCGACGAGCGTCTGGCAGTTACGATAACGGAACGATCAACAATCAAATTTCTTTTGAGAGGCCGCATCATGAAAATCAAGGTCTTCGCAACGATCCTGTCCATCGCTTTTCTGGCCGTCCAGTCACCGGCCGTGGCGCGTGACTTCTTTTCAGATCTTTCCGGCCAATGGTCGGGCTCCGGGCAAGCATATTTGAAGAAAGTTGGAGACATCTCGGCAAACTGCAAGTTGTCGGTCAACGATGGTGATCGAAACGTCTCTATGATGGGTAACTGCCGTTTTCTCCTGTTCCGCCAGTCACTCGGCCTGAACTTGAAAACAGCTGGCGGCGGTCGAGTGACCGGCACATACAGTGGGGCGAGGACTGGCCCCGCCCAACTCTCGGGGACCGTGAAAGGTGACAGGTTGGTTCTGGCTGTCACATGGGGAGGTGTGGTGAATGGGGATCGCAAGGCCCAGATGGTTCTCAGGCGCACTGGACAAAACACATTTGAACAGACTGTTGTGGATCAGGTCAATGGAGCGACAAAGACAACATCCCAGTTCGCTTTCAAGCGAAACTGACACTCGTTTGATCACCGTTCGCTGCGGTTGGGCCCGTTTACATGGGTCTGGGTAAAGTATCCCGCTGATTTTTTGGCGGAGATTTCAACCTCGGCCTCGGCGGCGCTGAGATCGTTTGGCAGCTCGATCTGCCTGACGACTTCTATGCCAGTGTCAATCGAGGCCTGATATTTGTGGTGGCTCATCGAAACCCACCGATCAATTCTTCCAACACCCAGCCAGTGCACAACGTTGATGGACAATTCCTGGAATCGAACATCCTGAACGCCAGCGATTTCTTCGGTGCCTGCAAAATAGCCATCAGGACAGTCGCCGAATGCAGCATTTCGTCGCGCATTGTACACCAGATATTTGACGACCTCGCCGAATCCGCGACCCTCTTTGCGATTGTAGGCAACGATGCCGACACCCTGTTCCTGCGCGGTCTTGAGATGGACAGTTAGACGACCATGGCTCGTTTCTGAAGGCCGGATGAGTGCCACTGCCGGCAAGCTGATGATAGGATCATCGCTCATTTGTCCGATCGTTTCCAGCGTCATGTATCTAGCGCGGTGAACGGTCTATTCATCGTTCTGTTTCAAGCAGCAACGCGCCGCGAGCCCTATAATACGGGTGCGATGCAGGCTTTTTAGCAAGTAAACGACGAAGCTAGAAAACGGATTTCGACTACGAGATCAAAACGGTTGAAAGCGCTACGTCGGGAGAGAGAAACACAAGCAGGGAGAGGGACCTGTTACTTAGCCGTTCGAAAACGTGTCGGTTGGCGCCGTCACAATGCAAACTAAGCCTGTCACGGGATACTCTACAACGACGCTGGCTTTCACTTCTGAAGCTAGCGCGCGCCATATTTAACAGCGTTGGTGCACAGTTCGTGGAGGGCCATGCCGAACGCCAGTGCGGCTTTAGCGGCGACAATTATCTCCGGCCCGGACGATGAGAACGCGGGCATCCCGGCCCGGTTAAAGGGCGCAATAGTGGTCGCTACCAGCTCGTCCATCTTAAGGCCATAGCTCATGGCGGCCCTCCACGGCATGCCCGGTGAGCTCAACATATTTCGCACCTGCAATCCGCATCGAAGATTGCGCCGCAGAAGAGGCGCCGCCATGTTCGCGGCAGTCAGGACGTGAGCATATCGGGGAATCTGCGGCAGCTAGACTCTTTGGCCAAAATGACAAACATCATACAACCGGCAATACCACCGCAGCGCGCAAACCCGGGTTGTTTGGCGATAGAAGGATCTCTCCGCCATGATGACGCACGATCGCCCTGGCGATGGACAAACCCAGCCCCACTCCACCAGTCTCCCTGTTTCTCGAGCTTTCGATCCGATAAAACGGCATGAACACCTGTTCGTATTCGCCCGATGGAATTCCTGGCCCGTCGTCCTCGATCAATATTTCAATCGAGTCTGGAAGCGTGTCGACCTTTACTACCGCGCGGCCTGCGTATCGAAGTGCGTTCTCAATAAGATTTCGGACGGCCCGCTTAAGGTTGTCGGGGCGGCAGCGATAGCTGATCCTGTCTCTCTCCTGAAAAACGACTTCGTGGCCCAGTTCTGCAAGGTCGTCACAGAGGCTTCCCAAGAGCGCCGTAAGATCGACCGTTCGCGTTTCTTCCGCTGTCGCCTCGCTCTTGGCAAAGGAGAGTGTCGCTTCCGTTATCGTCTGCATCTCGTCAACGGTCGCGAGTATCTTACTCTGAAGCTCGGGATCGGTCACGAACTCAGCTCGCAAGCGCAAAGTCGTGAGCGGGGTCCGCAAATCATGGCCAATCGCAGCCAGCATGCGCGTTCGATCATCAACAAAGCGCCGCAGCCTTAATTGCATGCGGTCGAAGGCCTCGTAGAGTTGCCGGATATCGTCGGGAGCACTCGGAGGGGAAAGATTTATTGCCTCGCCTCGCCCCAGTGCCTCGGCGGAAACCGTCAAGCGACGCAAAGGGCGCGCGATCTGGCGTGCGACCAAAACCCCGATCAAACTGAGCGCAATCGCGGTGATCCCAATTGAAAGTATCGACTGGCTGCTCCAGAGGCCTGGCGGGGTCGGCTTGTAGTAAGCGGCGTTGAGCCAAGAGTTATCGCCCAGCTTCTGAACAATACCCATGCCTTCATGGCTGGAAAAATGCAGGAACCGGGCGTCGGGAATAGCCGGCTCGGAGGCGAATGGATGCCAATCAGTGACATCCGGGTCTCCCAATGTGGTCGTCGCAATGGTAGCTTCCGGTGCCGCCCCATCCACGTTCTGCGATCGGATAAGGTCGGAAACGGAAACGCCGAGATAGGACTGCGCCGTTTTATACCAGGCGTAGGGATCGCTGGAAGGGTCGCGATCCGAAAGCCAGAAGCGCACATACCCCGTGGAGCTTGCAATCAGGACATTTCGGCGCATGTCGTCGGGAACAGTCTCCAATACGCTCGAAAGCGCAGCAGTCCTGTTTAGGAAGTCGCTTTCGACCGACTGCCTGATTGCGCTCTCGCGCTGTCTCGATGATATCAAGAAAGCGATGGTCTGGCCCACAAGCAGCGCCGCCAGAATGAAGACGATAAATTGACCCGCGAGGCTCTTCTTCCACCACAGCATCATTTGACGCTTACCTCGACAGAAAGGCTGTAGCCGCCACCCCAGTGGGTCTGAATGATCGTCGGATTCTTTGGATCAGGTTCGATCTTTTTTCGCAACCGGCTGACCTGGTTGTCAATGCTCCGATCGAAGGGCTCGGCCGTGCGCCCGACGGTTAGATCCAACAGCTCATCGCGCGTGAGCACGGAATGCGGATGATCCAGGAAAACCTTTAGCAAGCGAAACTCGGCTGTACTGAGCGCTACCCCCAGCCCATCACTGGATTGAAGCTCCCGTCGGCGAACATGAAGGCGCCATCCATGAAAATCAATGATCTGGTCTTTGGATACTTCCCGCGGCGCCGCGGTGGTGGATGCTCTGCGTAGCACGGCCCTTACCCGCGCCAGCAACTCCCGGGGGTTGAACGGTTTCACCAGATAGTCGTCAGCACCCAGCTCCAGGCCGATAATGCGATCGGTCTCGTCGGCCATGGCCGTCAGAAAAATGATCGGCAATTCACCGCCGCTACGGATCTGTCGACAGACCGACAAACCGTCTTCCCCTGGCATCATGATATCCAGAATGAGGAGATCGGCCGGGCAACGTTCGAGAATTGTGCGAAGCGCCGCGCCGCTTTCCGCGACGCTGACGCGAAAACCGTGCTGAGAGAGATACGCGCCCACGAGGTCGCGTATTTCACGGTGATCGTCGACGACGACAATATGGGGCTCGCTTGTCATTCAACACCCAGGACTTTCTATGGCACGCTCAAATATACCGCTGCGAAAGAAACGAGCACCCAAAAAATTGTATTAAAGTGTCGCAGTTTTGGTGTGCTGCACCCAAATGGACTGGCCACGATACAATTTAATACAATCTCCCAGGTCGGTGGCACATCTCTGCGACAATAGTCCGTTAGCCTCACCACATTCAAGCTGCGACTTGGACGCTCTCGCTGTGCGAATTGCCCGACGCGTATACAGAAACGACCGTTGCCTACGAAGGATCTTCTATGATCGTGCGACATCTATCTCTCCGCCTGTTCGCAGGGACTGCCATGATGCTCGCATTGGCAAGTTGCAATAATGAAAAAGCTGCCGAGGCTCGTCCTGCACCGCCAAAGCCGGAAATTGGTGCACAGACGCTTCACCCTCAGACCGTGACGCTGACGGCTGAACTGCCGGGACGTACGAGCGCCCATCTCGTCTCCGAGGTTCGCCCTCGCGTCAGCGGTATCGTCCGCAGCAGAAATTTTACGGAAGGCAGTGACGTCAAGGCCGGAGACATTCTCTATGAGCTGGACTCGGCTCCTTTCGAAGCGACATGCAAGAATGCCGAAGCCGCACTCCAGCGCGCCAATGGCGCCATTCCAAGCGTTCGATCCCGTCTGGACCGCTACAGGACCCTGACGACGCGAAACGCCGTCAGCCAACAGGATTTCGATGATGCGCAAACGGCATTACTGCAAGCGGAGGCGGACGTAGCCGCCGCAACGGCCGCGCTTGAGACCGCGCGCATCAATCTCGAATATACTAAAATCCGCGCGCCGATCGCTGGACGCATTGATGCGTCCAGCGTTACGCCCGGCGCGCTCGTCACCGCCGATCAGGCATCGCCGCTGGCCACGATCCGGCAACTGGACCTCATCAATGTCGATGTTGTCCAATCGAGTGCCAACATGCTGCGCCTGCGCAAGGCGCTCGCGGCAGACAGGATCAAGACGAACGGCGACGTCGTCGCCGTCGAACTCGTGCTCGAGGATGGCAGCCGCTACCCCTATCCCGGCAAATTGCAATTTTCGGAATCCTTCGTATCCACCACCGCCGGCACCGTCACGATCCGGGCGACCTTTCCAAACCAGGACAGGCTGCTGATGCCAGGCATGTATGTCCGCGCCATTATCGAGGAAGGGTTTCGGGAAAACAGTTTCCTGCTGCCGCAACGCGCCGTTTCGAGGAATTCGAAGGGCGAGGCCGTTGCGAAATTCGTCAGTGCCGATAACAAGATCGAGGAACGCATGCTGGTTATCGATCGCAACCTCGGCAGCAACTGGCTGGTCGATGAGGGCATCGCGAACGGTGATCGCCTGGTGATCGACGGGCTGCAGCGAGCGCAGAACGGACAGGAAGTGAAAGTGACCGCCGTTCGGATCGACGAGAAAACCGGAGAAGTCGTCGCCCCCACCGAGGATAAGCGAGCACCAGCGGATCGTGCAGACGAACGTCATCTCGCGTCAGACACTTCCCATATCACCGCTCGCTAGGATTCAAAGATGTCACGCTTCTTTATCGATCGCCCGATCTTTGCCTGGGTCATTGCCATCGTCGTGATGCTGACGGGCGCCCTGTCGATCACCACGCTTTCTGTCTCGCAGTACCCGCAGATCGCGCCGACCACTGTGCGAGTCACGGCAAATTATCCCGGAGCTGATGCCCAGACCGTCGAGAATTCCGTGACCAAGGTCATCGAACAGGGCATGACCGGCATCGACAATCTCGACTACATCACGTCCAACTCAACATCGACCGGCCAAGCCTCGATTTCGTTGACCTTTACCAATGCGGCCAATCCCGACGTTGCGCAGATGCAGGTGCAGAACAATCTCCAGCTCGTCCAGGCGCGACTGCCGCAGGTCGTGCAGAATACCGGCATCACCGTTTCGAAATCGACGTCCAGCTCCTTCATGATAGCGTCGTTCGTATCGACCGATGGCAAGCAGTCGGCAAACGATCTCGCCGACTATATCGATGCCTCCCTCATCGACGCGCTACGTCGCGTGCCGGGCGTCGGCGACACCCAGGTCTTCGGCTCCCGCTATGCAATGCGCATCTGGATCGATCCGGACAAGCTGGCGAAATATCAACTGATCGCCAGCGACGTGACAGCCGCCGTGGAAGCGCAGAATACGCAGGTTTCCGCCGGGCAGCTCGGCGCCCTCCCGCAGAGCTCCGGCCAGCAGCTCAATGCGACAGTGACGGCGGGCAGCCGGTTGCAGACGAAGGAGGAATTCGAAGCCATCATTCTCAAGAGCGAGGACGACGGCGCGCTTGTCCAGTTGAAGGATGTGGCGACCGTCGAGCTTGGCGCGGAAAGCTACACGACCACAGGCGTCTACAACGGCCATCCCGCCGCCGGCATCGGTTTCAGCCTGGCGACCGGCGCGAACGCCATGGACACCGCCGACGCGGTGCGTGCGGAAATCGACCGCCAGAAAGATAGCCTGCCGGCCAATGTCACGGTCGAATATCCGTATGACACAACCCCATTCGTGAGGCTCTCTATCGAAGGCGTCGTGCACACGCTGATCGAGGCCGTGGCGCTGGTCTTCATCGTCATGTTCGTTTTCCTGCAGAATTTCCGGGCGACATTAATCCCGACACTCGCCGTGCCCGTCGTCCTCCTCGGAACCTTCGGCGTGCTTGCCCTCTTCGGGTACTCGATCAATACGCTGACGATGTTCGGCATGGTGCTGGCGATCGGCCTTCTCGTGGACGATGCCATCGTCGTCGTCGAAAATGTCGAGCGCGTCATGGAAGAGGAGGGCTTGAGCCCGCGCGAGGCGACCATTCAGTCGATGCGAGAGATCAGCGGTGCGTTGGTGGGCATCACCACCGTTCTCTCGGCCGTCTTCATTCCCATGGCCTTCTTCACAGGCTCGGTAGGCGTTATCTACCGCCAGTTTTCCGTCACGGTCGTCACCGCAATGATCATGTCGGTGTTCGTGGCGCTCATCCTGACACCTGCCCTCTGCGCAACGATCCTACGCAAGCCGAAACATCACGCACGCAAGGCCTTCGTGTTCCGCTGGTTCAACCGAGGTTTCGAGCAGGGCACACAGCTCTACAAGCGCAGCGTGGGGGCGATGATCCGATGGATGGCCGTCTCGATCTTCGCATTTCTCGCGCTTGTTGCCGGCACAGCCCTCCTCTTCAGCGACTTGCCGACGGGGTTCCTTCCACAAGAAGATCAAGGTCGACTTCTCGCGACGATCCAACTTCCCCCCGGCGCTACCGCGGACAGAACCGCCCGCGTGCTGGATACCGTGATCGAGCATTTCCTGACCAAGGAGAAGGATTATGTTGATGGTGTATTCGGTACTGTCGGCTTCAATTTCAGCGGACAGGGCCAGAATGTTGCCGTCGCATTCATCGCGCTTAAGGATTTCGACGAGCGGACCACGCCCCAATCCTCAGCGCAGGCAATCGCAGGCCGTGCGATGGCGGCTTTTGGAAGCATACGGGATGCGCGCGTAATTGCGCTCGCGCCGCCGGCCATTCCAGGCTTCGGTAGTTCCACCGGTTTCGACCTCTTCATACGTGACACCGAAAACCAAGGGCATGAGGCGCTTATGGCCGCCCGCAACCAGTTTCTTGGCCTAGCCGGACAAAACAAGCAGTTGACCGGCACCCGCCCCAACGGTCAGGAAGACACGCCGCAATATTCCGTATCGATCGACCGCGCGCGCGCAAGCGCGCTGGGCCTTAACCTTAGCGACATTGATTCAACACTATCGACCGCCTGGGGCGGCACCTATGTCAACGATTTCGTCGACCGCGGCCGCGTCAAGCGCGTCTACGTCCAGTCGCAAGCCGATTTCCGCATGCAGCCGGACGATTTTGATCGCTGGTATGTCCGCAACACCCGCGACGAAATGGTGCCCTTCTCCGCCTTCGCCACAGGAAAGTGGACCTACGGCTCGCCGCGGCTTGAACGCTACAACGGCGTATCCGCCGTCCAGATCCAGGGCGCCGCAGCATCCGGAACAAGCTCGGGTCAGGCGATGACAGAAATCGACCGGATGATGGAGCACCTGCCACGAGAATTCTCCCACGAGTGGACAAGCCTCTCTGCCCAGGAGCAGCTTGCCGGAAACCAGGCCATCCAACTCTATGCGATCTCCATCCTTGTTGTTTTTCTGGCGCTCGCCGCTCTTTATGAAAGCTGGTCGATCCCGCTTTCCGTCATGCTGGCCGTGCCGGTTGGCATATTCGGCGCACTGGTCGCCGCTACCCTTTTCGGCCAGGCAAACGATGTCTACTTCAAGGTCGGTTTGCTCACGACCATTGGTCTTGCCGCGAAGAATGCCATTCTGATCGTTGAGTTTGCCATCGCGCAGCAGCAATCTGGCAAGACGCTGCTGGAGGCGACACTGGAGGCCTCGCGTCAGCGCCTAAGGCCGATTTTGATGACCTCCTTCGCCTTCATCCTTGGCGTTCTGCCGCTGGCGATCGCGACCGGGGCCGGCTCCGGCAGCCAGAACTCGATCGGTATCGGCGTCATGGGCGGCATGATCTCCGCCACGTTCCTCGGCATCGTGTTTATCCCCGTTCTGTTCGTCGCAATCCGGAGAATTTTCAAGGGAAGTTTCGGGCTTGCACCGATGCAGGGACATTCGGGGGCCGCGTCCCCAGCGGAATGACGGAGCTCAAACATAGATCCGAAAGGAATGGAGATGTTAGTAGAATCCCACCCGGATTACGTTGACCGGCGCGTCGCTTTCATTGCCACCGCCGACGTTGCTTTGTCGATTTGAGGCCTGGGCGGTCATCATCAGCACACTCTTTCCGTATCAAGTCTTCACACTTCTTCGGAAGAAGCGAACGCCAATTGAGGCCATGATCAAGCTGAAATCTTCACGTTTAGACAGCCCCTTAAACAGGACGTTATTGCTTTAAACGCGACGGCCCCACCAAGAATTTTGGCTTCCCGAGATATCTGAATTCTTAGAACATTCTATTCGCATCCGCGCCTGTTTCTAACCAGCCGCCGCTCCGATCGTAAACAATGCAGGCTGTAGGAAATCGCGATGACAATTTTTCCGAGATTTTCCGCACACTGGAAAAAGGCCGCGTTCGACGACGCACCCGAGCCGCCAATCACGCCGAGAAATGGGGGGGCGCCAGACTGGGAGGCGACGACCGGTCGGACACGCAAAGAACAGAACCGGATCGAATCTGCGCTGGATGACGCAGAACGGAAGGGATTTCTTTTTGCCCTCCTTAGCCTCAGCTGCGCCATTTTGATGATTGGCCTGCTCAATCTCGTCAACCTTCCTTCTCCAACTAACATGTATGCGTTTGGAGGAGCTGCTGGCACCGCGCTTATCGGCGTCCTTTCACTCCTTGCCGTCAAAACTCGTTACGAGAGCAAGTTACGGTTCGCCCTTTTTGCCTTCGATACCATGGTCATCACCGCGCTTATCGCTTTTGTTCCCTTGAGCAGCAGCAGCGACGTTCCGCAAAATCTCGTCTTTCTCACCCCCAAGGTACAATACTTCTATATCCTAATCGCCACAGCAATCCTGACGCTATCGCCGGCGCTCGTCATTTGGACCGGGGCATGGGCCGTTGCCGGTCTTGTGGCGGCGACGGGTTGGATCGTCTTAGGGATGGACACGATTGTCACGTTTCGTGACATGGCGCCGTTGCCTTGGCGAGAGGTTTTCCTTGATGCTGTGCTCAATCCGAACTTCATCGGATTGTCGCTGCGCGGTCGGGAAGCCATCATTCTGGCATCCGTAACAGCGATTGCAGCTTGGGGCGTTCATCGCGCCCGCGGAATGGTGCGGGCCCATGCGCAAGCAGACGCCGAGCGACAGAAGGTCGAGACCCTGTTCGGTCGATACGTCCCGCCGACCGTCCTGACGGAACTGATCAGGGAAGGCCACCTGGAGCCACAGATGCGGGAGGCGACCCTTTTGTTCATCGACATCGAGGGATTTACGCGAATAGCCGAAACCATGCCCCCAGCCAAGCTTGTCGTGTTGCTTAACGATTTGTTCTCGACAGTAGCCGGCGTGGTGGAACGCAATGGCGGAGTGGTGATCAATTACATTGGGGATGCCATCCTCGCTTCGTTCAACGCGCCGCTTCCTGCCGCGCAACCTGCAGCCCAAGTCATCCAGACTGCACGGCGTGTTCTGGAACTCGTTTCACGACGTCGGTTCGAAGGCCTGTCTATCCATCTGCGGATAGGGATCGCCACGGGGCCGGTCGCAGCAGGAACGGTCGGCAGCGACGGGCGACAGACCTACACACTTTATGGTGACGCTGTGAACTTGGCGCAGCGTCTGGAAAGATTGAACAAGGATTTCGGAACCCAATGTCTCGTGTGCGGCACTACCGCACGCCTTGCATGCGCTAGCAACTATCGTCTCAAATCCGTAGGGCTCGTTCACATTCGGAATCGGGTGCACCCCATCGAGGTGTTCCGCCTTCACTGACTCTAGCTGAACCCTTGTGCTCGTCCATCAAGGCGCGGCGCGCGGCGGCGAACGGATGTGCGTATGTGTCATTGCTGGATGAGCAAGAAAACTATGACGCCATCCAGCGGGCAGCAAGGTCGCCTTTGTCGTCGCGGTTTCCGTCTGCGCCAATTTTAATGACTTGAACTGGCAGGAACTCAAGTCCGAATGTTGGGAGTGATGGCCCGAACCTTGAAGGTGCAATGGCCCCCTTAACTATAGCTACCTTGTATCCCATCGGCCTGGATTTGGGGGAAAGACAATGACTATGAGACAAATTACGGGCACAGGTTAAAGCATGGGTGACGGCAGTATACTAGCTTGCGCAGCGCCTTGCGCAGCGCCTTGCGCTCAAATGAGCGTCAAAACTCGTCTGGGTTTCATGCCGCCGCTTGTTACAATTTAATACAGTTTCGGCGGGAATTGGCATACCTCTGCGACAATGGACAGCTATGTTTGTCGCAGGGATAAGGCGAGAAGCAAATTCGTCACTGTGGGACTTCCCTCGGGTGTTTCCAACCAGCTTTATGCTGATCCACGAACCAAGCTTGCAATAACGATCTAGTTGCGAAGGAGAATTTCAAATGTTGAAAAATACTCAGAAACTCGGTTTGACTGAAGTCAGCCGAAGGTTGGTCGTCGCGACGACTATGGCCGCCTCCGTGTTGCTGCTGATAAACACCCCTGTCGCGGCTCAAGAACCGAAAGTGCTTGTTTATAGCGACCATGAGCCGTTCGGCGGCATGCGCACCCGCTTCCTTAAAGAAGTTCTTTTCCCCGCCATCGAGAAAGAATCGAACGGCCGATTAAAGGTGGAGGACCATTGGAACGGCGAACTTGCCGTGGCCTATGAGGCTCGGGGGACTGTAAGTGCGGGTAAGGTCACCGATCTATCCACCGTCGTGCCCGAGTATTCTGCCAAAGAAATGCCACTGCACCAGATCTTTAAGGGTTTCCCCATGGGACCTACCGGCACCAAACAGATCGAGTTCTTCAAACGCGTGTACGATGAGGTTCCTGAATTTTCAGAGGAAATGGCCAAGAACAACCTCGTAACTGTTTATTTTGGGACGGGATACCCTGTCGCTTTCTATAGTACGGCGCCCATCAATACCTTGAGTGACGTCGCGGGTGGGAAGTGGCGAACTGCCAGCTTCTGGCATCAGGATTTTCTCACAAACGTGGGCGCGACACCCATTACAATGCACTGGGGTCCCGAAGTCCCCGCTGCTCTGAAAGACGGAACGATTGATGGGCTCATGGTGAACGTGGACAGCGGCTATATGCTGAAAGTACACGAAGTTGCGCCCAATGTTCTTGCGTCCAAGGATCTGTGGCTGGGGCATGTCTATCTTCTGGCGATGAACAAAGCCACTTGGGATGGACTGGCGCAGGAAGACAAGGACGCCTTCCACCGGGCGGCTGAGTCAGCGTACTCCACCCTCGGATCGGTCATGGACAACAGTTTCAACGCGCAGATCAAGGAACTGCAAGATGCGGGCGCAACCGTTCGAGTTCTCGACAAGGCTGAGGCTGCGCAATGGGTTGCCACCACCAAGTATCAGGACACTCAGGACGCTTGGGTCAAGACCCAGCAGAGCAACGGCACTAAAAGCGTTGCCCCAGTCGTGGAAAAGGTTCGCTCCATTATGAGCGAGTTCTCGAACTAGGTAATTGGAACCGGCGGAGCGCCGAGGTGTTGCGCTCCGCTGTACAGCAGAAACAAGGGCAATGGACTACGTGAGACCAAAATCGAAGCGCCTCGAGCCGTCGCAGTTAACGCATTGCTCGAAGCTGACGGTAGCATGCGTCATGTTGAAATATCAATGAGCGCGCTTTGCTGTCGGGCATGCCCGGGCGAGGGGTCTTCTTCGTAGAAATATGGGACGCGGAGGCGGAGCTCCGCAGTTTTGCGTTGGCCTTCGGCCACTTGCACTCGGCTGAGACCGCCCCGTCTCCTCCTTGTGATTGCATACAAGGGCGGTTAAACGTTTTTACGCGGTCTCCTTGTCTCGCGCGGTATCCCGAGAGCTTCGTAATCCGCTCTGCCTTGGTGCTGGCTTCACTCGCGGTGCTGTGGCTGTGTCTACAAGCCTGCGCGCCTTAGCTGTCGCAACGCTTCAAGGCCGGACATCATCGATATGTAACTTCTTTCCGTGCGTTTCGGACGAGTAAAACGAATGGAGGCTACAATGTCCAAGCGAGAAGTGATCGATACCGGAACTGATAAACGCTACGTGCGCCGTGACGAGGATGGTAGATTCAAAGAATCCGTTGATGTCGGCCGTTCGCTTTCCGCCGACAAACGACAGAACGCGAAGAACGATGCGAAGCTCGGCGAGCGTGCCAAGGGCGATCACAAGTCCAAGTGAAAATCGCGACTTACAACGTCAATGGAGTAAATGGTCAAACCCAGACTGCCTTTTGCTCTTCAGTTCCGCCGCATCGTGCTGGCGCATGGGTGGATCGAAAGTATGACGCGAGGTCGGTACGCGGGCAGGCGAACTGCAAATGCCATCGCCACAAATGTGTGGTAACATCCCGAGGTGCGTTAATCCCCTCTCGTATTCAACGCACGAAGCTGAACTGCTTGACCGCGCTATCGGCGGGGTCTTTTTTGGCCTCCGCGCCGATGGACCAGCGGACAGGCGGCAACAGTTCGGCTCATTCGCCAGTTGGCGAACACTGGCTGTCGCACACCGTGCATTAACATACTAGCGCGTCAGGCGACTGACCCGCTTCGGAGGGATCTCTGGCATGGAACTTCTCGCTCGCGGACCGTTCGGCAGAGTTGTTTTCGCGATACGGCGTTCGACGATGAGGCTGACCCATACACTCAGGACAAGATCGATGCTGAGCGCAACCGTTACGCTAAGCGCGGTTTGTAATTGAGGCCTTCCGAGGCCGCCCTCTCGCGGCCTCGGACTTCTAAACTTCGCGACCAGGGCCACCGATTAACGGCGTGCGACTATCAGCCTTCGAAACTTTCTCTGGACTTTAAACCCTCAAATTGAAGGTTTTCCACACGCCAAGATTGACATATATTCTTGGACGGAGGTGCTCATGAGGGGCTTCAGAACGGAATATAGCAGCCTCGCCAAAGAGGCGGAGGTGGCGTTTCGCGAACTCGACGTGGCGCTTGCCCAGCATTTTTCAGTCGGTTTAGCCTCTCCTGCGGTCGCACACGCTATCACCGCCGTGGAAAAGCTTGTTGACGAAAAGCTAGCGCCCGTGAACAGTAATCCGTATGTGCGGGCGACGGTTGAGTCTGTAAAAGGGTATTGCCGGGACGAAATCATAAAGCGATTACGCCCATCGCTACATACCGAAACTGAGCGGATCAGACCTAATTCCTAGATGCACTGGCCCTCAGTGAACCTGTTTGGCTTGCAAGATGATCTCAACCGATCCATCACCGGCTGACTGGCTGAGCTTTAGCGCGCCAAACTGGTGAAGATGCGCAAGTCCTTCCTCTACAGGAATATCGTTTTCGGCGAGAACCAGTTTGATGTCATCAACGGTTTGGGGAAGCGATCCGACGGTGACTTCGCTGTTTTCGATCCGTGTTAATAGATACCGGATGCCCTTGGTGTTCATGACCTAATCAACCTGACTTATCTCGTGAGACGGATATCGCTGGTGACCACATTCCTCCCCGTTTTGGGGTCCTTGTCGGTAGTGCGAAGACGAAGTCCACGAGTGCCAATTTTCTCGATTGTCATTTGAGCCAACCGATCTCCGTTGATCTCCCGGCTCCATCGTACGGCGAAATTAATTGAGTTTCCTTGCGAGTTCCCGAAAGACTGGATGGGCGTCCAGAGGGGCCGATGTAGGTTCCACTGTACTTAGCGCCATTTGCCTTTATGTCGGCTGAGACTGCCCGGCGGATTACCAGCAAACCTCGACATTGGCCGGCCATCGCGAGCGCTGGTCCATTCGTGGTGCCAGCGAACTTGCAGGTTACATCCATCGGGGATGTCCCGATTTTGGTGGTGACTGTGCCCTTGCCTGACCACGCCCCACCGATGGATTTCAGGAATCCGCTTTCGTCAGCGAATGCGGGCGGAATGGAGGCGATCAGGAATACTGCGGCGGCGAGAGCGATTTGCATAGGGAACTCCAGATGTCGGACGATAATTTGACAATCCTAACCCGGGTAAAAGGTTCCCCATCAAACGGATCGCTGAGCTTGCTAGGAGATTTTGATCGACGGGCTGGATTCAGTACGTCGCCTCTGATGCCGAAGCGAGCTTCGACAAAGGCGGTCCCCGCACCGGCCAAACCTCGATCTGGCCAACCCCTCAGTCTCGGTTAAAACGCTGCCATAAGAGGGTGGGCTAAGGCAGTCACCCACTCAGAACGTTTTTGTTTAAGCAGGGTCCGCCGTCTCAATAATGTCCATCTCAGCCGTAAAGGTCGTCCCGTCATACCTTTGGTAGATGAACTCGCCCTGCAGCTGCGACACGACCCCCTTGATGAGACGAGAACCCATCCCAGAGTGCATGTTTTCGCGGTCGAACCCCACACCGTCGTCACTGATGACCAGGCAGCCCTGCGTTTGGACAACGCCTTCAACGTCACGGCGATTTTCCCACCCTGGGCGTCAGGGAACGCATACTTGAGGCTATTTGTAACGACTTCGTTGGCGAGAAGCGCCAAAGGCGTGGCCGTGTCGGCCGAGACATCGATGTCCTCAATGGCATATTCGACTTCGACTGAGTTCCCGTAGGACTTGACGAGCATATCGACGACAGCAGTGAGGAGATGCTTTCTTGCCCCAGACGATCAACGTCGGCGGTTGGCGGTCGCGGAAGAAGGCCTGGAACTGCGGGTAAAGGGGTACGTTGCTGCCGTAGTCACCCAGGAGATCCAGCTGGATGTCCTTGTTGCCAGGGCGATCAAGCAACGCCTGATCGACGACCCAGTTGTCGGGGCTGATATGCGCTACATTGCCCATGCCGTCGGTATACTGGAACTTCGTGGTATCGAGCGTGACCAGGCCTGCGAGGGCTTCCCGGCGCTCCGGCGTCTTCTCTGCCCAATAGGCCTTGATCGGATCCCAGAATGCGGCGAGGCCTTCGGTATAGGCGTTGCCGTTCTGTACGATCAGGGTTTCGACGCGCTCTGGATGCTTTAGCGCAAGGCGGATCCTCACCTTTCCAAATGGATGCGGATCGAACATCAGCACCTCTGGAATAAGGACTACCAGCAGCGGCCTCTAACCCTGGGATAAATAAGGGTAAAAAGTTGAACAGTCAGCCGTGGTTAAGGCGCAAGGAGCAACCCGAACCGCATAATCCATACGAAGCCAATCAAGTTCGCGTTGTGTGAGACTGGCTGGCTATCTACAGTTTTCGCGGCTTGACGAGTATCAAGATAAGACATTATCGCATGTAATCAGCGTGTTGAGGTCTGGGAAATTTGCTGGCGGGTTCTATTCCGTTTCAAGGCGACAGATATTTTGCTATGAAGACAGCCAATCGACGCAATGCGCGTTTCCTCTGTGGCCTGACCGCAAGCTTCAGGATCGCCCCCGCGTTGCGAAATTTGATGAGCGACGTTCAAGCCTACGCAAAGCAGTCAGGCCGGATGAACTTCGCAAAGTGCTACACAGTGGGCCTTCAGCCACGCGCCTTGCAGTGGTGGAGGCGCTCGCAAAGAGGCGTTCACCGCGCTCATGAGCGCCTTTGCCACCGTCGGCTGTCATCGACGTCATGTATACCCATCAACTAATGTGTAAACGCATCGGATCATTCCTGTTCCGACGGGCTGCGGTCCTCTTCCTGAAGGCGAACACCTAATTGGCGTAGCCATCCAGCAACACTCGGCATCTTCCCAGCCGTGCCTCTGCTTGCCCGGCAAGGGTTGCGTCATAGAAATCAAGCTTGCGGATTTTTTCGAACCAGGACTTGAGCTTTTTCAGGTCCAGGTCGTTCTCCTCGATCTCGGGTAGGCGAAATGATTGGCCGCTGTCTCCTTGGCGATTTCAGCTTCGAAGTCGTCGCAGCGTCCCAGAAGCTCCTTGTATTCCTCGTCGCGATCGGCGCGGAAGCGGGCAACGACCTTGTCGCCTTGTGACTTGTCGAGCGCTACGGTTTCCATGAGGACAGCGTTACCCTCCATCTCGGCAATCTCGTTCTCGATCGCTTTTAACGCGCGTCGATGATCGTCGGTCTTCGGGAGCAGACAGACGCCGTTTTGAAGATAGACCGCGCCTAGCCTTTGAGCTTTCGCCATAGCGCGACGCGACGCCGATTGGGTTCAGCGGGGACCTTGTATGTGAGGAGAAACCAAGTCTCTGTAGCCATACGCAGTTTATGGATGTAACGGTGGTTACAAGTCAACCATCGTAGTGTAAGCATATGCACCGCTATCTCGATACACCCCTACGAAGGATCGTGGCGCTCGTCGCGCTGTTGAACCTGGGATATTTTGGGATCGAGTTCGCTGTGGCGCTCAAAATCGGCTCCGTCTCTCTCTTTGCCGATAGCGTTGATTTTCTGGAGGACGCATCTGTCAATTTGCTGATCCTTCTTGCGCTTGCCTGGTCGCTCAGGAGCCGTGCTCGTGTGGGAATGGCCTTGGCGTTCATCCTGCTTGCCCCCGCAATCGCAACATTCTGGACGGCCTATCAGAGCTTCATCGATCCGGTTCCGCCGCAGCCCTTTCTCCTCACGGTAACGGGCTTGGGCGCACTTGCAGTCAATCTTTGCTGCGCGTACATGCTTGCCGCTTTTCGCCACGCAAGCGGCAGCCTGACAAAGGCCGCATTCCTTTCGGCACGCAATGATGCCTTCGCCAATATCGCCATCATTGGAGCCGGTATTGTCACGGCCTACGCGTGGCACTCTGCATGGCCCGACCTGATTGTAGGTGTAGGTATTGCTGTGATGAATATCGATGCAGCGCGAGAAGTTTGGGAAGCGTCGCGAGAAGAACATCGCGCGGCGGCATAGGCTGAAAAGTATGCCGACCCTCTCTGATCGCAGCGCGAATTAAACCTGGCTGTAGTGTTGAACCTTGAATGCCGAAATCACCAGTCTGACTGCAAGCTTGAGGTCTCGCCGTTCGCAACGTTCACTCCCGGGGGCGACCTCGCTCATCGATCTGGGTGACGGTCCTGATTGGAGGCCACGGCAGAGACGGTATTCATGGGAATTGGAGACGAGAGGAGCGCGCATGGATAAAGTGACACCATTGGAGGGTGCGTTTGACATCAAGCCTTACGGGAATGCGCTAAAGTCGAGACAAAAAAGACCCCGAAACAACGGGGTCGAAATGAATGACACAAAAGAGGGGAACTGGTGTCACCGGTAGCGTTAGCACGCGGGTGCGTCACTGCCGTGACGCTCTCAGAATGTTCCTTGTCCAGCTGGCAAGCGAGCTTTGTTGATGAGATGATGTCGCGTCAACTTTGTCGGACTTCACTCTTGCCAGAAACGCTTCGCATCGCGCAACTCATCCACAGCGTCCTGTGTCTTGCGGATCAGTGTGGACGGCAAGGGAGTTCTGAGCAACACCGGTAAGGTTAGACTTCCTTATACCAAATGGTCAGGGCGCCGCCTAAATCTCATTGCTTATAAGATCAGAAGACCTGCAGCCATTATAACATGCGCTGTGAATGAGCTCTCAGTCGCGTGGTGTTTGATAGATAAAATATTTCAACCTCCTCGGTTCGTTGTACCGCCCAGGTACCACCGCCCGACCAGCCAGCAAAGACTTGCCCATGCCGCTCCGGCACACCATCCGGCGAGGACGTCGGTGGGATAATGGACGCCAAGATAGATACGGCTGAGACCGATTAGGAGCGAAAGGAAGACGGCGATCAACATGATATACATTCTGACGCCGCTCCGGTCTTGTGTATGCACGAGGATCGCAGCAATCGTCAAATACGTGACCGCCGATAGCATCGCATGGCCGCTCGGGAAGCTCAAATCGTTGACTTCGGTGAGATGGGCAACGATGTCCGGCCGCGGGCGTGCCACGCCCAGTTTTAGGGCATGACTGACCAGCCAGCCTCCCGTTACGGATAAGAAGAGCAAGATTGCAAGGCGACGACGCTGCGCCAACAGAAGATATCCGATCGTTATCAATGTCACGAGGGTCAACACGGTGGTGCCGCCAAGACTCGTTACGTCTCGTACGGCATGGCCGACCCATCCAGGACCGATCGGAAGAGACGGGTCACCGGATTGCCTGAGTGACAGCAGTATCGCCTCGTCGATGCGCCGGGTCTCGCCCTCCAGTACTTCGCTTGCCAATGTGAAGAAAAGAAAAGCACCGCCGGAGATCACCCCGAACAAGATCAATACGGTCAGCTCAAACGCCCTAATTCGCTCGATCAATGTCCGACCAGCGTTATGGAATGGCGACATGATGATCCCTTTGTTCACTTTGGCAGTCAGAGTGTCTTTCTATCGTCAGCCGCCGGACGCCTGCATGAGAAATCGTTGTAAAGCCTGAAACCGACGACATTCGTCTCGACCCCATCGACACATCGCTATAGGCCGCATCGACCCGAAACTCGCAAGTCGCTTCGTTTTGAACACGCGCCCGAGCTCGCGGTCAGCATGTAATCCACGGGACCGGACGCGCCAAAACGATCATGAGCGCTGCGATAATCAACTCCCCCTGCTGGAATACCAACCGAGCGTCACGGAAGCGGCATCTTTCCCATATCCGTTTTCGTGGATGAAGTAACCGATTTCCGCAAGTGGCCATGTGTTCGCTCAGGCCAAGATCGATCGCCGTTTTGCCCCGCTACCAGCAGGTCCCATTCATCGGAGACAGCCTGCGGTCCTCAAAGTCGAAATAGGTGGAACGTTGATCGATGATGTCGGACGGTTCGCCGAGGAGCTCGGACCCGAGAAGGGCGTCGAGGTCCGTGGGCAGAATTTCGAGTTTCAGTCCAATTTCCGTAATCGTGGCACCCGTCTGCTATCCGTGTTGAAACCCTCGTGACATCTGTATGGTTCATGAGTTCCATCATCATATGACAACGGCTGCTCGAAGCCGGAACGTAGAGCTTGTAACCTCGCGTGCCTGCCGCGCAAGTGAAGCTGCGCGCCAGATATTGGGCCCCATCCGGAACGAAAGGCGAGGGGGAACGTTTCGCTACACCGGGCAGTCCGCCGCCGGAAATCGAACCGAACTGTCGGACGCCTGACCCTCGTCCAGCATCCTCAGCGTTTCCGCGAGCGATCGTCGTGGCCTTAGCGGCCGGGACGGATACGTCCGAGTGCCGGCGGGCTCCAGTTTTGTCGAAGGCTCGACGACCTCGGCGTTTGGATCGACGGAGAAAGGTTTTGGACGCTTTTTCGCCGCAGGGGGCATGATATCGGGAGCTGGGCCGGGCTCCTTCGCGGCCGCTCGCTCGGCAAGGGCGTCCTGGATCACGCGGGTGGCCTCGGTGAAGTTCATGGCATGCGTGGAGAGCGTCGCCCGGCGCATGGCCGCGGCAAATTCATTGTTCATGGTCTTGTCCTTGTTTGGGGGCGCTAACGCCTTATCGCATGCGATCTGCGAGCGCGGCTTTCAGTTCCGTGCTGGCCTGGAGCGCGCCGAGCACGGTGATGGATTCGATGGTTGCAAGGGCGAGTCCGGGCGTGACGTCGGCGGCGATACGAGCAAGGCCAACCACCTTGATGTGCACTCGTTCGCCGGCTGCCTTCAGCGATTCCAGATCGGCCCTGCTGTAGTCGCGCAATCCCAGCTCGAGGGTGTGGCGGACGATCGACTGTTTAACCGCCTCACCGTCGACGCCAAGCTGGTTGCGGATCGCCGTACGTATGAAGTCGGTGCGGTTGGAGTAAAACCCTTCTTGTACGAGAAGGTCAATACGACCGAGGTCGACATAGCCGAGGTTGATGGTGATCTTTTCCGACTCTGCGACCTTGTCGCGAAGCTTATAAACATTGTCAATCATTGTTTTCTCCATCCGTGTGGATGGTATATGGATGGACGAAATGCGCAATTCAAGAGGCAGCTGAGTGCGTATGCCACTTCTGGACGGGCAGCCCCTAATTTCAAATGCGCGGTAACCCCCCGCCCGTTCTGTATATACGGCCACTGTCGCGCTGCAAGGTGCATGACGTACGCTGAAAGCCCTATCATCTGGCCTGAAGCGTGGATCGAACGTGTCGGCGTTCTCGACGCGCAGACCCAACTGTGCCTGGAGGGAGAGCGACTGGTGCCGCGGCTCGGTGGGAACGAATCTGGCCAACTCGTCTCTTCAACCCGCACAAATGGTGTTTGCACGATCAGCGACCTTGACTGCAAGGCACACTTCAAAATCGGATAGTTGCAGGGCCACGTCCTGCGGGTCCGCAACAAGTTGCAGACCAACAAACAGCGAGTGCAAAAGCCATATGTTTGAAGACGGTGGCTAGATAGTACTCAGGTCCGCCGCCGAAGTCTTACCGGACGAGTTCGTATGCGACCTTCTGACCGTTCGGGCCGAAAAGACCGGACCGCTCCACAGCCGAGACATTTACGAACACGTCGAGCGATCCGTCATCCGGCTGGATGAAACCGTAGCCTTTGGTGACGTTGAACCATTTCACAGTTCCTGAGGCCATCACACTCGCTTCTGTTTTCGCTTGAGAACCCCACGCGCTCGCAGGCAATCAGGGCAGCTTAGAGGGGCGAGGCGGTAAGAAGTGCGACCGGCACGCTTAGCGCGGATGCGGTCAGCGCCAGCATCGCCGCCATGTTGATCAGCTGCACGCGTCCGGCAAGCCTCCCAGCGGCGATTGCTCCGGTTTGCGGCACGAGTGGAATGGACTGTATCGGGATAACGACCGTCTTCTCTACGAGTCTCTGCCGCAGTATTTCACCGAATGAAGGAACAACTGCCGCTCATGGCAGTTCCCGGATGTCCCCGGAGCGCGGGGCCATGATGAAATCGGCTAGATCCATGCCAACAGCTCCAAAGGTAATCCGATGAGCGAAAACTTAAAGAAGGACGACAAGGTCGAATGGGAGACCAGCCAAGGGAACACCGAAGGAAAGATTGTCAAAAAACAGACGTCTGACACGAAAATCAAGGGTCATACCGTGAAAGCAACGAAGTCTAATCCACAGATGATCGTTGAGAGCACCAAGTCTGGCAAACAAGCCGCGCACAAGCCCGAGGCATTAAAAAGGAAAAGCTGAAGCCAGCCCTCTCTGCCAGCAACTTGAATTCGAAATGCTGATGGTGCCGATCCTGACGCCGACGATCCTGAAGTAGGAACAACTGGCCAAGGTTCACGGCGCATGGGGGGTGGCCACGGCAATAGCGTCGGGCTGGAACGGCTGAAAACCTTTTGCGTGGATTTGGTAATCGACTATCGCGTGCAACGTTTTGGAGAGGTTGCGACCGCAGCAGGCGGCATCGATCTAGTTTTCGAAACTTTGTCCGGCGAAACCCGTGACCGCTACTGTAGCGGGCTGCGCGGCGTTCTTGCGCTTTATCCCGGGTATGGCCGGTGTCGCTTCTCACAGGGCCGGCAAGTCCGCTCTCCGCGGTCTCACCTTTGCCATGGCAGAGTTGGTAGCAGACGGGATCCATGTCGCCATGGTTACGGTTGCCGGTTCGGTGGCGCCGGGAACCGCGTTCGATCCAGACCACATCGCGCGGCACTATCTCGATCTCCATCAGCAGGCGGCGGGCGCATGGGAAACCGAAAGGCATTTCGATGGTCGCTGAGCGTTCCCAACCTGACTGTCAGATTTCATGATCTTCTTGCAGGGCCATTTCCCGCCACTGATTACTTGGAAGCTCCAGCGGCGTGCTCTGGGCCCCAATCTCCACAATCCTGCGCGATATAGGCCAATAGTTCAGCCAGTTGATCGGCTTGGGCTTCGTCCAGCTTGCCGCCTAGAAGCCGCTCAATTGCTGATCCGTAAACACCCCAAATGCGTGTTTGCATGGCGCGGCCGGCATCGGTGATAATGACCCAACGGCCTCGCCCGTCCTCTGAGAAGACCTCACGCTGGACGAGATTTGCTTTTTCCATGCGGTCAAGAAGGCGTGAAAGATTGTGTTGCGCCAAGAGCGTGCGCGCCTCGATTTCATAGGGTCGTAACTTGCCTCTTTCGGCTCGGGACAACTCTAACAACACGTCATACCAGCCAAGCGGCGGCAACACATTCGCTTTCAATTCCTGGTCAATTGCCGCAATGAGGCTTTGATGAGCACGCAAAAGGCCCACCCAAGCCCGGGTGACGGCGGGCGATGGCTGTGCAGCTAAGACATGTGAATCGTCGGACATAAATGCATCTGCATCTATATTGACCTAAAAGGCAAGCTTCTATATAGATGCAAATGCATTTATATAGAAAGGCGACTCTCTCATGCTTCAGGACCGACTGTCCGATTACGCCGTGACGCTACTGCGCATCAGCCTTGGCGTAATGTATCTTGCCCATAGCGTCGTGCTTAAACTCTTCACCTTCGGCCTTGCTGGCACAGCAGGTTATTTCGAATCCATCGGCCTCCCGGGGTGGCTGGCTTCTGTCACGTTTGCCGCAGAAGCCATTGGTGGCATCATGCTGGTTCTCGGTATTTATGCCCGATGGGTTGCTGTGGCGCTTATCCCAGCGCTGATTGGAGCGATCATCTGGGTACATTCCGGCAATGGATGGGTGTTCACTGCGCCGGGCGGCGGTTGGGAGTATCCTCTTTACCTGATCATTTTGTCCGTCGCGCAGTTCCTGTTTGGCGACGGGCCCCATGCGCTTCGTCCTTCCCGCGCAATTCAGTGAAGCAAAAAAAAGCGAGATCGTCATGTTCAATACAAAGTTGACCCTCATCAGCCACCATCTATGCCCTTACGTGCAGCGAGCCGCAATTGCCCTGACGGAGAAAGGCGTGCCGTTTGACCGTCGGTATGTCGAGCTGTCAGCGAAGCCTGACTGGTTCATCGCAATATCCCCGCTCGGGAAGGTACCTCTGCTGATCGTAAAACAGGACGACGGCAGCGATACAGTGTTGTTCGAGAGCGCCGTAATCTGCGAATTTATCGAAGAAACCCAGCCCGGGCCTCGGCTCCATCCGGACGATCCACTGGCGCGGGCCCGGCATCGGGGCTGGATCGAGTTCGGCTCCTCCATTCTTTCGGACTTGTGGGGTTTCGAAACTGCCAAAGATGCAGCTACTTACGACATTAAACGCAAGGCACTCATCGAAAAGTTTGGTCGTGTCGAGGCTGAGTTGAGCGACGGACCATTCTTCGCCGGCGAGACATTTAGCTTGGTCGATGCTGCCTTCGCACCGATCTTTCGATATTTCGATGTCTTCGATGCGATCATACGAACCGGCGTGTTTGATGCGCTACCGCGTGTGACTGCGTGGCGAAGGTCACTCGCCCCGCGCCAGAGCGTACGCGATGCTGCCACAGAAGACTATGCCGACCGGCTTAATTTATTTCTCCGCAACCATGACGCATGGCTTCTAAAGACGAGTCGCCGCGACGTCGCCAACCGCTCGGATTAGTTGGTGTCGTTTGGCAGTTAAACGTGAGAATGCGTTCGTTGCAGCAGCTCTTGGCAGTTAATTTGAGATTATACACCCACGTTGCCATTTGAAAGTTTAAGTATCTATAAATGTGCAGGTTTAGTGGATGTCAGCTGCTAAGATGTGAGGCCGCTGCCATTGCGGAAAATATCAAATTAGGTGCCAAATCAAGGACCGGAATCTCAAATCAACTGCTCGCTCGCCCAGCCCGAGGGGTTCGCTCCAATACCAGATCAGTTCTTAGTGGTAGCGTCGGCTTTAGCGCTGAGTCTGCAATGTCGTTGACTGAAAGCGAAAAGTAGCGCTGGGGAAAACTCGGCTACGCATTGCTTGCGGCGCAGCTGCTTGCAAGCTCTCGTTTCTGCAGCGCCGGGCTTGAACATATTGACACTACCGAGAGCGCATAACAGCCTAGCCGAGATCAGAATGGAAAATTTCAGCGGGTATCTTGACGTGGATATTCTCCAATCTACATCATTTTCCATCGTGACAATTGCCGTTTTGAAATGCCGGCAGGGCAGGAGGACTCATGTCATGAATAAGATTGCGAAAAAGAGGCGCAAGCGAGGTCTCTCAGCTCTTGGCGATTTCGATGAGTCGAAACGCGTAGCCGAGGCGGTCATTGATGCCAAGCGTGATGCGGATCGTCACAAATCCGAGCTTCTAAGGGCATTACGATTGGCGCGCGTCGGGTTGACAACTGAGCCGCCTGAATGACCTGTCGAGGACGATTGGTCGAAAATTAAGCCTATTGATCGACCGTCGAGCTTGCCTATAATTCCACCGGGGAAAAGTGCTGCGCTCTTGTTGATCGGAAATGATCCATGTTGACACATTCAATACTCATCTTGGAAAACGAGGCTCTTATCGCCCTCGACTTGGAAACCACGCTCATGGATGCAGGTTTCCAAGACATCACGGTTGTAACTTCGTGTGCAGACGGTTGCGAATATCTAAAGAGGCACACGCCTTCCTGGCACTCCTTGACCTTCATCTAAACGATGGCGATTGCACCAAAGTTGCAATTCTGGCTAAAAAAAACAGCGGAGGCCGAAGGCATCAAGATACTCCCCAAGCCGTACCAGCTTGTTGAGCTATCAGCGGCACTGAAGGAAGTTCTGGCGCGGCCCTGATACGCGTCGGGCTTCCCTTAAGCAGTCACTTAAGCGACCGCCGGGTGGTTTCAGGCGCGTCAGCTAGGCCGGTTTCTCGATGCACGCGCCCGGCTATGGTGATCAGATCGACGGCATCCGTGGACCCATCTCGCGCGGCGAGCAGAAGGGTCTCGAGCACGAGCGAAACCTGGCGTGCAACCTTTCCGATCGGCAATGGCTTGCCAAGTAGAAAGCCCTGCAACTCCTCGCATCCGGCGTCCGCCAGGTTTTCGGTGACTTCCGTCGTCTCAAGCTTCGAAGCCGCACGCAAATTCCGCCTCTGAACAAAAACAGAACTGACATTGCCGCGAGCAGATTGGAGAAGATGGAATCCGCCGGCTCGCGGCCACACAGGGGGATTTCCGGCATATTGAATATTGGAGCGCCTCATGTGGAACAGCTGAAACCAAAAAATCCTTGTGGCGCGGCGTTGTCAAATAGGGCACGAATGCGCCGATGCCCATTTCGACCCAATCCATTCGGCGATCGACGTCCGCGTTCCTTCTTATAGGTTTCGTGGCCCTCATGGCTATCGTCGCGATGAACTTCTGGCTTAGCGAACGGGCGCAGAGCTATTTTGAAGACGCAAGTGGAGCACGTGATATACGGATCGCAGCTGTCGAATTGCGAAACGCAATGCAGACGGCAGAGTCCAGTCAGCGTGGCTTCATCATCACCGGCAATGAGATCTATCTGGCGCCGTATCAGGCAGCCAAATTCCAGGCGCAACGTCATTTGGCAGCGCTTCAGACGCTTCTGCCGTCCTACACGGGATCAGATGTAAAACTTGAAAGGCTAAGCACGCTTATCGTGGCCAAGTTCGAAGAGCTCAACCATATGATTTCGCTGAAGCGGGAAAAGCGCGAGGAAGAGGCACTTGCAATTATCCGGACCAACATCGGAAAAGCGCAGACGGACGAAGCCAACGTTTTCTTTGCTGGTATCATTGGACAGGCCGATAGCAGACTGACGGCGGGCGTCGCAGAGCAACGCACCAACAGTGGATGGCTTCGTCTTGTATCCGGCATCGGCGCACTCGTTATCGTTGCGGTTATTGGTGGAGCGGCCTACAGCATCACACGCTACACTAAGGAATTGAGAACGACACGCGACCAAGTCAATGTCCTCAACGGAGAACTTGAGCAACGCGTGGCGACCCGGACGGCAGACTTGACGCAGGCACGTGACCACGCCGAGGTGCTGCTTTCGGAGGTCAATCACCGTGTTGCCAACAGTCTATCTCTCGTCTCATCCCTCGTGAGCCTGCAGGCCAAAGGCGTAGTCGATCAGTCGGCCAAGGACGCGCTTACGGAAACACAAGACCGTATCTTTGCAATCTCGCTCGTCCATAAGCGCCTGTATAGTTCCTCAGACGTGCGCTCGGTCGAGTTGAACGAGTACCTATCTGGATTGTTGGAACACCTTCGAACATCGTTGCGCAGTGAAGGACACGGCGTAACGCTCTCATTCGACATCGAACCGATTGAGCTGGACACCGATGCCAGCATCAATCTCGGCGTAGTCATCACCGAGCTTGTCACTAATGCGTTCAAATATGCATATCCCGATCGACCGGGAAACGTCAGGGTGCGCGTACAAAGACTTGAAGACCAGGTCGAGTTGGTTGTCGAGGACGACGGTGTCGGGCGTGCGGAGGGCGCACCAGCCAAAGGGACTGGTGTAGGCACTCGTATCGTCAATGCAATGAGTATGAGTTTGGGTGGCAAGATCGAATATAGGAGACGGGAACCCGGCACCGCCTCATATCTGGTGTTTACACCAAAGCGTGGGCTCCCATCGTGAGCCGGCTCTCCGGAGGCTTCGCCACAGAGGACTGGTAGCCGAACATCAGTAGAGTGACCGACGGACGCTGTCGAGCCGCTTTCAACTTGCTGCTAGAACTTGCTCAAAAATCAACCTCGCAATGATGAGTGATTGAAATGCCTTTACGCCAAGACATGAACAACGGTTGGTTCCCGGCCACGCGACTGATGGTTCTCGCCGCTTTTATTGCTGCGGGTAACTTCCCTGGGCCAGCAAATGCTCAGGAGGGGTCGCAAGGGATTACCGAACGCACGGTGTTTCCGACTTTTGATCCAGTGGCGCCCAGCTGCAGCAAGCCTTCTGGACTGACCAACGTTCTGGCATATGTGCAGGAGAATGAGCGCGAGTTTTTGCAAGGTGTAAACAACGGCCTGGCGATGGCTGCAAAAGACCGAGGTTTGCAATACCGACGCAGCGTGGTGGAAAACAACGTCGCCGAAGCTGTCGCAGAAATACAATCTTTTCGGGCCGCCAAGGTGGGCGCCCTGATCGCTACATCATCCGACCCAACTGCGGTGAGCGGCAGCCTTCGGCAAACGATCTGGTCAGGTGCGTTTGTCGGAACGATTGTGCCGCCGCCAGCCACCTTGCTGCTCAATGCGCCACAATATGCGACAGGCGAAGCGCTGGCCGAGGCTGCGATCACACACATTAATGCCAAGCTAGGAGGCAAGGCCAATGTAGTCTTGTTGACCCAGGATACGATGGAGTTTCTGACACCTCGTTTCGAAGCCATGCGAGATGCCCTTGCTGCCCTACCCGGGGTGACAATTGTCGCCGATATTGCGCCAAGCCCAGTCACCAAGGAGAGCGGCTTTGCGACCATGAACACGATTTTGCTGGCCAACCCTAATATCGACGTCGTGCTCGGTGGAGACGCAGTGGTGCTTGGTGCGCTTAAAGCACTGCGTGCTGCGGGCAAGGATCGCCCAGATCAGTTTCTCGGTGGTATTGACGGCGAGCCGGAAGCTGTTTCAGAAATCAAGAAAGGTGACAGTCCGTTCAAGGCAAGTATCTCGCTGTCTTCTCCGGTATTCGGTTACGCCATGGGGCAGTTTGCTGCCGACTGGCTTGACGGCAAGAGCATCCCTCAGGCAATGGACATTCTACCGATCGCACTTCAGGAGAACAACATCGTCCAATATGAGGCCGATTGGGGCAATCCAGCGGCGGTCTTCGCTGATCCCGATCAGAGGGAAAAATATCTCAAGATGTACGGCAATACCTGTTTCGACACGCGCGACCGATATGTGAATTTTCCGTGGTCGTCGGAAATCAGAAAATAGGTGTAACTCCGGGCTAAGGGGCTGTGCCGTTCCTGTCGGGCGAAACCAACTTGACGCCAAAGCGTGATGCTCCCGCAACAATCAGGCATGGCTGTTGAGTTACAGCAGGATTTGACCCATTTTTTCATCTAGAGTTACCTCACCAAATCCGATGGAGTGAACTCTACGCAGACAACTTTATTCGGCTTGAGTGGATCGGGGCGAAATGGAAAGTGGTTCAAACTGAAACGATAAATACCAGATGGCGAAGAGCAGCAGTTTTCAGTGAGCCCGTAGAGCGCGGACGAGACCAGCCTGCCCCAATATATAGATCAGGCTGGTCTGTGGCCTGCAGGTCAGGGCACACTAACGTTTTCAGCCTTCGATTTTCCGGTCTTGCGGTCCTGGCCAACTTCGAAAGTGACCTTGTCACCTTCTCTCAGCGACCCGCCGATGGGTGCGGCATTGTGAGGAGTGTCTCGCTCCTGACGAATTTCTCGTTGTCGCTGCCGAAAGCGAGCTCCTTAATCCTCTCGATCGCGACGTCGCGTGAGCGGCCACCGTTCGCAAAATGTCCTAACGTGAGGGTCGAGATCGAGGCCATCAGTTTTTTGACCGCCCAATTCAGCGGGTGTGCGGGAACCGTTTGATTTGACGCCCGTTTCCTGCGGTAAACAACAAAATGGAGCGAGTCATGACAACCACCACCCGCGGCCGCAATCAGGACCGAGCCCGCGTCGCCCGCCCTGGGGGGCGTCGCCGCCGGATGCGGCGATCAGATATCCAGACAATCTGAGGAGATCAGGCACGTGCGCTTAGGCCACGGGTAGCCCCGAAGGCCGCGACGAAGAGGCCCGAATAGGCGAAAAGATCACCCACGGCTGGATGCCCGCGCCACGCTTCTAATGATGGTGCCCCGCAGGCTCGAGCATCTTGAAGGCCAGTCGCTCGCTGTCCGAAGCGTTGGAAAGCACAAGCTCTGCGTCGAACTCGTGCGGTTCGGCGGGAGCCTCTACGCTCTGCAGAAGGTGGTGGTCGCCCGCAACCGGGACCAATGCGTGCTGTTCGAGTCCAGCGTCGCGCTTGATGGCGACGGCGGCCGAGAGACCCTCGGAATGCCGCGATACGCGCAGGCGAAAACGCTCTCCGTCCGCGGTATCGACGATTTCGAGGAGACCCTGCGCCAGCTTGCCGTTCACCTGGAACGGGTCAGGGGCGTGATGGTGTCCCTGCGGGTCTGGTGCAACGATCCTGACCGTCGCGACGGCAAGCGCTGGAATGTGGGCGAAGAGTTGGTCTTGCAGCTTGGAAGTGATGACGTTGGCCTCGGCAAGCAGAACGCCCTCGTCAATGACCACCGCGACATCGACATGGAGCTTGTGCCCCAGCCAGCGGGCCTTCGCCGCCGTGACCTTGTCGATGCCTTTGATATGCGCGGCGGCGTGTTCGATCTCGTCGACAATCCCAGGCTCGACGCCATCCAGCATCCGCGTCAGCACCGATCGCGCCGACTGCCAGACGATACCGAAGATGGCCACGGTGATCAGCAGGCCGACGATCGGATCGGCGATCGCAAAGCCCAACCAGACGCCGATGGCTCCGGCGACGACCGCAAGACTGGTCAGGCCGTCGGTGCGGGCATGGAAACCGTCGGCGATCAGCGCTGCGCTGTTGATTTCCCTGCCAACGCGGATACGGAAGACCGCGACGGCTTCGTTGCCGATGAAACCAATGACGCCAGCGGCAATCAGCCAGCCGAGATGAGATATCGGTTCCGGATTGATGAGGCGGTTGATGGCCTGGTAGCCCGCGACCAGCGCACTGAACAGGATGATCATCACGATGATGATGCCCGCCAGGTCTTCGACGCGGCCAAGGCCGTAGGTGAAGGTCTTGGTCGGCTTGCGCCGCGCCAGCACGAACGCGATCCAGAGGGGGATCGCCGTGGTGGCGTCAGCCACGTTGTGGATGGTGTCGGCGAGGAGCGCGACGCTGCCCGATATCGCGACGACCACGATCTGCATTGCCGCGGTCGCCGCGAGGATGACGAACGACCACTTGATCGCCCAGATGCCTCGATCCGTCGTCGCAATGGTCGCGTCGATCACGCCATGCGTATGCCCGTACGTACCATGGGGATCGTGGCTGTGGCCGTGACTTCCAAAGCCAAACCAGTCGAGAACTTTGTTCCACATAGCTAACTCACATTCTCTTTCGTTGTCCCGAAGCCGCACATGTCGGCTCATCGATCACAGGTATTTCGCGATCGCCTTGAACTCGTCGATCATCCGCCTTTGAGCGCCGCCGAGGGGGCCGACCGCGTCGTCCAGGCAGTGATCGAGATGATCCTGGATCAGGGTGCGCTTGGCGTTGGTGATCGCCTTCTCTACGGCCTGAAGCTGCTGGGCGATGTCGAGGCAGGGACGGCCGCCCTCGATCATCGCGATCACGCTCTTCAAATGTCCCTCAGCCCGCCTGAGCCGCTTGACGATTTCTGGATGGGTGGCGTGTCGGTGTTCTGTCATGAACGATTACCTATCCCCCTGGAGAGGATATTTCAAGTGGCCGATCTTGCCCGAACCCGCGAAGCCGGATATCAGTGCGACCATGGTGTTTTGTCGGGGAAAAAGACCGTTGACCGTTTTCGTCGCCTTCATAGCGGCGATCGCGGTGCTGTTCCTGACGCTGGCAGGCGTTGGCGAGCATGCGCCGAGCCTCCATTCGACCATGGCCGCAGTCAGTTCGGAGAGCCACGTCCACGGCCATTCGCATGACGATTTCGACCTCGTCGATGTGTCGTCAGACGATCTTTCCGACCATCATCATGCCGACCACACCCACGACAAGGCTGGCCTCGTAACGGCCCTGGGTCTCGGATACCGCCTTCGGTCCGCTCCTGCTTATCCTGTCACATCCGAAAGCGTAGCCGACGGACCGCCTTACGGCATCCGCCGCCCGCCGCGCACCGTGACTTTGATTTGACGACTGCCGCTCTCGCGGCGTGTTCAACGCAATCACGGAAATTCCATATGAAGCAACCACCTCTTAGGGGCGGCGGTCGCGGGTTATCATCCCGTTCGCTCGTCCTCCAGTTCATCTTGGTCATGTTGTCGCTATTTGCTTTGGCCGGCACGGCTGCCGCACACGCCGTCGCCGAGGGCGACAAGGGCTACATCCAGGAAATCACGGGCGTCCATCTACTCACGTTCATCTATCTCGGGGCAAAGCACATGGTGACCGGATACGATCACCTTCTGTTTCTGTTCGGCGTGATCTTCTTCCTCTACAGGCTGAAGCACATCGCTATCTACGTCAGCCTGTTCGCCATCGGACATTCGACGACCATGCTTCTGGGTGTCTATTTCGGGTGGAACGTCAGCTCCTACCTGATTGACGCGATCATCGGCCTGTCGGTCGTCTACAAGGCGCTCGACAATCTCGGGGCCTTCCAGCGATGGTTCGGCTATCAACCGGACACGAAGCTCGCCACGCTGATCTTCGGATTCTTCCACGGTCTCGGTCTGGCGACCAAAATCCTTGAATACGACATCGCAAAGGACGGCCTTGTTCCCAACCTGCTCGCCTTCAATGTCGGCGTGGAGATCGGCCAGCTCATCGCGCTCGCCGTCATCCTCATCGGCATGAGCTACTGGCGCAAGACATCGAGCTTCCTGCGCCACGCCTACACCGCCAACGTCCTCATGATGACCGCCGGGTTCGTGCTGATCGGATATCAGCTCACCGGCTATTTCGTTGCTTAACTCGAAAGGAAAACGACCATGTTCAATTCTCAGGCACCAGCACCAGGCGACCTGCCATCCTCGAAACAACTGGTGAAGTCCACGGTCATCGCCGCTGCTGCGGCAGCCGTGATCCTCGTCACTATCGTTCTTCCGTCGGAATACGGGATCGATCCGACCGGAACGGGTAGCGTCCTCGGCCTGACAGAGATGGGCGAGATCAAGACCCAGCTTGCCGAAGAGGCCGAAGACGATCGGCAGAAGGCACAGGAAGTCAAATCACCGGCTGCGACCAGCGGGACAGTACCTCAACAGGGATCAAGCCTAATGGACCGTCTGTTCCGGGAGCTTGTTGCCGGAACAGCGCACGCCCAGGAAATGCGCCAGGATAAGATGTCGGTGACGCTGAAGCCAGGTGAGGCGACCGAAATCAAGCTGACCATGTCGAAGGGCGCGAAGGCCACCTATGTGTGGACCGCGGAAGGTGGAGTCGTCAATTTCGACATGCACGCGGACGGGGACGGCGGCGAGACCACCAGCTATGAAAAGGGGCGGGCTACACCAACCGAGTCCGGCGAAATGGAAGCGGCATTCGACGGCAAGCACGGCTGGTTCTGGCGCAACCGAACCGCCGCCGACGTCACGATCATCCTGAAGACTTCGGGCGCGTATTCCGACATCAAGAAAGTTATGTGACAATGGTTACCGTGCCGTCGTCTCCGGCGGCACGGTAACTCCCGATTCGGCCGATGTTCGCAACGCTCGACAATCGCGGGGAGCGATCTATAAAAAACTGTACTTGTAATCTCGACCGTCCGTGTCTTCGATTCTGACTGTTTTAGGGCTTTACGAGAATCCCTGTGACCCAAATGAATTGGTGCTATGATGCGTTCCTCACATACCTTGGGAGGGGTCCATGTGGATCCGCACGATCTTGATGCTTCCGTTCGCGATGCCCGTTTCCGCCATCCAGGCCCAGTCAGCAGAGCGGCCGCCATTCCACGTTTCGCATTTCCAGCACGACGTTACCGTCAATCTAACCGTGACGTCGCTACAGACATCGCCCGTCCAGGACTACGACTTCGACGTGACCATCGGCCTGACGGAGTTTGATAGCGCTGGTTCGATCAGGTACATCGACAAGGGAACCCACGACGTCCGCGTGAAATGCGACGGCCCAGGCAGGGTCTTCGTTGGTGGCGCGGTTTACATTCCAACCAGTGGTGTCGCCGGAAGCGACTGGAAAGAAGACCTTTGGAAATCGGTCTGCATGTCCCCGGTTTCATAACCGGCTGGCGGCACGAGGTCGGCAGCGCGACGAATATACGCGATGTTGAGCGACGCTTTCCTGCCGGGGATACTGACGCCCGTTGTGTACACCCAATCATTGGCCCCGAACATCCTCGGCACCTCTTCGATCATACGCTCTGAAACCACGAGCGGCGATTTTAAAAGGCTTGCCAAAGACTCCAGGCGTTGGGCGACATTAACGGCGTCGCCGATCACGGTGAACTCGTCATGAAAACCGCTTTCAATGACCCCGCCGAGAATGGTGCCATAGTGAAGGCCGATCCCCACGTCCAGACAGGGGCCGCCCCTGTCAATGTTGTCGTTGCGCCACTCGCCGAGCGCCGCGGTCAAAGACAACGCGCAGGCCAATGCCCGCTGAGCATCGTCCGCCTTGGGCTTCGGCTGCCCGAAAACCGCCATCACGCCATCGCCGATGAACTTGTCCACAGTCCCGCCATAGGCGTACACTGTGCCGGCGACGATATGCCGGTACTCTCCGAGGACACGGGCAAGCTCGCGTGCGGAAGTCGTTTCCGCATATGACGTGAAGTCGCGGATATCGACAAACATGATCGCCGCGTCACGCCGCTCGAGGTCAAGGCTGGCACTGGCAGTCTGAAGATCGGCGACGACCCCTGGCGAGAAGAAGCGTGACAGGTTCATGCGCTTCTCCTCGATCCTCAACGCCTGCCTGATGGTGCGGTCGTGATCGCGCGCCAACAGATACACGGCTAGCGCCGTGAACGCGAAACTCATGGTCAGGCCGAGGTCTTGGTTGAAGAAGTTGGTCAGCAATGTTCCGGGCGTGCTGGCGTTGTGACGGAACGCCATGAGGGCAAGCATAAGCACCCATGCCAAGACCACGATGGTCGAAAACAAAACGATCAGTCTGCGCTCGAGCTTCAAGGCTACGTGGTTCAGAAGGATGAATGACACGACCAAGCTCGACGTGGTAAGGGCGTGGTCTTGCGTGATCGGACTAGCCAGGATGTGTTCATAAAGGATCACCACGACCAAGGCCGCATCGAGCGTCACGAACAGTGTGCCGAGGTGCTTCTGAGTCGGGAAATAGACAGCCACCGCGACGGATGCCACGCTGACGATCAGATAGACCGAGCTGACGATGACATGGGTCGTAAAGCTGGCGAGCCCGTCACCGAAAACGAGATTGGCGAACAGGATCGAAAGGACAACGAACCGCAGCGAGGCCGACCGTAGTTCCCGGGTGGAAGCGCTGTTGTTAAAAGGCGATGATTTCTGATCCATTGATCCAGATCGGTACGATCGGCATACGCCGATCCGAGGAATGAGGTCGGAAGGGCCGAGCCTTGGAAAGCCCGGCCCTCTCGCGTTACTTGACTTCCGTGACCGTGATTTTGCCTTCGACGCGCTCGGCGACAAACTCGATGCTCCCGCCTTCCTTCAGTTTATCAAGCATGGCGTCATCCTTGACGCGGAACACCATGGTCATTGCGGGCATCTCGAGGGATTTGAGTTCCTCGTGGATAATCGTGACTTTCTTCGCTTTGGCATCGACCTTCTTGACCGTGCCCTTTGTGAATTCGGCGGCGAACGCGCCTGAGGCGAGGGCGACTGCGAGAAGGGCTGTCGAGGCGAATTTGATGATGGATTTCATGTCATGTCTCCTTGCGTCGGATTATTTCTTGGCCACGGTCACGTCGCCGTGCATTCCGGCGTCGTAGTGACCGGGTACGAGGCAGGCGATCTTGAA
>NZ_JAFCXE010000031.1:0-71538 GCF_049897905.1 Pararhizobium sp. PWRC1-1 | reverse complement strand
CGGGATTGTGATAGATGACGATGTCGACCGGGGTGCTCATGCGACGTCGGACCTTTGGGTGGACGTGCCTTCCATCTGTCCGATATCGTGCAGCTTCGCTGTCAGGCTCAGATGCTCCAAGCTTTCGACAGGCAGTGCGGCAAAGGCAGCGATGCGCAGCTTCATGTATCGAAGGGTGGTGGCGAAGGCGACACGCTTTTCTGCGTCGGTTCCCTCTACCGCGGCCGGATCCTCGACGCCCCAGTGGGCCGTCATCGGTTGTCCTGGCCAGACAGGGCACGCCTCGCCCGCGGCGTTGTCGCAGACCGTGAAGACGAAATCGAGTTCAGGGGAACCAGCAGCGGCGAACTCGTCCCAGCTTTTGGAACGAAGGCCGTCGACCGGATAGCCATGGCCAGCAAGCGTCTCGATGGCGAAAGGATTCACTTCGCCCTTTGGGTAGCTGCCAGCAGAGAAAGCGTTGAACTTGCCTGCTCCATCCTTCCGGAGAACACTTTCGGCGATGATCGAGCGTGCAGAGTTTCCCGTGCAGAGAAACATCACGTTGAAGGTCGTCTTGGTCATAGGGGCACCTTTCGGTTTTAACAGCAGGGTTCGAGTTCTGCAATTAGCGGAGCACATAGGTCAGGATTGCTTCCGCAGCAGTCCTTCACGAGAAACAGCGTCAGATCGCTCAGACGCGTAATTTCGGCGCGATAGACAATGAGCCGGCTGCGGCGCTCGGCCGAAATCAGGCCCGCGCGCGCGAGAATATTGAGATGGGTCGACATGGTATTGTGAGGCACCGCGAGTGAGCGGGCGATCTCGCCAGCGGGCAGGCCGTCTGGCGACGCCTTCACAAGCAGACGAAAGGTTTCCAGCCGGGTCGACTGGGCGAGTGCCGCAAGGGCGAGAATTGCGCTTTCCTGTTCCATATATCGAGAATACTGGAAATATGGACAGCGTCAACCCTTGGTGCTACAAATTGCAGCGAGAAGGTTGAGGAGCTTTCTCAAGAGCGCCGGAGGGGATGGGAGTCCTGTCCGATGCAATGCGGTGGAGGAGGAGAACAGCGATGCAGGAAAAAGAGCTTCGTCCGGACTGTCCGAGCGCTGGAGCGACGGTCCTTGGCAGGCGATCGTTCCTTGGCGGGGCACTCTCGCTGATCTCGTCACCGGCTATTGGTGCAGCT
Source organism: Pararhizobium sp. PWRC1-1 (assembly GCF_049897905.1). Lineage (NCBI taxonomy): Bacteria > Pseudomonadati > Pseudomonadota > Alphaproteobacteria > Hyphomicrobiales > Rhizobiaceae > Pararhizobium > Pararhizobium sp. PWRC1-1. The sequence goes on along the minus strand of NZ_JAFCXE010000031.1, from coordinate 70,367 downwards.
TTGGAATCGCGATCTGACAAAAGTGTCCTGCGATTCGGTCTCACCCCTGTATTTCTGTCGAACGACATCGACGTGCTTGATGAACTAAGGAATTATCTGACCAAGGCGACCGGGCACGAGGTTCAGCTCGTAACACAACGGACCTATCAGGAGGTCACCGCGCTTCTCGTTGCGGGGAACCTCGAGGCCGCATGGATCTGTGGCTATCCCTACCAGAAATTTCACGATGACCTTGCGCTGCTTGCTACTCCGCTCTGGCGCGGACGTCCGTTGTACCAGTCCTACTTCATCGTGGGATCGCAGAGCCGGGCAAAGACGCTGGACGACTGCAAAGGTAATGTCCACGCCTTCTCGGATCCGGATTCAAACTCGGGATATCTGGTTACGAAGGCGTACTTGTCCGAGCGGCATACCAGTGAGGACAGTTTCTTCCGCAAGACATTCTTCACCTACGGGCACCGCAACGTGATCCGGGCAGTCGCTTCGGGTCTGGCCGATTCGGGCAGCGTGGACGGCTACGTCTGGGAGGTAATGCGAAACCTCGAGCCGGGTCTGGTGGATCAGACGAGGGTCCTGATCAGATCTACCTGGCATGGTTTCCCACCGGTGGCTGCGCCAGCAAGACTACAGAACACAGAGGTATTTAACACATTGCAGTCGGCGTTCCTCAACATGGCGTCGGACCCTGTCGGACGATCGGTGCTGGCCCGGCTGGAACTTGATGGTTTCGTCGATGCACCTCAATCGACCTTCGACAGCATCGCTGCCAACATGGCACATGTCAGGAGCCTCGGGTGAAGGTGATCTCCTACCTCCAGCGTATTCCCCTCACCCTTCGTGTCCCAGCGATGGTGGCGATCCTCATGATCGTCATCAGCGTCATCATTTCGGAGCGTGTTCTGAACAAGCTCTACGAGATGCAGGAACAGCATCTTACCGCGGTGATCGGAACATACTTCGATGGGCTTTCGACCGCGCTCATGCCTGCCGTCCTCAGGGAAGACATCTGGGAAACCTACGACATACTGGATCGCACCCGATCAATCTTCACCACGGTCGCGCCGATGGAGACGGTAGTGACGGGACGGGACGACAGGGTCATCGCGACGAGCGATCCGCGGAAAATTCCGGTGCTGTCTCCACTCCCCGCACAATACGCGGAGCGCATGTCGGGAGGCGGCACGCAGATCGACTGGTCGACCCACACGGGGTTCGGCGTGCGGTCGCTCCTGTATCAGGGCAGACGGGTGGGAACGGTCCAGGCGTCCTTCGACATCTCGCACCTCGTCGCTGAGAGGCGACAGGTGTTGTATACCCTCCTGGCAACCAACGCCGTTCTGGCCTTGGTGTTTGCAACAGTTGGCTACGTGATCGCCCGCCGTATGGTGAAGCCAGTGAAGACGCTTGCGGACCATATGCGTTCGGGCGTGGCCGGGACACCACAACCGATCACGCTGGAGGAGTTCCCAGCTCGAAGCGGCGAATTCGCGGACCTGTTTCATGGTTTCAACACCTTGGTTGAAGCCGAGCGGGAGCGCAGCGTGCTGACCCATCGTCTGGCCGAAGAGGAGAAGCTCGCGAGTCTGGGGCGGCTAGCCTCCAGCATGGCGCACGAAATCAATAACCCCCTTGGTGGCCTGTTCAATTGCATCGACACATTGAAGCGTCACGGTTCGGCCGAGAGTGTCCGCGATGCAAGCCTCTCCCTTCTGGAGCGCGGGCTGGCTGGTATCCGTGACGTCGTCCAGGCCGCGCTCGCAACCTATCGGCCCGACCGGTCAGCCAGGCCGCTGGTCGTGGGAGACCTTGAAGACGTCCGTGTCCTCGTGGAGCCCGTGATCGCTAGCCGACGGCAGACCTTGACCTGGATGAGTTGTCCTACCGACCTGACCATTCCTGCGTTGCCGGGCTCGGCTGTGCGCCAGGCGCTGCTGAATGTCGTGCTCAATGCCAGCGCTGCCGCAGGCGATGACGGCACGGTTGCCGTTGAGATGCGCATTGACAACCACGGTTCGACGCTCATTCTTTCAGTGGCAGACTCCGGTCCAGGTCTTACCAAGGCGGCAATGGATGTCCTCACGTCGGGCGATCCATGGCCTGCAAGCCATGCAGCCGGCGGGCTGGGGCTATGGATGGTCCGCAGGATGGTCGACGGCGTCGGGGGCCGTGTGAGTGTGGGCGGAAGTGACTACGGCGGAGCGCTGATCGAGCTGCACCTGCCGATCTCGAACACCGAGGAGGAAATGATCCATGCAGCGTGAAACGGGACGGATCGCGATCCTGGAAGACGACCCGATAATGGGGGAGTCTCTCTGTCAACGCCTGTCCCTGGAAGGGCATCGCGTCGAGTGGTGGACGAAAGGCGAGGACGCGCTTCGCGGCCTGTCAGGCGGCATGGAGGCCTTCGACCTCGTCCTCTGCGACATCCGGCTGCCGGACATGAATGGCGAGGACGTCTTCCGGCGGAGCTGTCGCGAAGCCTCGACTCCGTTCCTGTTCATGTCGGGATACGGGGACATAGATCAGGCGGTTCGCCTCATGCGCAGCGGCGCGGTCGACTACATCACCAAGCCCTTCGAGATGTCCGCCCTGCTCGACCGGATATCCTCCAGTCTCCGGTCAAGGCCGTCCGACGGCAACGAGGGCGTCCTCGGAATTTCCCCCGCAATGCGCGGCGTGGAGATGATGCTGCGCCGCTATGCGGTTCATCCCCTGCCCGTCCTCATCCAGGGAGAGACAGGCACGGGCAAGGAGGTCAGTGCCCGGTTCCTACATCAGGTGTCCGCCCGCCCCTCGTCGCCTTTCATCGCGGTCAACTGTGCGGCCATCCCCAGCGAACTGCTCGAGAGCGAGCTGTTCGGCCACGATAAGGGAGCGTTCACAGGCGCACATCAGCTCCACCGCGGCTATGCGGAAAGAGCCAGCGACGGGATCCTATTCCTTGATGAGATCGGCGACATGCCTCTGCATCTGCAGGCGAAGATGCTTCGGCTCATGGAGGACGGGAGGTTTCACCGACTTGGCAGTGAAGTACAGATCCCTTTCAAGGCACGGATCGTCTGCGCAACCCATCATGACATCGGCTCTGACGGAAGCACTTTCCGCAACGACCTCTACTTCAGGCTGTCGGCGTTGCCTGTAACGCTCCCACCACTGCGGGACCGGCCCGAAGATATCCTGTGGCTGGCCCAGCGCTTCCTCGAACAAATTGTGGAGCAGCGCGATACGCCGGTGCGCGGTATCAGCGCGCTGGCGGAGGACGCCATGCTTGAACATGGCTGGCCTGGAAACGCTCGAGAACTTCGCAACCGGCTCGAACGAGCCGCCGCACTTTCCGAGAATGTCCTCCTGATGCCAGCGGATCTGTTTCCTGATGCAAAGCCCTCCGCAGTAGGGCCTCCAGTCTCAACGCTGGCGGATGCCCGTGATGCAGCCGAACGGAGACAGATCATCAGAGCGCTCAGCGCGACCGACGGTCAGATTTCGCAGGCGGCGCGGCAGCTCGGCGTTTCCCGCACTACTCTCTGGGAGAAGATGACAAGGTTCGGTATCGAAGGTGGAGGACGTTCGGAAAACTGAACATCCCGAACCTGCATCGTCCGGAAGTTCGAACGCTAGAGCTACCCTTTTCCTGCGGAAGTCATGGAAACCAGCGCCAACGCTGTTGGCACGACGATTGCAGAAGACCTCTCAAGGACATCAACTTGAGGGAGGATCGCATGTCACGCTGTCGGACGATTATCGACGTTGGTAGACGTCAGTTTCTACGCGGAGGCGCACTCGCAGCGGCGAGCGCGACCGTAGCCGCCGTTGGAGCCGGGGCAACCCAGGCGCGTGCAGCCATCCCCTCAGCCGGGGTCGAGTACCCGTCGAACCGACTGGGCAACATTTCGGAACTGGTCGTCAACGAACCTCTCGATGTCACCTACCCTGACGAAAACGCTGCAGGCGTTCTCCTGAAGCTCGGCGTGCGCGTCGAAGGCGGCGTCGGGCCCGACGGTGACATTGTCGGCTTTTCCACGATCTGTCCTCACAAGGGCTTCCCCCTCAGCTATGCAGCCGAAGAGCGGACGTTCAACTGTCCCGGCCACTATTCCGTGTTCGACCCCGAAAAGGGGGGACAGCAGGTCTGGGGCCAGGCCACGCAGAACCTTCCGCAGTACATGCTGCGCGTCGCCGACAACGGAGACGTCTTCGCCGAAGGCGTCGACGAGCTTCTGTACGGCCGCCTTTCAAACGTCATCTAAGGGGTAACGATCATGGCTTTCAAACGTCACATCGACCGTCTGCCGATCATTCCCGCAGACGCCAAGCAACATAACGTCACGTGCCATTTCTGCATCGTCGGATGCGGATACCATGCATACACGTGGCCGATGAACAAGCAGGGTGGGACCGCGCCGGACAAGAACGTCTTTGGCGTCGACCTTGCCCAGCAGCAGGAAGCCGAAACGGACGCCTGGTACTCGCCTTCCATGTACAACGTCGTCAAGCAGCAAGGCCAGGACGTTCACATCGTCATCAAGCCTGACAAGGAGTGTGTAGTGAACTCCGGTCTCGGGTCGGTCCGCGGCGCGCGCATGGCGGAGATGAGCTTCTCGGAGGCTCGCAACACGCAGCAGCAACGCCTTACCGATCCGCTCGTTTGGCGCTACGGGCAGATGCAGCCGACAAGCTGGGAGGATGCTCTCGATCTCGTGGCCCGCGTGACCGCCACCATCATCAAGGAAAAAGGCGAGGATGCGCTCTATGTCTCGGCCTACGACCATGGTGGTGCGGGCGGTGGCTATGAGAATACCTGGGGTACGGGAAAACTCTATTTCGAGGCGATGAAGGTCAAGAACATCCGCATCCACAACCGCCCCGCTTACAACTCCGAGGTACACGCCACCAGGGACATGGGCGTCGGTGAACTCAACAACTGCTACGAGGACGCGGAACTCGCCGATACGATCTTCTGTGTCGGTGCGAACCCGCTCGAGACCCAGACCAACTACTTCCTGAACCACTGGGTTCCGAACATGCGCGGTGGAACGGCGGACAAGAAGAACGCGGAGCTGCCGGGCGAAGAACATCCTCAGGTCAGGATGGTTTTCGTCGATCCTCGCCGCACCGTGACCATCAACGCCTGCGAGGCGGAGGCCGGCAAGGAGAACGTGCTCCATCTCGCCATCAACTCCGGAACCGACCTTGCACTGTTCAACGCCATCTTCTCGCACATTGCCGAGAAGGGCTGGACCGATAAGGCGTTTATCGATGCCAGCACCAGCGGGTTCGATGATGCCGTCAAGGCGAACAAGACCTCGCTCGAAGATGCGTCGAAAATCTGCGGCGTCTCCGTCGCGGATATTGAAAAGGCTGCCGCCTGGATCGCGGAACCCAAGGCGGAAGGCAAACGTCGCCGGACGATGCTTCCCTACGAGAAGGGCCTGATCTGGGGCAACGACAACTACCGCACGAACGCCGCGCTTGTGAACATCGCACTTGCGACCGGAAACATCGGACGTCCGGGCGGCGGCTGTGTGCGTCTCGGTGGCCACCAGGAGGGCTATGCGCGTCCGTCCGACGCCCATGTCGGCAAGCCCGCCGCCTATGTCGACCAGCTCCTGATAAGCGGCAAGGGTGCGGTCCATCACATCTGGGGTTGCGACCACTACAAAACGACGCTGAACGCGCACGAGTTCAAGAAAGTCTACAAGAAGCGCACCGACATCGTGAAGGACGCGATGAGCAACGCGCCCTACGGCGACCGCGACGCGATGGTCAAGGCGATCGTCGAGGCCATCAACCAGGGCGGACTGTTCGCCGTGAACGTCGACATCATTCCGACGAAGATCGGACAGGCCTGCCACGTCATCCTTCCGGCCGCAACATCCGGCGAGGCAAACCTGACGTCGATGAACGGCGAGAGGCGCTTGCGGCTCACCGAGCGGTACATGGACCCGCCCGGCCAGTCGATGCCAGACTCCCTCATCGCTGCTCGTCTTGCCAACAACATCGAACGTGTGCTGCGCGACATGGGTGACGCCGCCTACGCCGACAAGTTCAAGGGCTTCGACTGGAAGACCGAGGAGGACGCGTTCATGGACGGCTATCACAAGGTCGCCGGTGGTGGCGAATTCGTCACTTACGAGCGCCTGAGGGCCATGGGCAATAACGGCGTGCAGGAGCCCGCCACGGGCTTCGAGAATGGCAAGCTGGTCGGGACAAAACGCCTCTACGAGGACGGCAAGTTCTCGACCAAGGAAGGCAAGGCGACCTTCATGGCCTCCGAATGGCGCGGCCTGCAAGCCAAGGGCAAGCAGGAGCAGAAGGACAAGCACAAGTACCTGATCAATAATGGCCGTGCGAACCACGTCTGGCAGTCCGCCTATCTGGATCAGGAAAACGACTTTGTCATGGACCGGTGGCCCTATCCCTTTATCGAGATGAACCCGCAGGACATGACAGACGCAGGCATCAAGCAGGGCGACCTGGTGGAAGTCTACAACGACGCGGGAGCGACGCAGGCGATGGCCTATCCGACGCCGACCGCGCGGCGCGGCGAGACCTTCATGCTCTTCGGCTATCCGACGGGCGTGCAGGGCAACGTCGTCAACGCGGGAACCAACGAACTGATCCTTCCGAACTACAAGCAGACTTGGGGCGACATCCGCAAGATCTCCGACGCCCCGCGCAACGTCGAGCACCTCTCGTTCAAGCCGAAGGAATACAAGTCGGCATGACCATCCGCAGGAGGGCGGCGGGTCCGCCCTCCCACGATCACCAACATGGAATCTGAAATGCGCAAGCTCATTGCAATTGCATCTCTCTGTCTACTGCCCGCCATCCCTGCCCTTGCCGACGGAAATGCCGAGGCAGGCGCCACCGTGTTCAAGAAGTGCGCGGTCTGCCACGCCGTCGGAGATGGTGCCAAGAACAAGGTCGGCCCCGAGCTCAACGGAATCGTCGGTCGCAAGGTAGCGGCCGCTCCAGGTTTCAACTACTCGGCCGCTTTCAAGGCGAAGGCCGCGGAAGGCTGGTCCTGGGACGAGAGCCACCTCAGCGAATATCTCGCCAATCCGAAGGTATACATCAAGGGGACAAAGATGGCGTTCGCAGGCCTGAAGAAGCCCGAAGAGATCGCGGACATCATCGCCTATCTGAAGACATTCCCCGGCCCTTGACTTCGACGCCCGCCGCAGCGCGCCGCGGTTTGCGGGCGGCGCCTTGCATGATGGGAGGGAGGCCCGGATGAACATTAAAATCGCCCTCGAACCAGCCGCTGGTGATTGCGGCGGCATAGGCGCAGAGAGGAAAGCTCTTCTTTCGTTCGACGACGCCGTGGCGACGGCTGTCGCGACGGCCCAGCCCTTGTCTGGGTCGGACCGAGTCGATCTCCGCAACGCCAACGGGAGAGTTTTGTCCCGCGACGTTCATGCATCCTCCGCCCTGCCGCGCTTTGACCATTCGGCGATGGACGGTTTTGCGGTGCGGTCGTGCGATCTCAGTGGCCCCGGCCCGTGGACCTTGCCGATCTTGAGTACGATGGCAGCCGGCGACGGAATACGGGAAGCATCAGCCCTGCCCGGCATGACCGTAGAGATCTACACTGGTGCACCAGTTCCAACAGGCTTCGACGCCGTCATCGTGCGCGAGAAGTGCAGGCGCCTTGGAGACACTGTACGGACAGCTTATCTACCCAAAGTCGGCGAGAATATTCGAAAACTCGGAGAAGACGTTGCGCCAGGCGTCCAGCTAGCTTCCTCCGGCACCCTCATCTCCCCTCATGTAGCCGCCCTGTTGGCTGCTTCAGGCATAAACGTGGTCGACATCCGACCGCGTGTCCGCGTCGCCCTGATCACCACCGGTTCGGAACTGCGACGTCCGGGGGAAGCCCTTCAATCAGGGCAGATTTACGATTCCAACCGTTATATGACAGCGGGAATGCTGTCGTTGCCTTGGATCGAGTTTACGGACCTCGGTCATCTGCGCGACGATCCTGGCGCGATACGGGACGCGTTGCAGATGGCGTCGCAGGAACATGATGTAGTTCTGACGTCCGGAGGCATGTCGCATAGTGCTGCCGATCATATGCGGACGGCACTGGAGGCTTGCAATGCACGGCTCGAGGTCCTTAACGTGGCCATGCGGCCAGGCAAGCCTGCCACCGTCGGACGGGTCGGTCGTGCACTTTTCATCGGCTTGCCCGGTAATCCGATGGCGGCCGCCGTGGTTCTAGGCCAGATCGGGCTCCCTGCAATTCGGGCGACTTCGGGATTTCGGCAGCATAGTGTCGACTGGTATCCCGCCGTGGCCGGGTTCGACTATCGCAAACGCGAGGGACGCACAGAATTCGTTCCGGTTAAGGTGATTGGCCGGGACGAGATGGGGCTCCCGGTTCTGGCGAGGCTCGGCCGCGGATCATCTGGCAGCCTGTTGCCGATGGCAGTTGCCGACGGGTTCGCGGTACTGCGCCCTGAAAGGATCCACATACCTGAAGGCACGGTCGTTCGATACGAACCGTTCGGAAGTTGACGCACTATTCGGACCAGGGCGTTAGCTTGCTACGATATATTTAAAACATCGACTTATTCAGGTTAGCTAATCCTAAATGTTGTGCTTTCCTGGTTTGACCTAGATCTGTGTGCCGTCGATTCCCTCCGAGCCATAAGGGAAGGACCAGATAGCAACGAAGGCAAGGATTCGAGCGGTAGCACCATATAACCAGCCCCCCGATGTGGATCTAACTCCCGTATCGATTTTCACTTGACCCAAGTCTTTCGCAGCAGTACATATATTTCCATGAATATCGAAATAGCGTCATCGCAGATGGAATCCTTGGGCAACCCGACACGGCTGCGCATCTACCGCATGCTTGTCCGTGCAGGCGTCGACGGCCTCCCCGTGGGCGGGCTGCAGCAGAAGCTGGACATCCCCGGCTCGACACTCTCGCACCATTGCAAGAAGCTTATCGACGCAGGGCTCGTCACACAGGAACGGAACGGCACCACGCTCATCTGCAGAGCGAACTACAAGACTATGACCGCCCTTATCGGCTATCTCTCGGACGAATGCTGTGCGGACGGACGCTGTGTAGACGACAGGGAGACGGCGGAAGCCTGACCCCTTTTTTTGACTAAATATTTCGAAACTGCTAGAAATATAGAAGGAGTATAGAATATGGAAAAACAGGATCTGCCAGTCGCTGTCATCGGTGCCGGTCCCGTCGGTCTTGCCGCCGCCGCGCAGCTTTTGCAGCGTGGCCTCCGGCCCCTCGTCCTCGAAAGCGGGCCGTCCGCAGGAACGTCACTGAGGTCATGGGGGCATGTGAGGGTCTTTACGCCATGGCGCTATGTGACCGAGGCTGCTGCTGTAGAACTCCTTTCGAAGGCAGGCTGGGCGACGCCGGACGAGGAGGTCCTCCCGACAGGATTCGAGATTGTCGAACGCTATCTTGACCCGCTGTCTCGAATTCCGGCGATGGCGAAGAGCGTCATTTATGATGCGACTGTCACGGCGATCACCCGACAGGGCCTCGACAAGGTAACGAGCAAGGGACGTGAGGCCGCTCCCTTCGATATCCGATACGTCGACGCGCAAGGGGTGGAACAAGCCGTCCAAGCACGAGCCGTGCTGGACGCATCCGGCACGTGGAAACGGCCCAGTCCCATAGGGATCGACGGGCTTCCGGTAATTGGAGAGAAGGCTGCAGCGAACAAGATCTCCTACGGCATTCCTGACGTGGCAGGCCGGGCCGAGGCGGACTTTGCCGGGCGCTCTGTCCTCGTGGTCGGCGGTGGCCATTCGGCCATCAACGTCGTACTCGCCCTGATGGATCTTCAGAAGACTTCACCGACGACGACGGTTTCGTTGGCACTACGCCGAAACAGAATCGATCGCCTGTTGGGCGGTGGTCTGAACGACCAGCTTCCCACACGAGGGGAACTCGGTCTCGCTGCGAAGGAGGCAATCGGTAGCGACCGTGTCCGGCTGCTGGCACCGTTCTCCGCGCAGTCGATACAGACGGTGGGTGACGGGCTGGAAGTTGTCGCGCTGATTGACGGCGTGTCCGAGCGGCTCGTCTTCGACAGGATCATCGTGGCAACAGGGTTCCGACCCAACCTTGACATGCTGAGCGAGCTTCGCCTCGACATCGACACGGCCGTAGAAGCCCCTCGCCTGCTTGCTCCGATGATCGACCCAAACCTCCATTCGTGCGGAACTGTCCCACCCCACGGAGTCGTAGAACTGATGCAGCCGGAGCCAGGATTCTTCATTGTCGGCTCCAAGTCCTACGGACGCGCGCCGACGTTCCTGATGCTGACGGGATACGAACAGGTGCGGTCGGTGGTGGCTGAACTCGCAGGAGACCACCAGGCGGCGCGCGAGGTGCATCTTGTGCTGCCAGAGACAGGAGTGTGCAGCGTGACGATTCCATCCCCCAAGGGAACGTCGGCCTCAGGATGCTGCGGTGGCCCCGCTCAGGCCGAAGTGGATGCGTGCTGCGTCGCCGATGTAGAAGCGAAAGCTGAAGGCAAGTCCGGCTGCGGGTGCTCGACCCCGGCAAAGGCAGTCCAAACGGAGCCCGCGGAATGATAGACGAAAAAGCCCCCGCGAGCCTTATCTGGGCACTCGGGGCGACACAGATCATCGGCTACGGCACGCTATACTACTCGTTCAGCATTCTCGCGCCTGACATGGCGCGGGAGTTCTCGGTGCCGGTCGAGCGGCTCTTCGGCCTGCTGTCGCTCGCGCTCCTTGTCGGGGCAGCGTTAGCGCCGAAGGCAGGCGCCTGGGCGGACCGCTATGGGGCGGGACGTCTCATGGTCCCAGGATCCCTGGCGGCAGGCGTGGCTCTCGCCGCCGCCGCGCTTTCGCCGAATGCGCTTACTCTTGGCATCTCGCTGGTGGCCATGGAGGTCGCCTCGATATTCGTGCTCTACAGCACGGCGTTCGCCGCCATCGTCCAGGTGGGAGGAGCCAGGGCACAGAAAAGCATTACGCATCTCACTCTCATTGCTGGTTTCGCCTCAACCCTGTTCTGGCCTTTGACGGCCACGCTCCATGAGCATCTGTCCTGGCGGAGCATCTACCTGGTCTTCGCGCTTCTCAACGTTCTGGTCTGCCTTCCCGTGCACTACTGGGTGTGGAAACTATCCCGCAAGCGAACGGCAGAACCGCCTACTACACCGGGCGTCGAAGTGGCGTCCAGCGCGGCTGCGCGGGGAGCCGGAGCCGGGAGCGGGATCTTCCTGCTGATGCTCGCCGCATTCGCCATCGAAGGATTCGTGCTCGCGTCCATTCTGGTTCACATGGTGCCCATGGTCACCGCCCTCGGGCTCGGCACTGCGGGGCTGGTGGTATCGACCCTCTTTGGGCCATCTCAGGTCGCCAGCCGATTGCTCAATATGATCTTCGGTGAGCGGCTGTCACAAACGATGCTTGCGGTGATTTCCGCTGGGTTCCTGGCCTCAGCACTGACTGTCCTGCTGCTGACCAGCCCGTGGCTTCCGGGCGTGATCGTGTTCGCAATCCTCTTCGGCTTGGGATCGGGTCTCGCCAGCATCGTGGGCGGGACCCTCCCCCTGGAGCTGTTTGGGCGGACTGGCTACGGATCGCGGCTGGGCTGGGTGACCGCCGCACGGCAGCTTTCATCTGCGCTGGCTCCGTTCGCGTTCGCGCTCATGATGCAGTCATGGGGTGTCGGAGAGGCGCTCACGGTCGGCATCATTGCCGCAGGCCTTGCGGTTGCCGCCTTCACTGCGATCACGCTTCTCCGGTCGCAGTCAATTACGCTTCTGAGACAGGTTCAGGAGCATTCAAGTTAACTCGCCGATGCCAGCGAGGATGTCCGTCCGGGGGCTCGGATGGACATGCGCACGTGAAAAAACCGAAGCATTCACAGTTGGTTTCGTGCATATTGGACCCTTGTTTCCGGGCATCGGGTGAGACATATGAACGCCGCTTTTCCTCCATACCAGCAAGGCACCGACAATTTTACCTCGCGTGGGTCGCCGATGATCGATCCCTTCGGGAGGTCAGTGAACTACCTTAGGGTTTCCGTCACCGACCGATGCGATTTCCGCTGTACCTACTGTATGGCGGAGAACATGCAGTTCCTGCCCAAGAAGGATCTTCTGACGCTGGAGGAACTCGAACGGGTGTGCTCGGCCTTTATCGTCAAGGGTGTGCGAAAGATTCGACTGACGGGCGGCGAACCTCTCGTGCGAAAGAACATCATGCTTCTGGTGCGGCAGCTCGGTAAGCGGATCGGGTTCGGGCTCGACGAACTGACGCTGACGACCAACGGCTCACAGCTCGCGCGCCATGCCGACGAACTGTACGACTGCGGTGTGCGACGGATCAACGTGTCACTCGACACCCTCGATCCGGAAAAGTTCACGAAGGTCACTCGCTGGGGCGAGCTTGCAAAGGTGATGGAAGGGATCGACGCCGCCTTGAAGGCGGGCATCCACGTCAAGCTGAACGCGATTGCGCTGAAGGACTTCAACGACATCGAGATCCCGGATCTGCTGCGCTTCGCGCATCGCTGCGGCATGGACCTCACGCTGATTGAAACCATGCCGATGGGCGAAATCGACGAAGATCGCACGGACCGGTATCTGCCTCTGTCGAAGCTGCGCGCCGATCTCGAAAAAGATTTCACGCTGACCGATACCGGACATCGCACGGGCGGCCCCGCCCGCTATGTGCGTGTCGAAGAGACGGGCGGCCGCCTCGGCTTCATAACCCCGATGACGCACAATTTCTGCGAAAGCTGCAACCGCGTCCGCCTGACGTGCACCGGAACGCTCTTCATGTGCCTCGGGCAGAACGACGCGGCAGATCTGAGAGCAGCCGTGAGGGCAAGTTCTGACGACGGCCTGCTTTCAGCGGCGATTGATGAGGCCATCACACGCAAACCCAAAGGGCACGACTTCGTCATCGACCGGACGCATGACAAACCCACCGTCGCCCGGCACATGAGTGTGACAGGCGGATAGGCCGCTGGCATTCGCTGTCCCTGGCGCCGTGCCAGTCCTTCCGGCGATCATCCGCAGACATTGATCGAACTTCTGAGCGAGATGGTTTATGTCTGTCTCGCTCAGAAGTTCGGTTCCAACAAGGCTGCATCGGCGACGTAGTGGACATCGTATAACACCTACACGAACCGACGAGCTACTACATGGTGGTCCCGGTCGCACGACCGCTGAGGATCATGCGGTTGCGGCTGGAACGCTCGTGGTCGCCGCTTATGCGTGTCGCCAGACCTTGATCGCTGAAATCACGAGGATCACGGCAAGACTTGGCAGCAGCACAGCACTCGGCACGACACCGAGAAGCTGTCCGCCGATGAACGCGCCAAGGATCGATCCCAGGGCCATGACGAATAGGAATATCCGGTTTCGTCTAATGACGGAAAAGCTCTGGTCGCGGCTGTAGCGGGTAAAGCCGACGATCATTGTCGGCAGGCTCACTACAAGAGAGAGGCTTCCGGCGAGTTTTATGTCCGCTCCGAACAAAAGGATGAGAGTTGGTATCAGAAGTTCGCCACCAGCGACACCAAGCAAGGACGCGACAACTCCAGTTGCGAGGCCCGCCACCACGCCTGCTATAATCTGCGCAGTCCCCGAAACAAGGGCCGACCCTGTTGCGACGTTGTGACCAAACATTAGCACGCCCGCGATGACGAGTAGCAAGATGGCGATCACCTTGTAGAGCGTCTCGGACTTCAGTCGGGTTGCCCAACCCGCGCCGAGCCAGGCACCTGCCAGGCTTCCCGCCAAAAGATTGACGATGATCGGCCAGTGCGCCGCGATCTGGTCGAAGGGGACGGTCGCAGCGCGAAAGGGAAGCGCGAACGCGACGACGACCAGGCTCATGGCCTTGTTTAGAATCACGGCTTCCAGGGCTCCGAAGCCAAAGGGACCGATCAGGAGGGGGAGACGGAACTCCGCGCCACCAAGGCCGATCAATCCACCAAGGGTATTGCCGCTCCGCCGAAAAATGCTGCTGGACGATTGCTCGAAAGACTCTTCGATGCGGGTTCAGCCATTGTATCACGCTCTCTTCGCCATTGATCATGAGCTATGACTCGAAATGCGAGAGACGACAACCGGAGCACTAAACACTAGGCGGCCGCCTCGTGCTCCTCCCGTGCTGCTGACCAAACTTCCTTTGCGGCATCGAGGTTCATCCAGGCAATTCCGAAGCCGACGATCAGATCGGGCCATGGGGACCGCCAAAGGAAAAGCGTGACCGCTCCGGCTGCGATGATCCCAATGTTGGCGATGGCGTCGTTGCGCGCCGACAAGAACGCCGCTCTAGTCAGAGACCCTCTAGCAACGCGGAACGCCGCCAGAAGGTAGGCGCATGAGAGATTGACAACGAGCGCACCGAGACCAGTCAGGCTGAGTGCGAGCGGTTCCGGAGGAACAGGGGCTTCGAACTTCTGCCATGCGGTCCAGAGAAAGGCGATTGCTGGAACGAGCAAAATGATGGACATGGCAATTCCGGCGCGCGCCCGGTTTTTGGCCGACCACGCCATTGCCACGAAGATCAGAAGATTGACGGAGGCATCCTCGAAGAAGTCGGCACTGTCTGCCAGCAATGATACCGATCCGATCCTGAGTGCGACGGTAAACTCGATCCCGAAATACGCCAGGTTTGCGAGTGCGACGATCAGAACGACCCGTCGAATTGCGCTGTCCATGAACCATTGCTCCTGTTGCTGATCCCAGTATGGAAACGGCGACGTCCCCTGATCGCTATATCTCCCGGCGCGCCGCTTCCTCTTGCTTCTCTCGGTCCGTCCGAAACGATTTCAATTTCCAGCGTCCCGATTGCGGGTTCCTTCGCCGCCAGACGATCTCCAGCCAGAACAGTGCGTCGTCGGTAGGCCTTACCGGAAACCAGGCATACCATTGCCGCCATAGGTCCTCCTCCCGCATCGTCCTGCTCCTCCCAGTTTGTATTGATCTCAGGCCCGGTATGCGACGAGCACTGCTCCTCCCGCCATCATGGCCACGCCGAGCTAATTGGGCAGCGACAGCATCACCTTGTTGTTCCTGAGCGCCCCATGGGTGCGGCAGAACTCTTCGAGCTGTTCCCGATCCGCTATGGGTTCGACGCTCAGGGTCAGATCGCGGATTGGCTATATCGAAGCCCACGTTTTGACGCTTGCCGCTGTTGGAATAGCCGAAATGGGAATGATGGGCGACGGCATTCATGACGCCAAGGGCCTTGGCCTGCATCACCAGCTCCCGGTAGAGCGCCTTGC
This sequence comes from Pararhizobium sp. PWRC1-1, assembly GCF_049897905.1. Classification (NCBI taxonomy): domain Bacteria; kingdom Pseudomonadati; phylum Pseudomonadota; class Alphaproteobacteria; order Hyphomicrobiales; family Rhizobiaceae; genus Pararhizobium; species Pararhizobium sp. PWRC1-1. The sequence goes on along the minus strand of NZ_JAFCXE010000031.1, from coordinate 55,105 downwards.
TGACGCCGAACCATCCGCCCTTGCCGACAGCCTTCTCACGCGGATTCGAATAAATGCGGATCATTCCGATCTCGCGGGAGGAGAGCTTGTGGCTTGTCCTGGGATTGCCCTTTCCTGAAGGTTGGCTGTTGTCCAGATCGAGCTTAGCCGCACTCTTGTCATGAGATCGCCATGGCTTGGGCGTTCATGTCGCGCATGTGGCGTACGGAAATGTCCGGGGGAAGATCGTTTCCGGCGGCCGTCTTCGAAACGCAGGCTCGCAATTTCCTCAAGTAGATCGTTGGCACACTCTGAGCTGTCTTGTTGTGAGGGGCTCGGCCTCTACAAGTTTTCGCTTGATTTGCATCGTCTTTGCCGCAATATTGCCCAAATCAACGGACCCGTTATCGGGTGGCTTCTCCGAGCGCCTATCCCTCGGCAACCAGCTAACTCCTGCATCGATTTATCGACACACTGCAGCGAGGCTTCCGATTGGATCTTCCCAATGACAGTAACAGTCTAACCCCGCCCGCATTCTAACTTGCTGGCGACTCTCGACGATCATAACGCGCAAGGTCATTCGACCGACGTGGTTTGCTTTGACCTGTTCAACGGGAAGAAGCGAGTGCGTGCGGGTGCGTTTCCGGCATTTCATCATCTACCGCATAGAAAACGAAAGCCGCGGCCACCTCCCAGGTCAGGCATGGAGATACTCATTTGAACCAGGATTTTCTAACCCGGATGCGAAGCGAGTGGTTTGGCAATGTCCGAGGCGACGTCCTCGCCGGACTTGTCGTAGCCCTCGCCCTCATTCCCGAAGCAATCGCCTTTTCGATCATCGCAGGCGTCGATCCTAAGATCGGCCTCTACGCGTCTTTTTCCATCGCAGTCCTGATTGCCTTTGTCGGCGGACGTCCGGGAATGATCTCGGCGGCAACGGCCGCCACGGCCGTGTTGATGGTCACCCTTGTTCGAGACCACGGCCTGCAGTATCTGCTCGCAGCCACCGTGCTAGCCGGACTCATTCAGATCGTCGCCGGGTTTCTGAAGCTTGGGTATCTCATGCGCTTCGTGTCGCGCTCCGTGATGACCGGGTTCGTCAACGCTCTCGCCATCCTGATCTTCATGGCGCAGCTTCCGGAACTGACGAACGTGCCGATGCTGACCTATGTCATGGTCGCCGCAGGGCTTGGCATCATCTATCTGTTCCCCTATGTCACCAAGGTCGTGCCGTCGCCGCTGGTCTGCATCGTCGTGCTGACCGTGATATCGATCTATTTCGGCTTCGACATCCGCACCGTCGGCGACATGGGCGAACTGCCGTCGACACTTCCGGTTTTCCTGATCCCGCAAATCCCGCTCAATCTGGAAACAATGCTGATCATCCTGCCCTACTCGGCGGCTGTCGCAGCGGTAGGCCTACTGGAATCGCTGATGACGGCCCAGATCGTCGATGATCTGACCGATACGCCGAGCGACAAGAACCGCGAATGCATCGGCCAGGGCATTGCCAACACGGCGACCGGCTTTATCGGCGGCATGGCAGGCTGCGCGATGATCGGCCAGTCCATCATCAATGTGAAATCTGGTGGACGCGGACGTTTGTCGACCTTCTGCGCGGGCATGTTCCTGCTGTTCATGATTCTTGTCCTCGGTGGTCTTGTCAGCCAAATCCCAATGGCGGCGCTTGTCGCGATCATGATCATGGTGTCCATCGGCACCTTCTCCTGGTCATCGATCAAGAATCTGAAAGATCATCCGCGCTCGTCGTCGTTTGTCATGATTGCCACGGTCGTCGGTGTCGTTGCCACGCATAACCTTGCCATCGGTGTTCTGATCGGAGTCCTTCTGTCGGCCGTCTTCTTTTCCTGGAAGATCGCTCAAATCTTCAGGATCACATCGGCGCTCGCCGAGAATGGCACGAAGCGCACCTATACCGTCGAAGGTCAGGTGTTCTTCGCTTCGGTCGAAGATTTCAACAAGGCGTTCGATTTCAAGGAAGCGCTTGAGAAGGTCGTGATCGATGTCACCCACGCCCACATCTGGGACATCTCCAGTGTCGCGGCGCTTGACATGATCGTGCTCAAGTTCCGCCGGGAAGGCGCTGAGGTCGAAATCCTTGGCCTCAACGAAGCAAGCGAGACCATCGTCGACAAGCTCGCAATTCACGACAAGCCCGGCGCGATGGAACGCCTTATGGGTCATTGAGGGAGGATCAGACCATGACAAGAATAATCGCGTTGATCGACGGCTCTGTCTATGCGGAGAGCGTCTGCGACCATATCGCCTGGATCGCCACCAAAACCGAGGTCTCGGCCAAAATCCTGCACGTGATCGGACGACGTGACATCGCCAGCGAGCCTGTGAACCTCAGCGGCAACATCGGCTTTGGTGCCCGGACGGCACTGCTTGAGGAACTTGCCGAACTCGACGCCCAGAAGGCCAAGGTCGCCTTGAAACGCGGCCGCCTCCTGCTGGAGGAAGCAAAGGCAAGACTTGAGGCCGCAGGGGTTGGCAATGTCGAGACGAAGCTGCGCAATGGCGATCTCGCTGAAACCGTGCACGAGTTCGAGGCTGAAGCCGATCTCATCGTGATCGGAAAACGGGGTGAAGGTGCCGACTTTGCCAAGATGCACCTCGGTTCGAACCTCGAACGAGTTGTCCGCTCCACCCACAAGGCGATCGTTATCGCGTCGCGCGCTTTCAAGCCGATCAACAAGGTACTGATCGCCTTCGACGGTGGCGACATGGCGGCAAAGGCGGTGCATCAAGTATCACGCAATCCGATCCTGACAGGCCTTCCCTGCAAGCTGGTCATGGCGGGAACGGACACTCCAGATGCACGTCGCAAACTTGAGGATGCCGCCACTGCCCTGAAAGCGGCTGGTAATCCGGTGGAGATCGAAATCGTCGCCGGCCCGCCGGACAAGGTCATCTCTGAAATGATCGAGCGGGAGAATTTCGATCTGCTGGTAATGGGGGCTTACAGCCACTCGCGCCTTCGTGCCTTGTTTCTGGGTTCCACGACCACAGAAATGATCAGGTCCTGCAAGGTTCCTGTCGTGATCTTCCGCTGATCCAAACAGGGCGGGCGTTGCCGTCCGCCCTTTTGCTCGGAGGTAAAATTAACCCGTGACATATGCTGGGGAGAGCGATTATGTCGACAAAAATCCAGACCATTCTTTTGATCGACGGCAGCCACTACGATCGCCTGAAATCTGTGTTCGAGACACCCTTTGATCTGCGCAGGCTCGCCGATTTCGTGACCGGGGGCACCCCCCCAGATCACGCCATCTACTATCGGGACGTTCGGGACGCGAACGAAGACGAACGGCAGAGATCGCTGTTCGGTTGGCTCCGACACAATGGCTTCACCGTGAAGGGGCGAACGCACGACCGCAACGAGCCTCGTGAACGCTACGGCACCAATCTCGTTGAGATCGCTGTAGACGGGCTGCTTCTCGCCGAACCGGGTGACCACGTCGTCCTCGTCGGCGGCGATGCAAAGCTGGCCCCACTCTTGAGCGCCTTGAAGGAATACGACATCCGCACGACGCTGGTTTCGACACTGGGTGCCACAGCAACCATCGCGCCATCGTCCCTGCTCCTTGATCTCGCAGACACCTTCATCGACATCGCCGACATCCTGCCGACGATTGCATTGGAGAAGCCGCGGCCGCGGGATGCGGACGCATAGGTGAAATTGTCCCGATGCCATCGGCTTTGGATGACGTGCACAAGACCATCAATGCAACGCTGTTGAAGGCTCGAAATGATCAGCGCGTACCTTGAATTCTCCCGCACCAACTGGCGACATCTGTCTTTCGGCGCTCTGCTAATGGCGCTTTCGAGTTTCGGTCAGACCTACTTTGTCTCGCTTTCTGGCACGCATTTTCGCGAGACATTCCTTTTAAGTGATGGCGGTCTTGGTACCGCCTATGCAGTCGGTACGTTCGTCAGCGCCATGACATTGACCTGGGCGGGGCGACTGATCGACTACACCACCGTGCGCATGTTTACGTGGGTCGTCGCAGCGCTTCTTGCGGGCGCGTGCGTGCTCGTGGCGGTCAGCCCCAACTTCATCGTGCTTGCTATCGCATTCTACTTTCTGCGCCTTGGCGGCCAGGGATTGATGGTGCACACCGCCCTGACGGCAACGGCCCGAACCTTCCCGATGGATGCCGGAAAGGCGCTCGGCATTGTCGCGCTCGGCATGTCCGCTGCGCAGGCATTCTTTCCACTTGCGACGGTGGCGACCATGGACCTGATTGGCTGGCGTCTCGCCTGGATCGTGCACGCCGTGGTCGTGATTGCTGGGATCGCGCTGGCACTCCAGTTCTTTCCACGCAATGCAGATACACCAATTCGGGCACGAAAGACTAAGGGTGATCGTTCCGGAAACGCGTCTCAGCCGCTGTGGCGTGACCTTCGGTTGTTGCTCACACTCCCGGCAGTCCTCGCCAGCCCTTTCATCGTGACAGGGTTTTTCTTCCATCAGGCGCGCCTCGCCGAGGAGAAGAACTGGGATATCGGCTGGTTGGCTGGCGGCTTTGTCGCCTTTGCCGTTGTTCAGGCCATAGCCGTCATTGCCATAGGACCAGCGATCGATCGACTTGGAACCAAGCGAGTTCTTCCGTTCTTCCTGCTGCCGCAGGCACTGGGCATGCTGCTCCTCGGACTGGTTTCCGAATACTGGGTCGCGCCCGTGTACATGGTTCTCATGAGCATCTCGGCCGCATTCGGATCGACACTCGCGACTGCGCTCTGGGTGGAACTCTTCGGCTCCGTCGAACTTGCTCGGGTCCGTTCCGTCGTCGAGGCGGGTGCCGTGGTAGCGAGCGGTGCGTCCCCCATCTTGATGGGGTTGATGATCGACGCGGGCATAACTTTGTCGGTACAGGCTCTCGGCTGCTGTGTCTACACCCTCCTCGCCTCAACCATCGCTGTGGGCGTTCAGAAGGTCAAAGCGCCTCCGATGGCGGAGGACGAGGCGCGGGCCCGATAAACCATCAAGAAGTTAGCGACAGCGCATTGAGGAGGTCACATGGAGGATATATGCCGGGTTACGTTTTGGGGAGTAAGAGGTAGCTTGCCCGTCTCTGGGGAAGAGTTCCTCGCCTTCGGCGGCCGGACGGCCTGCATTCAAATTCGCTGCGGCACGACCGATCTCATCTTCGATGCCGGAACCGGAATTCAGAAGGCAGGCGACAAGCTGATTGCCGAGGGCGTCGAAAACTATCATCTGTTCTTCTCGCATTCACACTATGATCACATCCTCGGCCTCCCGTTTTTTCAGCCGCTTTACCGTCGGTCGTCGAAGGTGGACATCTGGACGGGGCACCTGCATGGGGCGATGACGCCGCGCGAGATGGTTGAGGCATTCATCTCCCCTCCCTGGTTCCCGCAGAAGATCGAGATATGCCAGGCACGCCTTTCGTTCCACGACTTCGCACCAGGAGAAACCCTGAAGCCTGCAGACGGGATCGAGATCACTACCGCCTCGTTGAACCATCCTGGCGGATGCGTCGGTTACAGGATCGGTTTTAGGGGGCGGGTCATTGCACTTGTCTACGATCTTGAGCACCAGCCTGGTGTTCTCGACCCGACAGCGCTCAAGCTGATGGCTGATGCCGATCTGGCGGTCTACGATAGCGCTTATCTCGACGACGAGATAGAAGCGTTCAAGGGGTTCGGTCATTCCACCTGGCAGCAGGGCGTTCGGCTCGCAAAGGCTGCAAACGCAAAGAAAATCGCGTTCTTCCATCACATGCCGATCCGGACAGACCAGGCTCTGACTACAATAGAAAAAAAAGCGATGAATGTGTTCGACGGCTCGTTTGTAGCCCGTGACGATATGATGATCGACGTTTCAGCCGAGTAACGTGGTCTTCGGGTTGACCAAGAAGTTAGCCGCTCGTGTAAGAGGGCTTTCCCCAAGAATGTCGTTCTCGTGACAATTTACTGCCATTAAGCGAAGTGTTTTAAACAAGTTGTTCCGCAACAAGTACACAGGAAGCTATGCTGGAAAGATATATCCCGCACCTGAAATCGACTTGACCGGAACGACTGATTTTGCTGACGGGAGCGTGCGGGATTCGCGCAACTTCGCCTAGTCAACCGGGTGGCCGGTCATTCTCATGCCTCAAGTTAACAAAGGCAAGCGCGCAGCCGTCCTATGGAAAGCTTCAATTGTGTCCAAGCTGGAGACAAGAGGCGATCCTGTTCCTTCCACCTAGTTGAGCCAAACCTAGCAGACCCGCCACCATTGACTGCTAGCTGAAGCAATGCCAAAGCAACCACGACAATCCACATGATCATTTTGCGTTGCTTAAGCTTCACCACGGTTCTCCATCTCCGCTCGTCGCCGGAACCAGCCAGACCGATAGGCTGCCTTCAAAAATCTCCAAGGGCATATCCCGCGCCGCGTACGGTGCGAATGACATTGTCCGCCTTGCCGAGGCCGATGCCTTTCCTCAGACGGTTGATATGGACGTCAACTGCACGCTCGTCGACCGTGGCATCGTCGCCCCACAGCGACAGGCGCAGTTCGGAGCGGGAGAAAACCCTGCCTGGTGTCCGCATGAGGAACTCCAGGAGCTTGAACTCCGTCGGTCCGAGCCTGACCTCCTTCTTCTGACGATGGACACGATGGGCTTCGCGGTCGAGCACGATGTCGCCGACTTTGACCATGTGTTCGAGCAGGTTGGGGTTGACGCGGCGCAGAAGGTTTTTGACGCGGATCACGAGCTCCGCTGAATTGAACGGCTTCGTGACACAGTCGTCCGCGCCTGCGGACAAGGCAACGAGGCGCTCGTCACCGTTGTCTCCGGCCACGAGGAGGATGATTGGCAGACGATGGGTGGAGCCATTGGTCCGCACCTGGCGGCAGACCTCAATACCGGACATTCCAGGCAGGACGGCGTTCAGCACGAGGACGTCCGGGATGCTCAAGCTTAGGCGCTCGGCAACCTCGGAACCGCTTGAAAGAAGCGTTACGGTGAAGCCTTCATTTTCGAGAGATCGTTGTACCAGTGCGCGCAACGTCTCATCGTCGTCTACTACGACTACTCTAGCTCCCATAGTGCCGCATTCCTCCTATTGGCCTTCCATCGAGTAACCCGCGCCGCGAACCGTGCGAATGACATCCTGCATATTGGAGAAATTTAAAGCCTTGCGCAGCCTCCCGACATGAACATCCACAGTACGCTCGTCAACGTAGATGTCATGGCCCCAGACACCGTCAAGGAGCTGCGAACGGGAATAGACACGGCCTGGCGATGCCATCAAAAACTCAAGAAGCCGGAACTCTGTCGGTCCAAGCCGGACTTCTCTAGTCTTGCGGTGCACGCGGTGTGAGTCTCGGTCCAGTTCAATGTCACCAACGCGAAGTACGGATGACAGCACTTCTGGCTTCGCGCGCCGTAGCATCGCCTTGACGCGAGCCATAAGTTCCGGCGTGGAAAACGGCTTGACGACGTAGTCATCTGCTCCAGTCGCCAAACCACGCACCCGTTCGCTTTCCTCGCCGCGCGCGGTGAGCATGATGATCGGCAGACGTTCCGTTTCCGGCCGCTGGCGGAGCCGGCGGCAAAGTTCGATCCCGGAGACGCCGGGCAACATCCAATCGAGAATAAGGAGGTCTGGAAGACGTTCCTGCAGCCGCATCTCGGCTTCATCGCCCCTGGTGATCGTATCGACTTCGAAGCCCTCGGCCTCGAGGTTGTATCGCAGGAGAACGCTGAGCGCCTCCTCGTCCTCTACGACGGCTATTCGTGGCAGCATTCCGCAGGAACTCCTTGGTGCCCTGGCCGAGGGACCGCCCTCGCCCGTTGTTGCGGGTGTTCGATTGTATGAACCTGGAAGGTTACGCATCAATCAGCAAGTGCACCGACCGTATTGGCGCTGTCGTCCTTGGGGCGCTCGCCCTCCGGCTGCGACCCAGTGGCCATGTAGAAGATCGTCTCGGCGATGTTGGTCGCATGGTCGCCGATGCGCTCGATGTTTTTGGCGCAGAACAGAAGATGCGTGCACGGCGTAATGTTGCGCGGATCTTCCATCATGTAGGTCAAAAGCTCACGGAACAGCGAGGTATAGATGGCGTCGATTTCACTGTCGCGCTCGCGGATGCTCTTCGCCTTTTCGGCCGACCGCGACGCGTAGACGTCGAGGACTTCCTTAAGCTGAATGAGCGCGAGCTCGGCCAGGTGTTCCAGGCCGCGCGAGAGCTGCCGTGGAAGGCTTGCGTTGGCAACGGCAATAACACGCTTGGCGTTGTTCTTGCCAAGGTCGCCGACACGTTCGAGGTCGGCGGCAATGCGGATCGCACCCATGATTTCGCGCAGGTCGGACGCCACTGGCTGGCGCTTTGCAATAGTGACGATCGCCTTCTCATTGATCTGCCGTTCGGCATCGTCAAGGACGACGTCTTCGGAGATCACCTGCTGAGCCAGACCGAGATCTGCGTTAACGAGTGCGCGTACGGAGTTGGCGACCATCTGTTCGGCAATGCCGCCCATCTCCGAGATGCGGCGCGTCAAGTACTTAAGGTCTTCGTCGAAGGCGGTGTAGATGTGCGTGGAGGACATATTGTTTTTCCTTACGTCCGCGAGCGGATCAAGACTAGCGAATGGACGTCCGTGGCCGATCAGCCGAAGCGGCCCATGATGTAGTCCTGCGTGCGCTGGTCATCCGGGTTGGTGAACATCTTGTCGGTGTCGTTTTCCTCGACCAGGTTTCCAAGGTGGAACATGGCGGTGCGCTGCGAAACGCGGGCCGCCTGCTGCATCGAGTGCGTCACGATGACGATTGTGAAGTTTGTCCGCAGCTCGTGGATCAGTTCCTCGACCTTGGCGGTAGCGATCGGGTCAAGTGCCGAGCACGGCTCGTCCATCAGGATGACTTCAGGGCTCACTGCAACGGCACGTGCGATGCAAAGGCGCTGTTGCTGACCGCCGGAAAGACCTGTTCCCGGCTCCTGCAAGCGGTCTTTCGCTTCGTTCCAGAGACCAGCGCGCTGCAGGCTGGATTCTACGATACGATCCATGTCGGCTTTGGTTTTCGCAAGGCCATGAATGCGCGGACCGTAGGCGATGTTTTCGTAGATCGTTTTCGGAAACGGATTGGGCTTCTGAAACACCATCCCGACGCGGGCGCGGAGCTCGACGACATCGACGCTTGGATCGTAGATGTCTGCGTTGTCGAGCGTGATCTTGCCTTCGACGCGACATCCGTCGATCGTATCGTTCATGCGGTTCAATGTGCGCAGGAACGTCGATTTGCCGCAGCCGGAAGGCCCGATAAGTGCAGTCACTGTGTTTTTGCGGACGTTCAGGTTGACGTCGAAAAGAGCACGCTTCTCGCCGTAATATACCGATACGTCCTTTCCGATCATCTTCGACTGGGCGTCACTCATATTCTTGTCCACCGCTTTTTCTACTGCTGCTTCTGACATCATGTTCATCTGCGTATTCTCCCTACCAGCGGCGCTCGAAGCGCTGTCTGAGAAATATTGCGATGCCGTTCATCAGCACCAGGAAACCAAGAAGGACGAGGATGGCTGCCGAAGTACGGGCGACGAAGCCGCGTTCTGGACTGTCCGCCCACATGAAGATCTGCGTAGGCAATGCGGTGGAGGCTTCGAAGACGCCGTCCGGCGGACTGGTGATGAAGGCGTTCATGCCAATCAGCAGAAGTGGCGCGCTTTCGCCCAGAGCACGTGCGAGAGAGATGATCGCGCCGGTCATGATCGTGGGCATTGCAAGCGGCAGGATGTGGTGGAAGATCGCCTCGTGCTTCGATGCGCCGACACCCAATGCTGCCTCGCGGATCGAGGACGGCACGGACTTCAACGAGACACGTGTGACGATGATCAGGGTTGGAAGCGTCATCAGCGACAACACCAGGCCCCCCACGATCGGAGCCGAGCGCGGCATGCCGAACCAGCCTAGGAACACGGCCAGGCCGAGGAGACCGAAGACCACGGACGGCACGGCCGCCAAGTTGTTGATGTTAACCTCAATAAGGTCGGTGAACCTGTTCTTCGGAGCGAATTCCTCGAGGTAGATCGCGGCGGCGATGCCGACCGGGAAGCTGATCAAGAAGCAAACCAGCAGGGCCCAGAAGGAACCGGATATCGCACCCGCCAGGCCAGCAAGCTCGGGGAAGCGGCTGTCTGCGTTGAGGAAGAGAGCCCAATTGAACGGCCTGGAGATGATGCCCTTGCTAACCAACTGGTCGAACATGCCGATTTGCTGGTCGGTGACCCGGCGCTGGGACTCCGGCGTATCTCTGCTGACTTGACCTTTTGCCAACTGATCGAACGGATCAGCGAGCGGGATCACGAAGGTGCTCTTCCCGTCTAGGCGGCTAGGGTCGGCAACAACAGCGTCGCGGACGATGAACTGTCCCGACGAGGTGAACATTTCGAAGTACTTCCGCTCGTCGCTACGGCTCAATCCGGGAAGTTGGGCGCGCAATGCATCGCGGACAACGCCACGCCAGTCGGCATCTGCGAGCTTTGCCTTGTCGAAACCCGCGGTGGAAAGATCGATCTCGATCTTCGCAACGGACTGGGTGAAGGCCGAGTTACCGGTGTAGATCAATGACGAAACGAGAATTGCCAGGAAGCCAAGTGCAAAAATAATGGCCACCAGGCCATAGGCCTGCAGTCGACGATCAGCCGCGTAACGCCGCTTCCTGCGCGACTTCATATCGTCCGACTGCCAGTTGATCGCAGGTACACCGACGTTGAGGTCTGAAGATGCTGTAACAGCCATTAGTATTTCTCCCGGTACTTGCGAACGGTGTGGAGCGCGATCAGGTTCAGGATCAGCGTGACAATGAAGAGCACCAGGCCGAGTGCAAAAGCAGCGAGCGTCTTCGGATTGTCGAACTCGGCGTCCCCGATCAGGAGTGTCACGATCTGAACTGTTACCGTCGTAACGGCATCGAGGGGGTTCAGCGTCAGCTTAGCAATCAGACCTGCCGCCATCACAACGATCATCGTCTCACCGACCGCGCGGCTGAGTGCCAAGAGCACGCCACCGACAATGCCGGGCAGCGCCGCAGGAAGGAGTACCTTTCGGATTGTCTCGCCCTTGGTCGCTCCGAGCGCATAGGAACCTTCGCGCATTGCACGTGGCACTGCTGCGAACGCGTCATCGGAGAGTGACGAAATGAACGGGATGATCATCACACCCATGACCGCCCCTGCAGCCAAGGCGCTATTCGGCGAAGCCTCGAAGCCAACAGCAAAGCCCAGATCACGAATGGCTGGAGCGACGGTCAGAACTGCGAAGAAGCCGTACACGACGGTCGGAACGCCAGCCAGGATTTCGAGAAGCGGCTTCACGACGGCGCGAAAACGAGGGTGAGAATATTCCGTAAGGAAGATGGCCGAGAGAATCCCAGTCGGAACGGCCACGATCATGGCGATCGCCGAGATCAGAAACGTTCCGTAAAGCACCGGGAGAACACCGAAGGCGCCCTGCCCGGCGACCTGGTCGGCACGCATGGCGATCTGGGGCTCCCAACGGAGACCAAACAGGAACTCGGTGAACGGAACCATGGTGAAGAAGTGGAAGGCTTCAAAAACCAGGGAGAACACAATACCAAGCGTGATGAGGATCGCGAGAAGCGAAGAAAACATCATGAACAGGGTGACGGACAGCTCGACACTGTGCCTTGCCCGGTAGCGCGACCCGATAACCTTCAGTCCAAAATACGCTCCAATCGCCGCTGCAACTGCGACAACGGCGGCCATGAGGTAGGACGCGATACTTTGCAGGGACTGATAGTGCGCCGCGGCGGCTTTAACTTCCGGCGACGGCTCCTTGAACAGGTTGCCAGAAGCGACCTGACGAACCTCGCTCATGAGAATGGAACTGGCGGAGGTATCGAGATTTTCGGATCCGGGAATTCCGGAGAGAACTAGGTGGTTCACTATCGACGACTGAAATACGAGCCAGACGAGAAGAAGAACGAATGCCGGAACAGCGGTCCAGATGGCAACGTTCAAACCATGGTAGATCGGCCGCGAGTGAACTTTTCCGATAGCGCCGCTATGCGTTGCTTTCGCGCGGCTGTTGCCGACATAAGCCATGGTAAGCGCTGTAAGCGCCAGTAATGCTAATAAATATCCCGACATGACGCCCCCAAAATACATATATGAAAAGCGCTGCCCGCCTTCATGGCGGACAGCGCAGTCACTTCAGCGATTAGGAACCGAACTTCTTGCCTTCGAGAACAGCCTTCTGGGCTTCCTTGAGCTTTTCCGGTGCAAGCGGGGTCAGACCGCGTTCAGCCATGTAGCCGTCCGGGCCGAGAGCGGCATCCGACATGTATTCTTCGAGGAATTCCTTCATGCCGGGGATGACGTCGCGGTGAGCGTTCTTGACATAGAAGAACAGCGGGCGTGCGACTGGGTACGAGCCATCAGCGATGGTTTCCGGGGTCGCTGCAACGCCATTGATCTTGACGTCCTTCAGCTTGTCGCTGTTTTCATAAAGAAACGAGTAGCCGAAGATACCAACCGAGTTCGCATCAGCTTCAAGACGCTGAACGATGAGGTTGTCGTTTTCGCCGGCTTCAACGAACGGGCCGTCCTGACGCATGCGCGAGCAGACTTCGGTCCATTTCTTTTCGTCGGCCTTCTTCAGGTCCTTCATGCCAGCCAGGTCCTTGCAACCGTCATGCATGACCAGCTCGACGAAAGCGTCGCGCGTGCCGGATGTCGGAGGAGGACCGAACGCGACGATCTTGGTAGCAGGCAGAGCCGGGTCGATATCGCTCCACATCTGGTTCGGGTTGGCGACAAAGCCGCCCTTGCCGTCTGGCAGTTCCGACGCGAGAGCTTTGAAGATCTGCTCTTCGGTCAGGCTCCATTCGGTGTTGTTGCTACGCGATACTGCGATCGAGAGACCGTCGTAGCCGATGAGGGCTTCGGTGATGTCGGTTACGCCATTGTCGGCGCAGAGCTTGACTTCGGAATCCTTGATGGCGCGCGAGGCGCCGGTGATGTCGGCAAAATCTTCGCCGATGCCACCGCAAAATGCCTTGAAGCCGCCGCCAGTGCCGACAGACTCGACGACCGGAGCGGGCTTGCCCGACTTGTTTGCGTATTCTTCAGCAGCAGCCTGAGAATAAGGAAACACGGTCGACGAACCGGTCACCTTGATCTGGTCGCGTGCAACAGCCACGCCAGCAGTTGCCATCATGATTGCGACGAGTGCGCAGCTTCCAAGTAGTTTCTTCATGGATCATCTCCCGTAAATTCGGATTGACGCTTCGGCGTCGTCACCCCTTTAGAGGGAACGCGTAACAGTTTTGTGACAGAATTGTTTCATGAAGACGACGTGGTTCCCGAGCTGTGCGGCCCCCTCCTAAGAGGATGTGGGAAATCTCGTCCCTCCGCGAATGCGACCGTTGTCACACAAACTGACATTTATCGCAAAATTTGGCAGAGGTGTTGGCACGAACGTCACCTGCAAACGGCGTGGGCGGGTACATTAGACGACTACGACTTGCTCGATGGTGGAAAGTTCTCATCCAACCACGTCCGTGCAATCAGAAGATCTCGGTTGTCAGGCGACCATGCGTGTCCCGCGTCGAGTTGATGGTGGGTGAGCGCGGCATTCGCGTCGGTTAGTTGTTCCGCAATGCGGGAGGCGTGCTGAGGCTCTCTCCGCTCGTCGTGCAGGCCTGAGATGATGAGCACGGGCTTGCCTGACAATTCGGGAAACGTGAAATCGTCCGAGATTGGCTGCGGGCGAAGCAGGATGGCTCCGACGAAACGTTCCGGCGCGACGGCAAGCAGGGCGCTGCTGAAGATCGCGCCACTGGAATATCCGACCAACAAGATTTCCGCCAGTCCGCTGACGGTTACAAAACCGTCGGCCGACACGCCTTGCCTGGCGAGAGCCATTATTTCATCGAGAGGTATCGAGCGGTCGGTGCGCCTTTTGAAGAAAGTAAAGCCGTCGCCGTCTGCAAATGGTCCCTTCGGACTGCGGTATTGCCGCTCCGGAGCAAGCCTCACGAGGAACTCACTGATGAAAGCCGGATGCTGCGACGAACCGTGCAGGCCAAGTATGCCGATCATGTAAACATCCTAAAGGTCGGACACGTCGCGGCAAGCCCAGTCACTGCATTCGCTAGTATTACAGCGACAGGCTCGAGCAATACCTCAGGCTGCGATATTGAGGTCGTAGGGTGTTGCCACAATAACCTTGTTGAAGAGGTCGACAGCTTCGTGCGACCACTTCCTTGCCATGCTTGAAAGTTTGGTGCCCGTCTTAATCTTGCAATGATATCGATTGTCGGTCGATCGGAGGTCGATGCCTTTTTCCACTTTGATCTGGTGCAATAGCTTACTCACTGCGTGCCAGTTGGGCAAACCAAGGCGCTGCGCCACCTGCGTTATGGTGAATGGATGTGACTGGTTGGGGTTGTCCACGGTGGTGATGCCGAGCAACGTCGGTAAAAAATCCTTCTCATCGGCCACGCGCTCAAGCACGTCGTAATTGACAGCAACCGCTCCGGACGGAATGTCGTGGCGGATCAGCTTCATTGTTCGGGCAGCGAGCGCGCGCACAAGTTTGGGGTTGATCGATGTGAGCGCTGATTGGCTCTTCAAAGCTTCGAACACCCACTTCAGCTCGTTAGTGTGGATGGCGTGAATGCGGAATTCGCGACCATCTACCGAGAAGACCGCCTGATCTGGCGGATGCTTTTCGATGCCGTCCGGTCTCCAGATAACCTGATATACATTTGCAATAAGGCCGCTGTCGTCGGCGACCAGTTCGCCAATATCCCGGAGAATGGATTTCACATTGGCGTCGCCCAAGCCGTAGCCGAAAATGAAGACTGGGTGTTCTGCGAAATAGGTAAGCAGTTTGGCAGAGACATACTTCTTCTTTTCGGCCCATTCGTCATAGTCGTGTTTGGTCAATACGAGCGAGAATGGATCAGAAACATCACCATGAATATGAAATATTTCGCCGAAGCTGTTCGTGTTGTACCGAAGGATGGTCTGACCGGTTATGGGCTCGTAGCCGTCTAAAACTTGCTCAAGAAATAGGTCGTAGTTGGTGGTGATTATTGCATGAGGCTTGATGTCGGAGAGCGCATCCAGCTCCTTGCGGAGCGCATCGTCCTTGATCTCGGAGACTGGCGGAGTGATTTCCTTAAAATGCTGACAGGCAAGGTGTTTGACGAAGCAGTCCTTGCCGACCTTTGACGAGAAGAACTCCGCGGGAAATTGACTTCTGCCGTCCTTCCAAGCCCATTCGAAGACGGCATCTGCCAAGACAGTGCCGATATCGACCGGGTCGTCGTCAAACTTTTGCCGATTATACTCGAACGAGTCCGCGCCTCCCGGCAGTTTCGAGAAAAGGACCTTTAGCAGTTCGTGCCAGTTAGGAGCTCCAAAATAGCTGCGAGAGATGCCACTTCCAATGAAAAGGATCGGTTGGCACTCGAAGTCGAGTAACAGGTCCCTTATCGCTGTATCCGCCTTCGAGCGGTAAGACATCTGCTGATCCACGAATCATCCTCTTGCTGTTTGTTTGATTCACGCGATGATTGCAGATGAAGTCAAGGTCGCCATATCTTGCGTCGGGGTTGTGCCGCCTCTATTCAAGATGGTCGTACGAGTGCAGATGATTGGGGTCCAGGGAACAATAATGCCACCAAGCGGCGACAATACTCTTCGTGACCAGCTTCAAAACGGTCAAATCACAGCCGTTTCAATCGATACGACGGTCTTCCACTCGCTGTGCCGTTCCGGAAATCTGGACAATCCGATTTTCCGCCAACTCGGTAACCTTTCCACGCTCAGTCTTCGCTTCATCCTTTCCGAGGTCGTTCTCAATGAAGCACACCGCCACTTCGAAAAGGCATGCCGCGAAACAGCTCAGGCCCTGAAGAAGGCGCTGCGCGGATACGCGGGGGCTTGGAAAGGCAATAGGGACCTTGTCGTCCAGGTGCAGGCGGACGGCCGCTTGGCGAATTCTCCAGACGACGCCGCTGCGGAAACGATCAAACGGCTTATCGATGATTTCAAACCTGAGATTCTCGACTTCGATTCCGGAATCAACATCGGAGAGCTCTTTTCGAACTATTTTGGTGGTCGCCGACCATTTACAGCAAGCGACAAGAAGGCGCAATTTCCTGACGCGGTAGCGCTGTCTTCACTTGGAGCATGGGCGGAAACGAACGGCTCGGTACTCGTGGTAAGCAACGATGGAGAGTGGAAATCGTTTTGCGATGAGAGCGAGCACCTATTCGCAGTCGCAACCCTGCAAGAAGCACTCGAACTCATCAAGGAGGGCCGTCCGAAACCGGAGCCGACCAGGAACCTCCTGACGATGTTCATGGCCGATCTCTCTCTCGGGGTGCAGAACGAACCTTCGCTAGCCATCCATTCAGCTATTGAGCGAAGCCTTGAGGAAAGTGCTTTCGCAGATGCCAGTTCTCCCTTCAGTATTGATGCTGAACTTGACTGGGTAGCCATACAGCACCTCCTATTCCCCAGCACAGTGAACGAAGTTCAGATCTTGTCGCTCAATGAGACGTCGCTTCTCTTCGTCATGACGGTGGTCGCCGAGCTCGACGCTAGCGCAAGCTTTTCATTCTTCAACAACGACGAGGGAGAGGAAACGGTTTTTGCAACCAAGAGCGCTAACCGCAGTCTGAGTCATGACTTTGAAGTGTCAGTCCAACTAGTTGCTAGAGGATCTTCATATGAGATCGAAGAAATCGAAGTAGTGCCGGACACGTCGCTTAGGCGCGTACAGTTTGACGACCAAAATCCGTACGACGAAGATTGATCGCATTCATCTGTTCACCATTTTTCACAAACCTTCCCTATTAGTCAGGCGATCGAGTTTTTCGCTGAGGTCCCTTCCAAGCGATTAATTAACGAAATCTACATATTTCTGACACGCGTCCGTCATGTGCAACGACTACTGAGCCTTCCTCATCAGATAAGATGGGGACCGACATGCTCAAGCTAACATCCGTGACACGCCGCTTCGGCAAGCATGCAGCGGTGAAGTCCGTGGATGTTGTGATCCCGCCGGGACAGATGGTCGGCGTCATTGGGCGATCGGGCGCTGGAAAGTCCACGCTTCTTCGTATGATCAACCGCCTGGTCGATCCGTCTGACGGGACAATCCATTTTGGCGACCTCCCAGTCTCGTCGCTACGTGGTAGCGAACTGCGTCGCTGGCAGCGCGACTGCGCCATGATCTTCCAGCAGTTCAATCTGGTGCCCCGTCTGGATGTGCTCACCAACGTTCTTCTCGGCCGCCTGAATCACCGGTCCACAGCGCTGAGCATTCTCAACATGTTCACCCGAGATGAACGCATCATGGCTATCGCCGCTCTGGAGCGGCTTGGCATCGAACAGACCTGCCTTCAGATGGCAGGCACGCTTTCCGGAGGCCAGCAGCAACGGGTAGCGATCGCCCGTGCCCTGATGCAGCAGCCGAAGATGATCCTGGCCGACGAACCTATCGCCTCGCTCGATCCGTTGAATGCCAAGATCGTAATGGATGCCCTGCGCGACATCAACGAGCGCGATGGCATCACCGTCATCACCAATCTCCATACTCTTGATACGGCACGCAACTATTGCGAACGCATCATCGGCATGGCCGCTGGCGAGGTCGTCTTCGATGGCGCGCCGGGTGAACTCACGAGCGAAGCGGTTCGAAAAATCTACGGATCGGCAGCCGACGGCTCAGATATCGATGAGACCATGACGTCGACCAGCATTGATGACGCACGCACGGCTCGCCGCGCAAATGCAAAAGAATCCGCCAGCCAGAAGACCCTGGCACTGGCCCGCGTCTGACGCCCGCCAGGATCGTACGCCCGCGTAAAGGGCAATCGTCGAAACCGAATACCATCCGGCATCAGCCGGACAACGGGAGAATCTCATGATGAAGAAAGCTCTTTTGGGCGCTGTCGCCCTGCTCGCCCTCGCAAGCCATGTCCAGGCCGAAGACCTGAAGGAATTCCGCGTTGGCATCCTGGGTGGCGAAAACGAAGCCGACCGTCTGCGCAACTTCCAGTGCCTCGCAGATACCCTGCCGAAGGCAATCGGCGTCGAGAAGGTTTCGTTCTTCCCGGCCGCCGACTATGACGGCGTCGTGCAGGGCCTGCTCGGCGGCACTCTCGATTACGCCGAACTTGGCGCTTCGGCTTTTGCTAAGGTCTACCTTGCCAAGGCTGACGCGGTCGAGCCGATCCTGACGACGGTCCAGACCGACGGGTCCACGGGCTACTATTCGATCATGGTCGCCCGTAAGGATTCGGGCATGACCAAGCTCGAAGAGATGAAGGGCAAGAAGCTCGGCTTCGCCGACCCGGACTCCGCTTCCGGCTACCTGGTTCCACTCGTGACGCTTCCTGAATCCCTCGGTGGCCCGGTCAAGGAATACTTTGCTGAGACCGGTTTCGGCGGCGGCCACGAGAACCTGGTTCTCGAAGTCCTCAAGGGCAATTTCGCCGCGGGCACGACCTGGGGTTCAGGCGTCGGCGAATTCAAGGACGGCTACACCTCCGGCAATCTGAAGAAGATGGTCGACAAGGGCATTCTCGACATGGACGATCTGGTCGAACTGTGGCGTTCGCCGCTCATCCCGAATGGCCCGATCGTCATCCGCTCGTCGCTGGACAACGACATGAAGGCCAAGTTCAGGCAGTTCATGGTCGATCTGCCGAAGACCGATGCCGCCTGCTTCGCGGCAATCCAGGGTGGCGATTTCACTGGCTACACCGAAGTGAACGTCGACTTCTACAAGCCGATCATTGACGCCCGCAAGGCAACGATCGGCGGCTGATACCTCGCATGACTTACGCCAGCCGGATCGCTCAATCGTTCCGGCTGGTCTTTTATTTTCGCGATTTCTACACCCGGAGTTCCCATGGCTTCCACGATCGGCAATGTCACTCTCGGCGAAAGCGGCCGACTGGTTGAGCGCCACTGGCAGGAACTCGCTGCACGGCGTCGGATGTACACGGCACTTGGGCTGGGACTGCTATTCATCGCGCTTTCCGCGTCGCTCTGGTTCGCGAACGAGACGAACGCAGGCAAATTTTTCGACCGGCTGCCGTACTTCTTCGATTTTACCGAGGATCTTGTGCCGCGCGATGCCATGGAGGTGGTCAGGGCGCTTTTCGACCTGCCCTCGCCCTATGACGATGGGAGCTTCAAATACAATTATCCAGAAGGCCGGCTGTATCTCACCGAGAGTTTCTACATCCCGGAATATTTCCACAAGATGCTCGAAACCGTCAACATCGCGATCCTCTCGACCCTGATCGGCCTTGGCTTCGGGTTCATTCTGAGCTTTCTCGCCGCCAAGAATATCATGCCGAATCCGTGGATTCGCGGCCCCGTACGGCGCTTCATGGAAGTGCTGCGCGCATTTCCGGAAGTCGTCATCGCTGGTTTCTTCCTCGCGGTCCTTTCTCTTGGCGCCGTGCCGGCGATCATCGCTGTGTCGGTCCATACGATCGGTGCTCTCGGGAAGATGTTTTTTGAAGTCGTCGAGAATGCCGACATGAAGCCGGAAGAAGGGCTTCGGGCTGCCGGCGCGAACTGGGTGGAACGCGTCTGGTTCGGCATAGTGCCCCAAGTTATGCCGAACTTTATGAGCTACTTTCTGCTTCGGCTCGAAATCAACGTCCGCGCATCAACGATCATCGGCGCGGTCGGCGGCGGCGGGATAGGCGAGTTGCTGCGCCTCTCGATCGGCCAAGGCCACGAAGCAAAAACCTTGGCGATCGTCTTCCTGCTGTTCATGACGATATTTGGCGTCGATCAGTTTTCAGCATGGCTTCGTCGCCGTCTTGTCGGCGAGCAGGCTTTCCACGCAGTGTCCTGAGGAAATCACAATGAACACGATGCATCCCCAGGAAATGGAAGCCATCGCCGAGAGGCATAAGGAACTGCTGGGACGCTCAAACGGAAAACGCCTGCGCGGCCTGCTGATCGTCGCAGGTGTCTCGTTGTATTTCGTGTTCTGCTGGTGGATGTTTTCCATCGGCGACGTGCTGCGAAACGCAAACTGGTCAATCGCCGGCAGCTATCTGGCGGACTGGGTTTCGTATGAAGTGCGCCCGGAACTCAAGATTGCCCCCGACGGCACGATGAAGATCGACTATGGGCGATATTCGCCTTTGGGAACCAATCCCAATCCTGATTGGGTCGAACTTGAGCACAGGACGGTCGAACGAATTATCAGCACACCAGACGCCACTATCGCTGGCCAGCCTCGCAAGAAGTCGTCCATCAGCTTCATGGCTGCTCCGACAACGAACACGGAGGCGGCTCCGGTTCTTGCGCTACCCACTCCGTCCGCAGAATTAAAAACCGAGGAGGTCATTTCTCGCGCCGTCGTCTCATTTGACGCCGAAACCAGAATTGAGGTTGCGGCCAAAGAGGTGCGGATAATCCACGACGGCGAAACCCTCGTCGCGAATGTAGATGGTCGGGCAGAGACGCTGCCTGTCGGAGAGATGCCGGCTTGGGCTTCTCAAAAGCGGCCTGGGGAGAAGATCGTCCTGTCGTTTGGTGCGAAAGGATGGGCAGAGATCGACGGCGACGAAGTGAGTGTCCGCAAGCGCTTCTTCGGTTGGGCGAACTTCGTGTTCGATACCAACTCGCCCTTCTTCGGAAAAAGCGCGGCCGAAGTGATGTCGCTGATTGCATCCGATGACAGACTGGACCCCGGCCGTTCGAACCTGTCGCTGGCCTGGAACAACATCCTTTACAACGCCGAGTGGCAGCACTTAGACGTCTGGACGAAGTTGCTACAGACAATCGTTATGGCGTTTGTCGGCACGCTTTTCGCATCGCTGCTGGCCTTCCCCTTGTGCTTCTTGGCAGCGCGGAACATTACGCGGAACCGTGTGATGAACCAGGTGACAAAGCGATTCTTCGACTTCCTGCGCTCGGTCGACATGCTGATCTGGGCGTTGTTCTTTACGCGTGCCTTCGGTCCGGGCCCAATCGCCGGCATATCCGCGATCTTTTTCACGGACACCGGTACGTTCGGGAAGCTCTATTCCGAGGCGCTGGAAAACATCGACGAAAAGCAGCGCGAAGGCGTCAAATCGGTCGGCGCTTCGCCGCTCGCGGTCCAGCGTTTTGGCGTTCTTCCGCAGGTGCTGCCCGTGTTTGCCAGCCAGTCACTCTACTTCTGGGAATCAAACACGCGTTCGGCCACCATCATCGGCGCAGTCGGCGCTGGCGGCATCGGTCTGAAACTCTGGGAGGCAATGCGCACGAATTCGGATTGGGAGAACGTGGCCTATATGGTTCTCCTTATACTCGTCGTCGTGTTCGTGTTCGACGGGATTTCAAACGCGCTTCGATCGCGGCTGATGGGCACGACGTGACCGCGAAAACTGGCTAGCAGTAAGAGCGTATGAACAATGCATTCGCAGACGCGGGTAGCAGCCCCTTCTTTTTCGACTCGCTCTACGCCAGGTGTAAATCTGCTGTCGCGTAGTATCGTGCCGATGAGCAGCGAATGGCTTTTGTGCCCTCCGGCGCGTGTAACCGCCACCGTTGATATAAGGGTGGCAGGTCGGCCTTTGGCCCGTTCCGAAGGTGACGACGCTAGCGAAGCGGAAGGACAGCGTTCCGGCGATGGTTGGGAAGGACCGAAATGAGGGCGGCTGACCGTCCGGCCGTGCTGGGGCCGGAAGCAAACTGTCAGGTTTAGGGAATTGTGGTCTGGTGAACGGACTTTTGGGAGAACCAACAACCTGGTTAGCCGCCGGTAAGAATTCCAAAACCGCCAATCTTATGGCATCTCATTGAAACCTGCCGTTTATTAGAAGACTTTTGACTACCATTTGTCATCGCCTTTTGAGATTTACGCGTATCTCATCACCTAGGAACCAACCACCTCCCTCGCTCCACGAAGAGATGATTCCGCGAGTCTCAAGCCATAGGACGAATGCACGATTTTCATCTGATCTTGGCAATCTTGGAGTGTGATATCCTGTCGTGATCTCGGAAAACGGATCTGGAAGCGCCGCAAGCACTTCGCGCGCTTCGTCGACTGTCATTGTCGAGTGAAATTTGTTGAACAGGGAAATCTGCGTCCCAACGGGCCTTGAATTCAGAATCAGTGACCGCGCTTTAGCCGCATCAAGGCCGGATATACGAACGTTGGTGCGGTCAAGAATCGGGCCGATGAGTGCCGCTCGTTTGGGTAGTCCCGTCAGAGTATTCAAATCGATTAGGTCAATTATCGCGCGCTTATCATCATCTGTTATATCGGCTTGAAGGAGCCCTTCTCGGAAGACGTCGTCGAGACCGAACATGTCGGGATCGGTGAGATAAGCTTGGATGTTTTCTGCCACGAAAAGGACCGGCAAGTCTGTATTGACGTCTAGGCTTTCAAGTGTCTCCTTTGAAAAGGTGATCTTGTGCTCCTCTATGAGAGTGGTGAGCTTTGCTGAATCAAGGCTTTGAGGAAAGCTCGTGAACATATTGGGGATCGCTCGGAGATATTCCCGATAGCCGTCATCGCTCAGTGCATTCGCGTTAACAAGGAATTGGCGTAGCCGCAGCGTTCCTGGATCGTTAGCCAAACGGTCGCTCAGTATTGCCGCGCGCACATCTTTCCGATCAAGATAGGCCACAAGGATTTCCGCCGCGAAGCCACTGCCTGCCATGAACGAGATACAATTTTTCCATGTCGGCACGATCCGTCGCAGCTCAAATACCATGGTGTGGGACTTCTCTGGAACACCCTCCAACGTTGGCAGGAGAGCCGTCTGTCGACCAAGAAATTCACGAAGATTGTTTTCGTCAAGCTCGTCCCGGCCTAGGAGATCGGTTATGGCTGCAGCATCTTCTTCGGCATTGTCCTGTAGTTCGAGCAGCACGTCGCTAAGATAAAGTTCAAGGTCGCGTTCAACCCTGGTGATCAAGGCAGGATCTTTGAGCGAACGCAGCGTCGTGTAATTACGCTCCCGAAACGCTACAAGATCGGTCTCGCCCAGAACTTCGGAAAAGACATGTTCCAGATTGGCAACCGTGAGTTCATAGCGCCCTCGTCTAACCATGAAGCGCACGATGCCAGTAGACCTCGCGATGGACGGGAGGTCTCGAATCTCGAAGCCAATGCGATCGAGGCGTTCTGGTGCCAAGTCAGGTGCAAGTGCCAAAATTTCAGGGAGTTTCGCTGCGACGAAATCAGGGAACTCGACGCGATCGCGTGCTATAGTTTTTAGGGCCCCTTCCGGCAGGTTGGTTACCAACTGTGTGATATGAGAAAGATTGCGCTTGCTGGCGATTGCGGTCGGAACGAATTGCTTCCATCCGTCCGCGAGGCGCGAAAGCAATTCGGGGACAGCGCGCCCGGTTGCGTAATAGGCCTCGCAGAAATCTTCGCAGACTTCAAAATGGGATGCGATGAACTCTAAGAGCCTACGAGTCTGTTCGCTGTAACGGATTGGCTCGCTCAGAATGCAGTCAACCAATTTGACGTTGAGGACATAGCTTTGCTCGAAGTCCGCTTCGCGCATCGCTGCGATGACCTCATTCGCGTTGTCAATCTGAAAGCTGGGGGCGGGGGTAACGAACGCCCGTATCTGCCGCAGAAACTTATTATCGTCGGGTGACAGCCGACCAGAGTGGAACAGCGACGTATATTGATAATAAGTATCGTCGAGATGCCCTTCTAAAATCAAGAAGCGGGCCAGTTCTCCCTTCTCGCCAAAGCCATCGAAAAGATCGGTTACGTGCTCCGCGCCGGACCGCACAAGTTCTTTGAATTCGGTTGTTCGTAGAGTGGCGCTCTTCGCTCTAAGCTCGCGGATCCGTCCCAAGCTCTCGCTCTTGTTGGCATCAGTTTTATCTTCGATCTCTACCTTGCGCTGCAGGTAGGTCTTGTGGCTATCCACTTCATGCTGGAATGTAGAGATATCGATCCGCTGTGGGTTATTGTAGACGGAGCGGGCGATAATTTGCTTTGCTGCGATTACCTGTTCAAGCGAGTCTTGTCCAACAAGCTGGGGAAGCGTGATCCAAGCTCGCCCTTCAAGACTGACGCTGTTTGAGTCCGCAGGTAGCTTCTCGATGAGTGCCATTGCGTAGATTCGGCGCAACTCCTTAAGATCAGAAGGCGTCTGCCGCTCGGCGATATCAATTTTTTGTTCTATTTCCGCTATCTCCGCCTTGCAGGCGGCCTCTGCGTGGCCAACAAGTTCATCGTGGCGACCCAGAAAGTCAGCGAGATTGCCTTCGCCCCGGTGCAATTGTTCGAAATCCCTAGGGTAGACATTCTTATATATAAGGATTGCAAGCAGCTTGTTGGCGTTGAGAGTATTCTCGTCGTCGGTTTCTAGGTTGGCGACGTAGATGGCATATTCATTGAAGATATTCTGAATAAGCCTTAGGTCATTTAGGTATCTTGATACCTCTCGAAGGAACTGCCGATTAAGGCGGTCGTCGAGTTCAAGCCTCTTTCCTTGTTCCAGCACCATATCGATCGAATTCGAAGCGTTGATGATCGGTATAACGGGAATGATGAATTCAAAGAACTTGGTCCGATCCGTATTAACAAACACATCGTCGCGTAGGGCGTAAAGAAATCTAATGGTTCGCCTGATTCCCGCGTTCTCGTTCACTAAACTGTTGATTTCACGCAATGTCACGAATATTTCGGTATCTTCGAAGCGGTCCAGATCCTCGATGATTACGAGATCATGATCTGTTGACTGGAAGAAGTAGATGATCTCATCCAAATGACGGTTAAGTACTGAATCTAAATTGTCCGATGCGGGCCTTATTTCTATGTCCTTTAGAGAGATGCTTTTTAGAGACAGCCCAAAGCTGGCGACATAAAAGTGGTGCAGCACAACCCATAAAAAAAGCAACGAAAACCCGAAGACTCCGAATTTAGGCCAATTGCTGAATGCAAGTGGATCGAAAAAGGTGCCGCTAATTATTGGTTCCCGCTTTGTGAATACGTACCAGAGCGAAAGTAAGCCGAACATGATGTACAGCGATTTGAAGATCGACAAGACGCCAGGGGACTGAATTCGCTTAAATCGCGACAGTGGAAGTTTGTTGGCATCTGCACCGTACAGCATTTGTTGCAGTATGCTTCTTTCAATCTCCTGTCGGCTCACTTTGAGACTTGGGGTTTTAGCTTCTTTGTCGCTTGGCGGGCTGGCTTCTTTCACGAACGCCGCGAGAGATATGTGAAGTGCAGGTATTCGGTATCTTTTCAGGAACGATTGGATAATGCTGCTTTTTCCTGAACCATAAGGCCCCGTCAGCGCTATATTGTTCACCTTCGGGTCTGTAGTGGCGAAGAGTAAAGCTTCGGAATATACACCGTCCTTGTCAGCTTGGTCGGTCGGTGCAAGATTTACAAATTTTGCTTTTGTGACGGCGGGCCGACCGATACCTTCCAAGAAGACGCCAAAATTAGTGAACCAGCCACCCAGCCGATTTGTTAATGTTGCAATGCGGTTGCCCATAAATACCTAACTATCACCGATCCAAGCGATAAATCTCACTGAGGAGCCGGAAAAAACCTACTTTTCATCTCCAAGAACTCCGCATTTGCGAATCGATCACTAGAGTCCCACTGTCCGCAATCATAGCGGGAAGTCGCCATAGGTATAGTCTCGATGATTGGCAGCTTTCGGGCGCTCACGGTATCAGCCGCAACGACCGAGATGGAGGCGCAAAGCGGCAACCCCGTTAACAGCAGCTTTCAAGGAATGCGGTCGAGCAGCCAATAATGCTTTTCCGGGGGGCTAAATGACCGTCAATCCATTGTACTTGACATGAAAGGATCGGTATCGGGATTGTAAGAAACAACGGTATTGGCGATGACGATGCTCATACTTGGACCTGGAGATACCGGCTCGGATTCGAGCTCGGCGGCATGCTCCGCACAAAGCGTCGCATACAGCATGCCATTGTACGTCAGGACGCCGCGTCGGCCACAACGCTCGCAGACGTGGAATGATCTTGCCTCAGCCAAGTAATATGCCTCGTCTATCCCCATCCAGCTTCCTTGCTGGGTATCCGCCATTCTGTAGTAGATCCTGAGACCTCCCATTTTCTCTTTGATTTGAAGCAAATGAAGGGTCCCCCCTCCGGCTGCGGTCACCCCCTCCGCAATCGCGAGGAAGGCGTGGATGATCTCAGCCCAGCCATCTCCGCATTCAATGCCAAATCTCAAATTCCCGAAAGTCAGATGTGGATATCGGCCCGCCAATACGGCTATCGTGTCCATCTTCGCCCTCTCTTGTCATTGGCTGCATAAAGATCCAATCCTTGTCGTCGTGTCTTTTCTGTACGACTGTGCGCAATCTCCCCATGTCTGCCGATCATCCACGCCATGATTTGACACCGGGAAAGTTTGACGAATTCGCAGCGTAATCGCGGGTACAGCCTTCCATTTAGGGTGAGGTCGCAAGAACTTTGCCGAGTTCCCCGTAGGGCTTCAGTCCCTGCGACTGGCTAATTGCGCATTTTTATCTGCCGTTCGGACACTAGCTTGGCCGCTAGCTCCTTCAACTTGTCTTTGTGCTTGTTCAGGTCGTGCTTCGCCCTGTGCCACTCCTCCCGAAGGATTCGATCAACTTCGGAACGGAAGTGCGCAGGAGGTCGATAAGATTCGTTGACGCGTCGATAGTCGATCTCGAAGTGGGGGCTGCCCCCCATACCAAAACTCACGACCATCCGTGTCGCAATCCGTGTTGCCTCATCCAGGTCCGAACCAAGGATTCCCGCTCCTCCCACAGAGCGATCCTGCTGAACGACGTCTTCGGCCGCCATTCCCGCCAGAGCAATGCGGATTTTTGCCCGAAGAAACTGTTCCGTCGGCAAGGCATGCTCCGTGAAATCGCATGTCATGCTGCCAGCGGGCTGCAGGCTGCCTTCGACGATCGTGTCCTTGAGTTTGACGGACACAATGTCGACGAACCTAGAGGCAATGGCAACGAGCGCGTGACCGCACTCGTGTGTCGCAATGCGCAGAAGGGAAGCATCATCGAGTTTGGTCAACGCCGGCATGCTTGCTTCAACGTCGGCAAACTCAACATTTCGGCCGTTCCCTCGTGCGACCCTTTTCGCTGCACGCGCCAAACGTTCGAGATCGGCGGGCGTGAGGCCCTCGAGATGCTCGGTCAGCGGTATCAACAGTTCAGGCGAGATCGAACCGAGGTGGTAGGCAAGGATGGCAGCCCGCTCGTCCGACGCAGGGAGCCCAAGTTCGATGTACTGTTCGAACCGTCCTGACCTAAAGATCGCCGGTTCTATGTCCCCTGGCCGGTTGGTGGCCGCGAGCAAAATCACGCCGGGCCAGTCGGCCGCGGTGCTGGTAAGCTCAAGGAACTGGTTGACGACCTGGGTCTCGTAAAAGGCGTTAAGACTGCTCCGGTGCTCGCGGTTTCCAACCGAGTCGATTTCGTCGATGAAGAGCAACGCGGGTGATTTAGACCGTGCCTCGTGAAAAGATTCTTGCATAGCGCGAAGCATGTTCCCAAGGTGTCCATCTCCAGCGGATTGCCACCGTCCGGCTGACGTCGAGACCAGTGTGACGCCGAGCTCCGCGGCAAGTGCCTTCGCGAACATGGTCTTTCCGACGCCCGGAGGACCGGCCAGGAGCGCTGCTTTATCCAGAGCCGACCACGCGAGGGACTTGTTTCTCCATGCCGATAGGTCAGTCGCGAGTTTAGACACCCATTCTCGAGCTGGCCCAAAACCCGGTAACTTACCTAGACGCGGCCCGTCGGAGGCGTCTGAATCCTTTTCCCGATGAAGGGTGTTGAAGTCCACATCCTCAAGTGAGTATCGGCAGACCAGCGCCTCGATCATGTCCCAGTCTTCACCCGCCACAGCTTCTGCGGTCGTGGCGTCGAGGCAGGGCCGCCGCGCCAGCTTGCGGACGGCGTTCAGATGCCGAGCAGTCGGCTTCTCGACGGTTACTGTGGCGTCGGCTGCGATCCGGACTGAGGGAGACAGTGCCTCAATATTGTCGGTGAGGACGATTGTCTGGGCATTGTACGTCAGAAGATCGAGCCCAACCGCCTTTTTCGAGCCTAACTGCTTCGACACCACGCGGTGCATAGATGTCTCCGCGTTGAAAAACGCGCGTGCTTGGCCGGAAAACAGGAGTTCCCCAGCGCGTTCGAAACGGGGGAACCAACTCTTGTCAACAATGACAATCATCAGCCCGCCGGCGCCTCCCCGAAACTGACACGTCGGCTTCAATGCGCGCCGTATTAGGAAATACGCGAGCATCACGCCGGGCCGCTTCTTGACCTCTTTAAACGCGGCCGAGGTCATTCGATGCTTCATGACAAGGCCCTCGGCCTGGGCTCGCCGAGCCGATACCAGCGGCTCAGTGTGCGAACGAAATATTCGTCATCGGCGCGGAGGTGCGCGTAGACCTCGCTGGTGACGATCCCGTGCCCATCGGGCAGCGACGGGTGTCCTTCGACGACGCCTTCCAGACAAGGCACTTTTCGCGATGAGTAAGTCCATTGATCCAGGAAGGGCACTGCCATTAACGCTGGCGGCGAGATAGCGCCGGCTTCCAGCCGTTCGAGGTCGGCGACCAATTTCTTCAAACGCCTGATTTCCTCGGTAATGCGGGTGAGCATGATTCGTCATTCCTATGAGATCAAAAAGCGCGGCCAAGGATTCACTGAGAATCACAGGCGCCTTATCGGCGCCAATGGCGTCTACATATCGTCATTGGTTTGTGGGCGTCAACTATTTTGGAGAAAGGTTTTGATCCGCCCGACGATCGTGCTTAGGAATCCTTATGCGGCCTGCACCACCGAAAATTTTGAAGATTGCCAGGGAATTCCTTGGACTCAGCCAAGACGACGTCGAGGCTGTGTTTGGAGTTTCTCGAAAAACCATCCAGCGCTTAGAGCGAGGTGACAATGTCGTCGTACACTATGCTAACAGCCTGCAAAGTTTCTATGAGGCTCAAGGAATCGAATTCGTTCAGCCCGCTGACGGCAAGGGTTGGGGTGTGTTCAACGCA
This sequence comes from Pararhizobium sp. PWRC1-1, assembly GCF_049897905.1. Classification (NCBI taxonomy): domain Bacteria; kingdom Pseudomonadati; phylum Pseudomonadota; class Alphaproteobacteria; order Hyphomicrobiales; family Rhizobiaceae; genus Pararhizobium; species Pararhizobium sp. PWRC1-1. Next base: position 26,078 of record NZ_JAFCXE010000031.1, on the reverse strand, counting down.
AACACGAGGGACGATCCAAATTCTCTGAACACACTTGGTGTACTTCCGCCGTCGAAGCGAACAAAGACTACAAACTGAACCATACGAAGGCACGGGACCCTATATATTGTCTGCTTCATTCGGATGCAGACTATGCGCCAAGCAGGATATCCCGTCGCAGATGGCGTCGATGCAGGTCGGCACGACGGACTACAATCCGTGTTGGTGAACGTAGCTAAGCCTTATCGGCATCGCCCGTCTGACACCTCATGGAACATTATTTTTCGTAAAGAACGTCGTAATCGCCGGCAAAAACGAGAATCGTTTTTGCCTATAAATCAATTAGTTAACTCCAAAGAAACGAAAATTTGTCACGAGAAAAAATTCTAATTAAGCGCATACTAAGCGCGCTGATGAAGTGGATTGCTCTCGGTGCCGGATATTACCGCAGCTCAGCTAAAAACGAAGCGCGGTTAAAGTACCGGATATTTTCAATTTCTTGTTTTCATTCTATGCATCGCCTCGACCCTACATCGCGTTTTGGACTGAGCTGGTAACCTTATGTTTATTTGCAGTTTTATTCAAACCACCCTATCTCACGAGAGTTTCTGTATGCGTGAATCTGTTTCGATATGGGTGAATCTGCTTCGCTCTAGGCCAGCTTTTGCTTCGCTTTAAAGTGGGTTCAACAGATGCGAAGTCACTCCGCAAAGGCATTCCGCGCCCGAGATACATCATGATTATTGATGCAAGAGATCAATTATATTCGCTTGAATGATGAATGGCCGTACGGCATTACTATCTCATGGTCGCGACCTTTTGATGCCTCCCAGTCAAAAGGAACCAGAACAATGGCATTCTTCAGTTTAGAACATAGCTCAAAGCCAAGGCATTCGTCCTTTGCGTCAACCGTTTTCGGTCTGAGTGCGCGTGCTGTCGCCTCGTGGAAGCGTCGTCGTGCCGAGCGGGCCCTGGAAGGCCTCTCCTACGATACGTTGAAGGATATCGGCTTCCCATCCGCCGACAGAACCACTGGAGCTGCATCGAAACGATGATGCAGGCAGCAACGGCCTGTGACGGTCAGCCGTGTCGAAAAACCGTCGATCGTATCTAGCAAAGGGCATTTCGGCCATGACGGCGGAATGCCCTTTTTGCTTGTCTCGGGCCTCACAGCTTGCATGGCCTATTTCCGACACCTGCCACTGCCCCTGCCGTAGGTCGCAAACTGTCGCTAACACATCCGGAAACGGGTCGTAAAAACCGGTTGCAACTCGCAGACGCAAGACGAGAATGCGACATTTCCGTCGTTGATAACGAAGCTTTTGGCAGTTTTCCGACCATTTTGCCGCTTTCGGCGGCACGCTGCGCAAAAGCACAAGCATTTATTTCTTCCCAGTCGCTGGCGTCCATGTCAATGTCGCGTTCAGGAAAGCTCGATAGCGCTTTTCCACGTGACAAATGCGACATCTGCGGCGCATGGGACCTACGATGAACAAGCCACTGACCAAAAAGCGATCTCTCGTCTTCTTCCTCGTGCCCAACTTCTCGATGCTGCCGTTTTCTGCGGCGATCGAAACGCTGCGCATTGCCAACCGTATGCTGGGCTACGAGGCCTATACGTGGCGCCTCTCCTCGACGGACGGCACGCAGGTGCTCTCGTCCAGCGGCATCGGCCTTGAGGTCAATACCTCGCTGGCCGACGAGCGGAAATTTCTCGGCGGCGAAAACCGCCCCTCGATGGTGCTGGTCTGTTCCGGCATCTATGTCGAAGACTTCAACAACAAGTCCGTCAATGCTTGGCTGCGTGAAGTCTATAATCGCGGTGTCTCGGTCGGGAGCCTCTGTACGGGCGCCCATGTGCTGGCGTCTGCCGGCCTTTTGACGGGCAAGCGCTGCGCCATTCACTGGGAAAACCTGCCGGGCTTCGCAGAAACCTTCCCTCAGGTCGATGTCTATGCCGATCTCTATGAAATCGACAGCAACATCTACACCTGTGCCGGCGGCACCGCCTCGCTCGACATGATGCTGAACCTGATCGACCAGGACTTCGGCGAGAACCTTGTCAACCGCGTCTGCGAACAGGCCCTGACCGACCGCGTGCGCGGCCCGCATGACCGCCAGCGGCTGCCGTTGCGCGCGCGCCTCGGTGTCCAGAATGCCAAGGTCCTGTCGATCATCGAACTGATGGAAGGCAATCTCTCAGAACCATTGTCGCTTCTGGAGATTGCCGACAGTGCCGGCTTGTCGCGCCGCCAGATCGAACGCCTGTTTCGCCAGGAAATGGGCCGCTCCCCTGCCCGCTACTATCTGGAGATCCGCCTCGACCGTGCCCGGCATCTGCTGGTTCAATCGGCCATGCCGGTGGTCGAAGTGGCAGTCGCATGCGGTTTCGTCTCGGCGTCGCACTTTTCGAAGTGTTACCGCGAACTCTACAATCGCTCGCCCCAGCAGGAGCGCGCCGAACGCAAGCTGACGCTGCAGGCTGCGCGGTGACACCTACCAAGGGTCTGTGATAGGAACCCATCGATCCTTGGTATCAATTGCTCGTTGGATGATATGGGACGGCGCCGCATTCCGCCCGCGCCGTCTTTCCTATGATGCCATGGATTTGAGCAGGGTCAGTTCCGAGACGATCCGGTTGCGGCCGTCATATTTCGCCATATAGAGAAACTGATCGGCTGCATTCAGATAGTTGTCGAAGGATTCGAGCCCCTCGATCGTCGCAAGACCGATGGATACCGTGACCGACAATTCCTCGTCATCGGCAACCACTTTTGCCTGCGCTAGATCAAGCCGCAGGGTTTCGCAGAAATCGCTGGCGGCTGCGACATCAAGCCCGTTGAAAAGCACCCCAAACTCTTCGCCACCAAGGCGGGCGAGCAGATGATCCTCTCCGACAAGCGCACGCAGGCGCTTGGCAACGGCTTTTAGCACGAGGTCGCCAACCTCGTGTCCGTACGTATCGTTCAGCCGCTTGAAATGGTCGATGTCGAGGATGGCAATCGAGGTCGTCTCACCCCGGCGCAGGCACTGCTCGACAAGCCGGGGCCCATGCTGGAAAAAATAGCGGCGGTTGTAGATATCGGTCAGATAGTCGCGTGCGGCGATCCCATGCAGAGTCTGGATGCGCTTTTGGATGCTGGCAACCTGAAACACCCGGCTGTTGAACTCGTCCACCAGGAATGGCTTCTGGATGAATTCGGTACCGCCGCTTTGAAGGAACCGCGCCGCTTGCTGACGATCGCTGATAGCAGCCAAGGCGATGACGCTTAGCGTATCCTCGCCATATCGCTGGCGGACTTCGGCAAGCAGCCTATAGGCGGTCATGTCGGATAGGCAAAAGTCGGTTACGACCAGATCGAAACAATCGCTGGTATCGAGCAGATGCAACGCTTCGATGCCGCCGCTCGCCGGCGTTACGCAAAACTGCTGTTGCCGTAGATGCCCCAGAAGCTCCGCCCGCGACGCCGGATCGGAATCCACCAGCAGTACATTCGTCCTGACATTGGTCAGCGCCCGATCGACGACGGAAATCACATGGCTGATGGAATCAGGCTGGCTCTTGATGACGCAATCGACCACCTTGCGGCAGAGGATATCTTCACGCGTACTGTTGTTGAACGACCCCGTGAAGACGATTGCGGCGATGTTCTGCGAAATCACATATTCAAGCGCTTCGCAATTCGGCGCGTCCGGCAGATTGAGATCGAGCACTGCGACGGAAAAATCAGCATCCGCGGTTTCCACAGCCTGCCGGAGCGCGGCCAAGGAGCCGCAATGCGTGACTTCGACGCCATGCGCAGTCTCCAGACCATGCTTGAGAACCGTAGCAAACATACGGGAATCCTCGACCAGAAGCATTCGTTTCCCCGAATGTTTCTGGATATGGTTTCCCCGCGCCAGCGCCTTGCGAAAGCTCACGTGCCATCAATCCCATGGTGAGCCCAGGGCGTTCCTGTTAACGAACGCTGGCTCTCATAAATTATCGTTATGCGGATAGTTGCCCTGATAGAAGCAGAGCACGCCCCTAGTCCCTTCATTGCATTCAACTGGCATGCGCTTGCGATTTGGTTAAATCATCAGGCTGAATAATCAAGAATGGCACCGGAAACACACAAATGTCACATTTCCGGCAGCCCAAATTTCTAATTTAGAAACACAATTCTATACGGAAGCTTTCTTTGCAATTTTTGCACCCAACGTCTGGATTTTTGTCAACGTATCCAGGTTCTGGTTCACGCGGCAGTAAAACTCTTCATTGACGAAGGGGCGCAACATGAAATCGTTGCCGCCAGCCTTCAAAAACCGTGCCGACAACAACCGGTTGGCCGAGGAAGACACTCCGATAATACGCAACTGATGCGGGCCATAGGTGCTACGGATACGGCGGGTCAGTTCGAAGCCGTCGATATCGGGCATGTTGTAGTCGGTGATCACCAGGCCGATATCCGGATGCTTCTTCAGCAATTCAAGCGCAGCAGCGCCGCTCTCAGCCGAACTGGTGCGGAAATTGTAGCGCTTCAACTGCGTCGTCAAAAGCGCACGCGCAGTCGGGCTATCATCGACGATCAGGACATGGTGCTGGTGATTGGTGAGGAACCGGCAAACGGACTCGGCCAGCATATCGACCGCGAAAACGCTATCCTTGATAACATAGTCGACGATATCCTTGGCAAGGATCGTTTCACGGGTGTTTTCCTGAAAGGTCCCGGTAAAAACGATCGTCGGCACACTCATGTCGATGAGATAGGACAGAGCTTCGCCGTTTTCCGCGCCGGGCAGATTGATGTTGGAAATGGCGAGTGTTGCCGGAAATGAGGCGTTCTCGACGGAAAACTGCAGATCGTCATAGTCACGGCAGACGATCACGTCGATGTCAAAAAGCTCCTTCAGCCTCTTGGAGACCATGGCGGAGAAGAGATTGGAATCTTCGGCAAGCACAATACGATGCTGCTGCAAGGATTCACCGGAATAATACATTCCGGACACGCCGAAAAATGACATTGATCGCCTATTTGAAAAGTTGTCCCCGAGGCCAAGCTACGCAGAAAGGTTTTCGCAGACGTTAACTGCTTGCTGAAATAAGCGGCGGTATTCCGGCAAATGAAAAGCACGCAAGACCGCCGGTTTTCAACGTCATTGGCAATAACGATGGGCCCCATGGCGCGCCGTAGTTTCATTAGATCGACATCGCCGCCACCCAGACATCAACGCGGCATCGAAACGGCATCGAAACGGCATCGAAACGGCATCGAAACAAGATGAGCGAGCCCGGTGCTATTTCACAACGGCCGATCCATTGACGATCTCGATGGTCTCATCGCCCTGCAGACCGATACGGTCACCGCTCGGCGTCGTGATGAAACAGCCGCTCGGGCAGATCGATTCTGTGCCGCCTGCGCTGATGGCGACTTCCATGCGGCTTTCGCCTTCAACGACGACCAGCACCGCAGCGTCGGCATCCTTGTTGGTCACCGTCGCGGACCATGCCGGAAGGGACGTCATGACAGTCAGAACACATGCACTTACGAATGTTTTCATTGCCCATCAGCGCGATAGCGCCGCCCCTTTTTGAGCCTCCCGCTGCCCGGATAATAAACCCGGAAAAGACAAGACGCCTTTTCACCCCGCATTAGACTAACGCACACAAGTGAAATTGCATGATAAATATTGCGGGGCGGCTGAATAGAGGCTGAATAGCCCGCATAACCGGCGTTCATCTGCGAAGGCCGCTCGGCGCAGGGGAGCGATCTTGCCCCACACTGGACAGACTGTACCGGTGACGCCGGCAGCATGCGCATGACGAAGAACGCGGCACATATCTGGCCGATGATGCCATGGAACGGAAGCCGCAGAGAGCCTCAGTTCTTGGACGGCCGCGTAAAGAACTGCTGGAACAGTTCCTCCGACCTCTGGAGGCCCTCATTCGTCAAGGTCAGGGATTTCGACTTACCGACCGGATCGCTGATGAAGCCCTTCTTGTGAAGACGGCCCGTCGTTTCCCAGTCAAAGCTTTTCCAGGCGTAGCGCTCGTCGTGAAGCGTCAGCCTCAACAGCGCCAGAACCACTTCGTCGATCTTGTCCTCGTCGATATCCATTCAGCGACCTCACCCCGGGGGATAACTGAAAATCTGCGGCCTTCGCCGGAAGGATAGATCGAACACCCCCAACCGGCAAATTGAAAGCTTTTGGCGAAAGGAAAAAAGGCGTACCCGCTCGATTGAGTGGATGGGCCGGATCGTTTTCAGGCAGCCGAGTGAAGATCAGCTCTTCGGCTTGAGGTTTTCCGGATCATAGAGCGGCTTGTAGCCGATCCCGACCACCTCGACCGGGTAGGTCTCGGCAAAATACTCGATGTTCAGCTTGCGGCCCACCTGGCAATAGCCATGAGGAAGATAGGCGAGTGCGATGTTCTTGCCGATGGTCGGGCCAAACGCGATGGAGGTCGTGTAGGAACGGCGGCCGAGGTCGTCGATCAGCACCGCACCGGTTTCCGGGTCCATGACCGGCAGGTTGCCGAGCGGATAGCGCTTCACCCCGGTCTTGTCGGTATTTTCCGTCATCAGGAGCGTGCAGAGCATAGCGGGCTGATGCGCACGCGCCTTGTACTCCAGATGTTTCTCCTTCCCGCGGAAATCGGCTTCCTTGACCTTCGGGCGGGCAAGGTCGGCCTCGATGAGGTTGTACTGGGTGAGAAGGTCCGCATTCTGCAGGCGCAGGCTCTTTTCCATGCGGCGCGAGTTGGCATAGGTCTCCACGCCGAAGGCCATGACGCCGGTTGCCCGCAGCGCATCCCAGACGGCAAGGCCGTCCTCGTATTTCATGTGCAGTTCCCAGCCCTGCTCGCCGACATAGGAGATGCGGAAGGCGGTAACCGGCCTGCCGCCGATCTCGATCTGCTTGATCGCGGCGAAGGCGAAGTTTTCCGCATCAAGGCCCGACGGATCAGCGACGACCTTCTTCAGCGTATCGCGGGCATTCGGCCCCCAGATACCGATGGTGATGAATTTTTCGGTCACATCGGTGATGGTGACGTCGAGGCCACGGTCTTCGGCAACGCGGCGCATGTAATGGAAGTCGCGCGGGCCGGCATCGGCGCCATTGATCAGACGGCAGCGGTCGGCCATGCGGATGACGGTGAAGTCGGCGCGCACCATGCCCTCGTCATCGAGGAAGTGGGTGTAGATGCCCTTGCCGATGTTGCCGTCGCCGCCGATCTTGGCAGCGCACAGCCATTCGAGAAGCTCGACATGATCCGGTCCCTCGATATCCACCATGTGAAAATGCGAGAGGTTGACGATGCCACAATCATCGGTCATCGCCAGGTGCTCGGCGTTGGAGACGCGCCAGAAGTGGCGGTTGTCCCACTCGTTCTCGCGCACCGGAACCTTGTCGCCATATTTTTCCAAGAGGTGCTCGTTGGCGGCATAGCCGTGCGCACGCTCCCAGCCGCCGAGTTCCATGAAATAGCCGCCGAGTTCCTTTTCGCGCTCGTAGAACGGTGAACGTTTAATGTTGCGCCCGGTGCCGTAAGGCTCGCGGTTGTGTACGGCCGGGAAATAGATTTTCTGCGCAGCCTCGTAGGTGCGGCCCTCGATGAACTTTTCTTCCAGCTGGTGCGGGTAGAAGCGCGCATAATCGATGCTGTTATGGTCGATCTCGGTGCGCCCATCAGTCATCCAGTCGGCAATCAACTTGCCGTAGCCGGGGCCATCCTTGACCCAGATGGCGACGCAGTACCAGAGGCCCCGCACCTTCTGGCTCTCGCCGCACGAGGCGCCGCCACCGGCGGAGACTTGCAGCAGGCCGTTAAACGAGTGGCTTTCATTATAGCCGAGCTCGCCCAAAATCGGCGTCAATTCCATGGCGCGTTCGAGCGGCTCGAGGATCTGCTCCATGTCGAGGTCGCGCTGCGACGGCGACAGGCGCGCCTCATGCTTTTCCAGGATGTCGCGCGGGTGGCAAAGGCGCGGATTGGTGGTCTCGTAGTACCCCCACTCGATCTGGCCGCCCTCTGTGGTCTTCGGGTCGCCGGTGTCGCGCATATAAGCGGAGTTGCCCTGGTCGCGCAGCAGCGGAAAGCCGATTTCCTTACCGGTGCCTTCGAACTCGTTGTACGGACCGAAAAAGGTGAGCGGGTGGTCGACTGGCATGACCGGCAGATCCTCGCCGACCATTTCAGCAATCAGGCGACCCCAGATGCCGGCACAGACGATGACGTGATCGGCCAGGATCGTACCGCGATGGGTGACGACGCCCTTGATGCGTCCACCTTCAACGATCAGCGACTTGGCCGGCGTGTTGCCGTAGACCTGCAGCTTGCCGGACTTTTCGGCGGCATCGACCAGCTTTCCCGCAACCGTCTGCGAACGCGGCACGACAAGGCCGGCATCTGGATCAAACAGGCCGCCCATCACCTGATCTTCCTCGATCAGCGGAAACATTTGCTTGATTTCAGCCGGCGAAACGTAATGTGCGCGGGTGCCAAACGCCTTGGCGGAGGAAAGCTTGCGCTTGATCTCTTCCATCCAGGTGTGATCGCCGGTACGCGCGACTTCGAGACCGCCGATGCGGGCGTAATGACCCATCTTCTCGTAGAAATCGATCGAGTACTGGGTGGTCCAGACCGAGAGATAGTCGTGGCTGGTCGTGTAACAGAAGTCGGACGCATGCGCGGTCGAACCGATGTCGGTCGGAATGCCCGACTTGTCGATGCCGACGATATCGTCCCATCCCCGCTCTATCAGGTGATGGGCAATCGATGCACCGACGATGCCCCCCAACCCGATGATGACTACCTTCGCCTTTTGCGGAAACTCTGCCATTGCGTGCGACCCTGATTGAATATTGAAACCGGATTTTAGAGTTTGCGCCGGCGACAGTAGAGCCTGTCTACGACATAATCATCATGCTGCACGACCAGAGCCGCGCAGTCCGCAAATTGGATGGAGCAACGGTTGCACGATGGAGCCTGTTTGCACGGAAGCACGCAGGTGAACACCGGCCCGATCCGTGGACACTCACCGTTTGACCAATCGAGACCATCAATCCTTCTCGCCTACCGCATCGACGGTGACGCGCCTTGGCCGCCGTTGCGTTCCACTGCGCTTGAAAGCTTCCTCGGCAGGCTGTGCCGTTTCCGCCGGACCCGCGGCGCCACCCTGTTGCGCCACAGCATCGGATTCCGGGCCAGGCGGCAGCGGTTCCGGCTCCAGCTCTTCTTTCGGAAAAGGCGCACCGAGCCCCTCATCCTTGAACCGTTCGTAGATCGCCAGCCTCAGATCATTGCGCACACCATTGCCGTTGACGATATCGGCCAGGTAGACACGCAATTCGAATGTCATGGTCGCGTCGCCGAAAGCGCTAAACACCGCCTGAGGTTCCGGGTTTTTCAGAACCAGCGGATGAGCTGCGGCAATCTGCAGAAGCGTATCCATCACCTGGCGCGGCGCGCTGTTATAGCTGACCGTCACCGGAATATCGGAACGGCCCAGCTTGTTCTTGTGGGTCCAGTTGCCGACGGACGCGTTGATGAACAGCGAGTTCGGCACCATGATCGTCTGGCGCTGGAAGGTCTCGATCTCGGTTGCGCGAACGGAGATGCGCTTGACGAAGCCTTCGGTCGTGCCAGTCACAACCCAGTCCCCAACCTTGAAAGGCCGCTCGACCAGAAGGATAAGGCCTGAGACAAAGTTGGAGACGATGTTCTGTAAACCGAAACCGACACCGAGAGACAGGGCACCGGCAACGAGAGCAAGGTTCGACAGATCAAAACCCGCCGCGGAAACGCCAATCAGCCCAGCAAGACCGATGCCGAGATAGCCGACCCCGGTTTTGATGGAGTTACGCACACCCGTGTCAACGCGGCTACGCGCCATGACATTGCCGTCCAGCCAGCGCTGGAACCAGCGTGTGATGACGTAGCCAGCGGCAAACATCAGAATGCCGGCGAAAATGCCGACGATGGAGATCGTGATGCTGCCGATCTTGATTTCGGTGAAGATACGGTAGGCCCAAGCCTCGATATCGGCGATCTGAAAGCCCCACTGCAGCAGGATCAGCGGAATGAAGAACAGGACCACCAGCACGTAGATGCCGAGACCGGCGGCAAGTCCCGCCTGGTCCAGGGCCACCTGCCCCAGCCCGAAGCGCTTTTCGAGATAACGCCCGACCACCGTATCGGCGAGCGCGTTCTGCTTGGCGACCGCCTTGCCGGTGAGAATGCCGATATACATCGTCACCAGGATGGCGCCGGTCATGACAATCTGCGTGGCGATGAAACGGGCAAGCCCGACATAACCTGCCAGCGTCGCGATGATCAGCGCAGCACCGGTCAGGACGAATAGTAGCTTGATCGCCCGCGGCCACGGTCTGCCCTGAGCGTCCAGCGTTTCACCCGCCGGAACGATCGGCTTGATCAGTGACATCGCCATCAGGATCAGGCCGATGATGATCGACGCAATCAGGCTTTTGACCACAGTGAAGACAACAGGCGAGCCCATCACTTCACTGATCGTGCCGGCCAGATAATCAAGCCCGTTGACGACCGTCATGGCGAAGATCGACAACACGAGCAGGCGAGCGCCGCGATCGGAAACCCGCACCAGTCGCCAGGCATTTTGCTTGGGCGCCAGAACGGCGTTTGAAAGCGTCGAGACGAACATCAATGCGACGCAGATTGCCAGAGTGACCGATATGATCGGTGCAATATCCGGCCTGAGCACTTTAAAGACCTGCAGGAAAAAATAGCTGGTGGAGGCAAAGACGCCCATCGCCAGGGTCGGGATCATCGTCAACCAGAATGCCACCGAAAGGCGGGTGATATAGCCCGGTTCCTCGCTGACGGCTTCGCGATCAATGAGTGGGAAAAACACCCTGCGTGTTACCGCAAGCAGGACGAGCGCAGCGCAAAGAGACAGAAACAACGCCGAGAGAAGTTGCAGACGCTTGAAGTTCCAGGCGAATGTCAGCCAACTCCCGACCGTGCGCGTAAAGGCCTGTCGTTCCAGGCTTATCGCGGCGATAGCGTCCATCACCATCGAACCGTTGATATCGGTATGCTTGAGCAGCGTGTTGCTGAACAGCGCCCGCCGCGTCGCCGTGATGCCGTTGGAGAGCTTGGTTGCCTTGATCGAGAGGTCTTCGGCAGTTCCAGTCAGGGCGTTGATTTCACCGCGCTCAGCCAAAAGACGCTTGCGCTCCTGGGTGACGACATCGGCTTCGGGGGGCGCGCCTTCCGCCGGCGGATCGCCAAGTTCCGTAAGACGCGCCTTGATTTCGTCCAGACGCGGCCGTGTCGCGACCGAAATGCCGATGATTTGCTTGGCTGCGGCGTCGACCTCTACCTTCAACTCGGCCAGACGGCTGTCGTCATCCTTGGCCTGCGTTGCCAGATCGCCAAGCCGTTCGAGGTTCTTGCGGGCGGCCTCCAGCTGTTGGGCGGCCTGCGCCTGCGGGCTTGCCACCTCCGCTGCCGGCTGTTGAGCGGAATTAACCGCCGGCTGCTGCGCCATGACCGGCACAGTGGCAGCAAACATCCACAAACACAGAAAGGCGGCAAAGAGTTTCGACATCATCGGCAATCACATATCCTTTTCCCGGCAGGCCGCACCCTAGAACAGAATCGCGACGCGGCGCGGACAGTTTGGCGTTCCATAGGCCGGGCCGCAGCCAGATGCAAAATCGGATTTCCGGCTTCCCGCACTCCGTTGTCGTCTGGATAGGTCAAAAACTTGATCCGGGTTGAGAGAGAAACGCGACCTCCGCCGGCGTGGAAACCCGTCCCAAAATCGCATTGCGATGCGGGAATCGGCCAAACTGGCGAATGACCTCGCGGTGCCGGATGGCATAATCCAGATAATTGGCATCACCCAGATCCGTGAAAAGTGCCACCGACCGGGTCTGATCGACAAGATTTTCAGAATGTTCGAACGGCAAGTAAAGAAAGACGCGCTGATCGACTGATAGGCCGCTATCCGCCCCCGCTTCGAGCGCAAAAGCCGCCTCCCGCAAGGCGAGACCGTCGGTCGCGAAGGCAAGCGGCGTACCTCGATACATATTGCGCGGCATCTGGTCGAACAGAACGATGGTGGCAAGCCGGCGTAAGGGCGTGGCACGCCATTCCGGTGGAACCCCGCGCGCCAATTCCAGATGCGTCAACCGGAAACGCTGTTCGCATTGGCTGTCGAGCCCCGGATGCGGCTTGAACCAGTCCTGCGGCTGCAACTCGTCGAACCAGAACGACAAAATATCGTCCGGTGTACATATAGCGACAGTGTCCGCCATATTTCTCATTCCTCTTCAATCACCCACCAGCGTGGCGCGGCATTATCGCCCGGTCCATTGTGCCGGCGGCCTGTTTCACATGCAATTTCGGCGTTACCACGGCGAGTATCAGCTTCCCGCGCATTTGCCATGACCTCTCTCTGTCAACCACCGATGTTCATCGATGCCAATTCTGTGACACTCACCGGCGCCGGACCTGCGCCCGAATAGGTCTGGGAGTACCCATCAGCGGCGAGATCGACAGCTTGAACCGACAAGCTGGAAAATCATCGCAGACACGTTATGTCAAAGATGGAAGGGATCCGGTGATCCCGGTTGGGAGTTCGACAATGAAAAAAATGATCGTTGCGGCCCTTGCCGCCCTGTTTCTAACCTCCTGTGTCGAGACACAGTCCTATGGTGGATCCTATCGAGGGCCCGAGCCCATCCCCGGCAGCATCACCTATGGCGGCCAGCCCCGAACCAAGCTTCGGAAAGCGCCGGTCGGCAGCACCCTGCACAACAATTTCTACGGCCCCTATGGCGAGCGGATCGAGGAGACCTACATGGTCATGCCCGACCGGTCGCTCAAGCTGGTTGCGCGCCGCCGTGGCTTTATCGGTTTCCCCTACGATTGACGTTCCGCGATCGGCAATGGCGTGGTAACTTATTCCTGAGAACGGATCGTCATGGCCGATCCGAGGCAAATGATTTCGATATTGTGCCGTGCCAAGAGCAGGACTTTCTCCGGCTGCACGCGCAAAGGGAAAGTTCTGCGTTATAATATCCCACCTAATGAATAGAGTATGCCTGCTAACAACGGAGGTAGACATGCGAGCGAAACAACTCACGAAATTTTTTACGGTGGCACTTCTCGCCTCCAGCATCCAGATCGGCGGGCTGGGCGTTGCTTTCGCCGACACGACGATTCTCAATGTCTCCTACGATCCGACGCGCGAACTCTACAAGGATTTCAATGCGGCCTTCGCTGAAAAGTGGAAGACGGATACGGGCGAGACAGTGACGATTCAGACGTCACATGGTGGGTCCGGCAAACAGGCGCGCTCGGTCATTGATGGGTTGGAAGCCGACGTCGTGACGCTGGCGCTTGAAGCCGATATCGACGCGATCGCCAAGGAGACCGGCAAGATTCCGGCGGATTGGAAGACGAAGTTCGAAAACAACAGCGCTCCCTACACCTCGACGATCGTTTTCCTGGTGCGCAAGGGCAACCCTAAGGGCATCAAGGACTGGGGCGATCTGGTCAAGGACGATATCCAGGTGATCACGCCAAACCCGAAAACCTCGGGTGGCGCGCGCTGGAACTTCCTGGCAGCCTGGGCCTGGGCACGAGCAGCCAATGGCGGAGACGACACCAAGGCTCAGGAATTTGTCACTGATCTCTTCAAGCATGTTCCGGTGCTCGACACCGGCGCACGCGGCTCAACCACGACATTCGTGCAGCGGGGTCTCGGCGACGTCCTGATTGCCTGGGAAAACGAGGCCTATCTGTCGCTTGAAGAACTCGGTCCCGACAAGTTCGATATCGTCACCCCGACGATTTCGATCAAGGCAGAACCGCCCGTGGCACAGGTTGATGGCAATGTCGATGCCAAGGGCACACGCAAGGTGGCGGAAGCCTATCTGCAGTACCTTTACTCGGATGTCGGCCAGAAGATCGCAGCCAAACACTTTTATCGCCCCTTCAAGCCTGAAGTCGCCGATCCGAATGACATCAAACGATTTGCCGATGTGAAGCTCGTCACTATTGACGAATTCGGCGGATGGAAGGAAGCTCAGCCAAAATATTTTGGGGACGGTGGGCTGTTTGACCAGATCTACAAGCCGGGACAGTAAGACTATATGACCGCACGCACAGCTTCGCTGTGGCAATTCAGACAGCCGAGCGTCATTCCGGGATTCGGATTGGCGCTCGGCGTTACTTTGTCATGGCTCATACTCATCATTCTCATCCCTCTGTCCGGCCTTGCCTGGCGCTCGAGCGCATTGGGCTGGACCACGTTCTGGGCACTCGCGACTGATCAGCGCACGGTCAACGCCCTGCGTATCAGTTTCGGAACTGCCTTCGTCGCGGCCCTGATCAATGTCGTCTTCGGCGTCATCCTCGCCTGGGTGCTGGTGCGTTACCGGTTTCCGGGCAAGCGCATCATCGACGCCATGGTCGATCTGCCCTTCGCGCTTCCGACCGCCGTTGCCGGTATCGCGCTGACGACGCTTTATGCGCCAAACGGTTGGATCGGCAGCCTTTTGGCGCCGCTCGGCATCAAGATCGCCTTCACGCCGATCGGCATCGTCTTTGCTCTGGTCTTCGTCGGCCTGCCCTTCGTCGTCAGGACTGTGCAGCCGATCATGGAAGAAATCGACAAGGAGGTGGAAGAGGCCGCCGCGACGCTGGGTGCCAATAGGTTCCAGACCATCAGCCGCGTGTTGCTGCCGGGTCTCGCTCCAGCAGTCCTCACCGGTTTTGCGCTGGCCTTTGCCCGAGGCGTCGGGGAATATGGCTCGGTCATCTTCATTGCCGGCAACCTTCCTTACATCTCGGAAATCGCCCCGCTGCTGATCGTCATTCGCCTGGAAGAATTCAACTATCCGGCCGCAACGGCAATCGCTGCGATCATGCTGATGATATCCTTCGTCATGCTGCTCATCATAAACACGATACAGGCCTGGAGCAGAAGGAGGTACGGCTATGGCGCATGATGGCGCAACAACCGCCGGCACCGGAAACACCGAACTGGTCCGCGTCGCGACATCCGAACACCGGCTGGCCCGCTATACCCTGATCGGTCTCGCCCTCTGTTTCGTCGGGCTATTTCTCGTCCTGCCGCTGGCAGCAGTGTTCACGGAAGCCTTCCGCAACGGTCCTGGTGAGTTCCTTACCGTACTGTCGGACCCTGAGACCTTTGCAGCGATCGAGTTGACGTTGCTCGTCGCCGTGATCGCCGTGCCGCTCAATCTGGTGTTCGGTATCGCCGCCGCATGGGCGATCGCCAAGTTCGAGTTCAAGGGCAAGGCCTTCCTCACCACCCTGATCGACCTGCCCTTCTCGGTATCCCCAGTTATATCTGGTCTGGTGTTCATTCTCCTGTTCGGCTCCCACAGCCTGCTCGGACCCTGGCTGCAGCACCACGGCGTCCAGATCCTGTTCGCTGTACCCGGCATCGTACTGGCGACCATCTTCGTCACTTTCCCCTTCGTTGCCCGCGAACTGATCCCCTTGATGCAGGAACAGGGCACCAGCGACGAGGAAGCAGCCCTGTCACTGGGAGCAAGCGGTTGGCAGACCTTCTGGTATGTCACATTGCCCAACATCAAATGGGGCCTGCTCTATGGCGTTCTGCTCTGCAATGCCCGTGCCATGGGAGAGTTCGGTGCGGTCTCCGTTGTCTCCGGGCATATCCGTGGACTGACCAACACCATGCCGCTGCAGGTGGAAATCCTTTACAATGAATACAACTTCGTTGCCGCCTTCGCCGTCGCAACGCTTCTCGCCCTGCTGGCTCTCGTCACCCTCGTTCTGAAGTCGCTGCTTGAAATGAAGTACAGCGAACAGATCGCTGCCAGCCGCCGGCACTGAAAGGTCAAAGTTTACATGGAAGTTCGCGTTCAAAACATACGCAAGGAATTCGGCCGCTTTCCGGCGCTGAACGACGTCTCGCTCGATATCCGTTCGGGCGAGCTGATCGCCCTGCTCGGCCCGTCCGGTTCCGGCAAGACGACGTTGCTGCGGCTGATCGCAGGCCTTGAAAGCCCTACCGAGGGCACCGTCTATTTCGGCAACGAGGATGCCTCGCGCAAAACCGTCCAGCAGCGCAATATCGGCTTCGTGTTCCAGCATTACGCCCTGTTCCGCCACATGACGGTGCTCGACAATGTCTCCTTCGGCCTGACGATCCGTCCAGCCGGGCGCCGGCCCTCCAAGGGCGACATTCGCAAGCGTGCGCTTGAGCTGCTCGACCTCGTCCAGCTCAGCGGTCTCGAAAAACGCTATCCGGCCCAGCTTTCCGGCGGCCAGCGCCAGCGTGTGGCGCTCGCCCGCGCCATGGCTGTGGAACCGAACGTGCTTTTGCTCGACGAGCCGTTCGGCGCACTCGACGCCCAGGTGCGCAAGGAACTGCGCCGCTGGCTGCGTGAAATCCATGATCGCACCGGCCATACGACAGTCTTCGTCACCCATGACCAGGACGAGGCGCTGGAGCTCGCCGACCGTGTCGTCGTCATGAGCAAGGGGCAGATCGAGCAGATCGGCACCCCCGACGAAATCTACGACACGCCGAATTCCCCCTTCGTCTTCGGCTTTATCGGCCAGTCGAACATCCTTCCGGTTCGCGTCGAAAACGGCCAGCTCTGGATCGGGGACCACTCGATCGGGATCAGCGCGCAAGGCGAGCATGACGGCCCGGCCCAGCTCTATTTCCGCCCGCACGATATCGAACTGCTCGATGGTAACGGCGGCTGCATCGCGGGCCTCGTCACCGTGACCCGCCGCGTTGCCGGAACGCGCCATGTCGAACTCGACATCGGCGGCGCCAACAGCAGGGTCGAGATCGAACTGCCGCCGGAAAAAGTCACCTCCGACCATTCGCGCATTGCTTTCCGGCCGACTCGCTGGAAGCTGTTCCGCGATTAAAGAAAACAAATCCGGCGGGACTTGCATCAGCAAAGCCCCGCCGGAGCTGGGCAACGACAACTTTCGACAAGCTCTCCGGTACATTCCGCAGGCATTTTTTCGCTCGCGCAAGGTTCTCACATTGCAGGAACCACGGTGCTGCCTAAAAGCATCCGTCGGCAACATATGTTCTTGGTTTTTCTTGGATTTTCAAAAGACAGGCTTGATCCACGCCGATAAGCCGTCGCATCCTGCGGAGCAGTCCAGCCATCTGAAATCTCCTGAGGCCAGCCATGAACTATCGCCGCGAAATCGACGGTCTCAGATCCGTCGCCGTGATTCCTGTGGTGCTGTTTCATGCCGGCTTCCAGCAGTTCAGCGGCGGCTTCGTCGGCGTCGACATTTTCTTCGTCATCAGCGGATATCTGATCACGTCGATCATCATTGCGGAACGCGACAAGGGCAATTTTTCGCTGCTCAAATTCTACGAGCGCCGGGCCCGCCGCATTCTGCCTGTGCTCTTCTTCGTGCTGGCGTGCTGCCTGCCGTTTGCCTGGGCCTGGATGCTGCCGGAGCAGATGGCAAGCTTTGCCCGCAGCATCATCGCCGTCTGCCTGTTCGGCTCCAACTTCCTCTTCTGGCATGAAAGCGGCGGCTATTTCGCAGCCGCATCGGAAGAGCAGCCGCTGCTGCACACCTGGAGCCTCGCCGTCGAGGAACAGTATTACATGCTGTTTCCGCTTTTCGTGATGCTGATCTGGCGGTTCGGACGGCGGGCACTGATCTCATCGATTGCCGCCGTGGCGCTGGCCAGCCTGCTGCTTGCCCAATACGGCTCGGTCAACTTCGAAACGGCGAACTTCTACCTGCCCAACACACGCGCCTGGGAACTGCTGGCAGGCTCGCTCTGCGCCTTCCTGCTGACCGGCGGTAAACACTATAAAAGCAACATCCTGTCGCTCGCCGGACTGGCCATCATCGTCTTCTCCATTTTCGACTACGATCAGACGACGCCCTTCCCCTCCCTCTATGCACTCGTCCCCGTTCTGGGCGCCGTGCTGATCATCCTCTTCGGGTCACAAGGCACCCTGACCGCGCGGTTGCTGTCGACGCGTCCTATGGTCGGCATTGGTTTGATCAGCTACAGCCTCTATCTCTGGCACCAGCCCGTCTTTGCCTTCGCCCGCATCCGCAGCATCACGGAACCATCGCTGGTGCTGATGAGCATCCTGGCGCTTGCCTCCGTCGGCCTTGCCTATCTGTCCTGGCGGTTCATCGAGACGCCGTTCCGCACGACAGGCGCGGCGCGGCTCCTGCCGACGCCCGCCCGCATTCTCAGTGCCAGCGGGATAACGGCATTGCTTTTCATCGGCATCGGTTTTTATGGCACGTCAAGCAATGGCCTGCAGTTCCGCTTGCCACAGACTGCATTGACCGCTCTTGCCGAACAGCAGCATCACGATCCCGTCATGGATACCTGCCTGTTCGACAAGGGCGAAACCTCCCTGCCCCATCCTGTCCGGGAATGCCTGACGAAACATTCGGCCAGCAGTAAGACCATCCTAATCGGCGATTCGCACGCCGGAGCACTTGGTGGGGAGGCGCTCCGCAGCTTCGATGCAGCCAATGTCGATCTCTATGTGATGGCGCACTCGGCCTGTGTTGGCTTTTCCGGATTCTATGTGTCCAACCCGAAATACAAGCTGCGCTGCAACCCGTTTTTTACCGGCATCGAGAATTACATCCGCACGAGCGGGATGCAGACCATCATCATGGCGAGCCGCTGGAGCCTCTATGTCGACGGCACGCCGTTTGACAATGGCGAGGGTGGTATCGAACCGCTGCAGCCGACCTATGCCGATCTGCTGGACCGCCTTGACGAGCACGCCAAACAGGATGATCCGGCGCGCAAGGCACGGGTGCTGACGCAATATGTGGAAGACATCCGGGCCTATCTCGATTCCGGCCACAATGTCGTGCTCGTCTATCCGATCCCAGAGGCTGGATGGAACGTTCCGGAAATCGTTGCGAAAAGCGCGATGGCAGGTATTCGGAATCTCGAATTCAGCACCCGCTATGACCGTTACCAGCAACGGAACGGTGCGGTCATCGCCGCCTTCGATGCGATCTCGCATCCCAACCTTTTCCGCGTCCGCCCCGCCGACTATTTCTGCAACAGCTTCCTTAGGGATCGCTGCATCAACAGCCTGAGGGCTGAAAAGGTGTTTTATTTCGACGACGATCACCCGTCCGATTCAGGCGCGCAGCTGGTTGTTCCGGCAATATTGAAAGCCGTCAAGACAATCGAGGCAAGAAACACTGGGGAGGCAAGAAACGCTGGCGCGGCATCGGCTACGCAGTAGACCACTGGATCTGCAACTCCAGTTTCATCCTGACGACCGGCTTGTGATCGGCATTCTGCACCTCGATTTCCAGTGCCTTGACCGGATCCTCCGGCAAGCCATCGAGCGCCATTTCGGCCAGCACGATCTTGGCCTGGCGAATAGCTGCCATCAGATCCGGAAAATCGAAAGCATCGTCGGCCGGAATTGTGCCGTCATTGTCGATTACCTTGAAATAGAACGCGGCCATGGCAAATTTTCCTTCTGTGGGAAAAAGCATGAAAACGCAAAAGGTTGCCTGACTGAAAACTTTTCATGGCACTGCAACACATGTCTTAGTGAATAGCGCAAAATTCAAATCGCGCTAAACTGCAGCCATAACGGCCGTTCTCTCAGCGATCACGGCCCCGGACAGCGCGTCCATCCTCAAAGGAGGAACAACAATGGCATATTTCAATCCGCAAGCCGATGCCCTCTGCAGCGAGGATATCAACGCGTTGCGGCAGGTTTTCGAGCAGTTTTGCGAAACGCATCATACAACCGGCTCGGACGCAGACATGCAAATCTGCGCCGCCGTCATTGTCCGTCTCTATCAGAGCGGAGAACGCGACCCTGCAGCTTTGAGCAGAGCGTGCGAGGCAGCCCTGCGGCCGGATTTTGCAATCGGCGCATAAAGGATGAAGCCTCGAAAGAAGCGCGGGCTTCTACTTGGTTTCCTTAGCTGCGTTTTCCGGTGTAACCATCAGCGGGTCCGGTGGCAGAGTGCTCTTTGAACTTTCGTCCGGCGAGAAATATTGAACGGCGAGGATGCTCAGGATCGAACCGACTATGAGCGCGATGACGCCGACCATAAGCGAGCGAGAGGTCATGATTAGCTCCGCGCGGGAAAATAGCAAAGCGGGCCGCGCTTGTAGCGGCCCGCTTTGCTTTTGGCTTATTCGTAGACGTAAACAATCCGTCGGCTCTGCGGATCGACCAGCATCGGCCGGTCGTTGATGCGCACATAGCTGTATTGATAATTCGGCACCCGGGTTATTACCATGTCACCGGGGAGTGTCGCTCCAACGACCACTTCACCGTCGTAGGTAACGGCATCCATCGGAGTGCCATCAATATAGGTGCGCACTTCCGGCGGGGGTACGATCGCACCGCTGCTATCAACGGTGCCGACCAGTTCATCGTCGGGTGCCGGCGAAGCGGGACCATCCACGACCACGGTCTTTTCATAGCTGACCACCGGAATACCGAGATCGGCGCGGCGTTCCTGGACGATGACAGGCGCGCCATCGTAATCAACCGTCAGTTCCTTCGCGTAAACCCAGCCGCGCAGGCCGTTGACGTCGATCCGGCACCAGCTTTCGCCTTCAAGACACCCGTCAAGGGCAGCAGAGCTGCCACGCGTCGCAATACCGACGGAGGGATATTCCGCTCCCGGTCCGGAATAGACTGTCAGGTCCGTTGCCGTTGTTGCCATCATACCGGCCGAAGCGAAGCCGGTTCCCGTCAGAAGCATCGCACCCGCGAGCAAAGGCTTTGATATCCACCGCATGTTGTTCTCCTTGTTGAAGTGTGGAGACACAACGCCCGACCGTCAGCAAGGTTCCCTTGCAGCGCACGTCCTACCCGGCCTGCAACTGACTGAGGCGGCTGTACAGGCCCTTCTTGCTCAGGAGTTCGGAATGGCTGCCATCCTCGACAATCGCCCCCTGGTTGACGACGAGGATACGGTCGGCCTGGGTGATCGTCGCCAGCCGGTGAGCGATGACCAGCGTCGTTCGTCCCTTCGATAGTTCCGCCAGCGATTGCTGGATGGCCCGTTCGGTTTCGGTGTCGAGCGCCGATGTCGCTTCGTCGAGGATCAGGATCGGCGGGTTCTTCAGGAAGATGCGGGCAATCGCTAAGCGCTGTTTCTGTCCGCCCGACAGTTTGACGCCGCGCTCGCCGACAACCGTGTCGAGCCCCTGCGGCAGGTCGGCGATCACATTTTCAAGCCGCGCCTTGCGGGCTGCCTCGACAATATCCGCTTCGCTGGCGTCCAGGCGTCCATAGGCGATATTTTCGCGCAAGGAGCCGGCAAACAGGAAGACATCCTGGCTGACGATACCGATATGGTTGCGCAGCGACCGCAGGCTCATGTCTCGGATGTCGATATCGTCGATGGTGATGGAACCGCCGGTCACCTCATAGAAACGCGGCAGCAGCGCGCAGATCGTCGTCTTGCCTGCGCCCGAAGGACCGACGAAAGCCACCGTCTCGCCGGCACGGATGTCGATGCTCAGGTCTTTGACGATCGCCTTCGATTCCCGGTAGCCGAAGCTAGCCTTGTTATACCGGATATTGCCCTTCAGCCCGGAAACGTCGCGGGCATCCGCTCTATCGGCGATATCCGGGCGCGTATCGAGAAAATCGATATAGCGGCGAAAACCGGCAATACCCTTGGGATAGGTCTCGATAACCGAATTGATCTTGTCGACCGGGCGGAAGAACACGCCGACCAGAAGCAGAAACCCGACGAAGCCGCCAGCCGTCAACTCCCCGCTCAGCACGAAATAGCTGCCGGCCACCAGCACGACCATCTGGACGAGACGCATGGAGAGATAGCTCAGCGTCGTCGATACGGCCATGATCCGGTAGGCATCGAGCTTGGTCTTGCGGTAGCGCTGATTGTCTTTCTCGAACAGTCCGCGCTCGTGATCCTCATTGGCAAAAGCCTGCACGACGCGGATGCCGCCGACATTTTCCTCGATGCGGGCGTTGAAATCACCGACGCGATTGTAGAGCGCCTGCCAGTTGCGGGTCATCCGCCCGCCGTAGCGGGTTGTCAGCCACGCCGTCAGTGGCAGCACGAGTGCTGTGATCATCGCGAGCTTCGGGTTGACCGAGAACATCAGCAGGAAAGCGCCGATCAGCGTCATGATGGCAATGAATACGTCTTCCGGACCGTGATGGGCGACCTCGCCGATCTCCTCCAGATCCTTGGTCAGCCGGGCGACGAGATGGCCGGTCTTCTGGTTGTCGAAATAGCCGAAGGAGAGTTTCTGCAGGTGGTCGAAGGCCTTGCGCCGCATCTCGGTTTCGATGTTGATCCCGAGCATATGCCCCCAATAGGTGACAATAGCCATCAGCCCGCCATTGACCAGGTAGATCACCATCAGCCCCGCCGAAGCCGCCGTAACATAACCCCACTGCCCGGTCGGCAACAGCACGTCGATGAACAGCTTGACGGCGATGGGAAAACCCAGTTCCAGCAGCCCGGACGTCACCGCGCAGGAGAAATCCAAAAGGAAAAGGCGCCGGTGCGGCCGGTAATAGGAAAAGAAACGGGCGATAAGATCGCGCATGCTTTGGATCCTTGTCGGCAGTCACCGCGAAGTCGCTGGCCACATATCAAATGGGCGCAATTTTCGCGCGAGCAGAAGTCGCTCATGATCAATGCCGCCCCTTTTAATCGCTTCGACCGGAACAGCAAGCCGCAACGCGGAAAAGGTGAAATTTACGCTCAGGATTTAAATATTCAGAGAGGAGAATTTGCCAAAAGAGAAAACCGACCTGCCCGAAGGCAAATCAGATCAACGCTATGACTCAACAAGAAAGAATGGTGGGTGATGTAGGGTTCGAACCTACGACCCGCTGATTAAGAGTCAGCTGCTCTACCAACTGAGCTAATCACCCGCCAGAACCGCTTCGCTGCGGCCTCTAGAACCACATTGCTGTGGTGTGATGCGGCGTATAATGGGGTTCGCCGGGCTTGTCTAGTTCCTCGGGTGATTTTCTTTCGGATTTCTCAAAAAAATGTGTGTGGGCTGTTTAGCGGCTGTTTTTCAAAGATAAAGTTCACCGGCCGCGATCTTCACCGCCTGCCCGCCGATCCGGGCCGTGCCGATTTCACCGCCGGAGACGTCGATGTGGAGGTGCAGAAGCGACGGGCGCCCCATCTCCACGCCCTGCTCGATCAGGAACGGATGATGCCCGTCGATCAACTGGTCGAAACAGTGAATGGCGCCGGAAAAGGCCGCGACCGCTGCACCCGTCGCCGGGTCCTCGACAATGCCCATGGCGGGAGCGAACATGCGGGTGTGGAAGCGGGCAACATGATTGACGCCGCCGCGGCAGTAGATATAGGCGGCGGCGAGCCGCCCTTCGGCGATCGGGGTTATCTGCTCCCAGAGCGCCGCATCGAACTCCACGGCACCGGCAGCACTCACGTCGTGAACAGGGATCATCACGAAGGGCACACCAGCGCTCCAGAAGGACGGCACATGGTTCTCAAAGCCGATCTGCGTTGCCTTCAAGCTGAACGCGTCGGCAATCGCCTGCCGCTCGAATTTGGCATCAAGGCGGACTGATTTGCGCGGCACGTCGAATTCGGCGAAGGTTGCCTCCCCGGACCTGCCCCGCACGGCGCAGCGCACCGGGCCGACATTTTCCTCAAGCATCTGCACGAGGTCATAGTCTTCGCTTTCAGAGGAACGCCCATCCTCGGCCAGCGCGATCGCAGCACCCACCGTCGGATGACCTGCGAAGGGCAATTCATAGCCGGGGGTGAAAATCCGAAGCCTCGCCGCATGCCCGTTTTTTTGCGGTTGCTGCAAAAACACGGTTTCCGACAGGTTGAACTCGCCGGCAATCGCCTGCATCGCCAGATCGCTTAGGCCATCGCCATCAAAGACAACGGCGAGCGGATTTCCCTCCAGCCTGTTGGCGGTGAAAACGTCGTAGATTGCATAGCGACGCGCCACGAGGATCTCCCTTTGCTGTTTTCCGTCATCAGACCTTGCATGGCAGATAGCTGGCCGCAAGCGCAAAAGCGTCACCGCATGGTGTTGAAAACCCATTCCAGGATCGGCGGCATGAAGGGCGGATAATGGTATTGCCCAGGGTCGGCAGTGCGAATAGCCAGCGCTGTATCGATTTCCGGCTCAGGATCGGCGGCGATATGGGCTGCGATCCGCTCGATCAATTCCGCAGCAGTCGCCGCAAATTGGTAGATACGAAAAACCGTGATAATGCCCTGATCATGCAGGCCGTAGTATCCCGACACATTCATGGCATCAGGCAGCGATAAACCGGTCTCCTCCAGCACCTCTCGCGCCATGTTGCCGTCGAGATCGCAATATCCGTCGCGGATATCCTCCGGGTCGAGCGAGCCCGCCGCGCAGTAGACACGGCCCGGGTTGGCCGTGTGCTGCCCCATGCGGATGGCGATCACGGCGCCGTCGGAGGAAACGATCACCGGCAGGCCGAAAAGATGAATAGCGGAGCCCGCCGGCCGGGTCTTGCGCCACAGCAGGAGAGCGGAAAACGGAACGGCATGGCACTCCCCCGAAATTGCTCCGTCCCGTATCCGCAGCGCGCGAACCAAAAGCATCCGGCCATCATACAAGGCGGGATTGGCGGCAACCTCCTCCTCCCAATTCGCGGCAATCTTTGCCTTGTGGGAGAGGTAGTACGGATGCGGCGTATCAACCACGTGGACATCGATACGACTGACAGGAAAAACAAGATCTTCGTCAGGCCATTCGGAGATGTTGCTGGTCAGGGCAGACAGCGAATCGGGCATGGGAAGGCTCACACATTGAGGGAGATGACGACCGGGCAATGGTCGGAGGCTTTCGGCCGGTCCCAGCCGGTTCTGGGATAGCGCTCGACCTCCTGGCCCTTCGGAAAGATCGTCCGGTAAGGCTGGCCGCCGCGAATGATCTCCGGCACGCTGGCCGGGTTGCGCTCGGCAAGCGCCTTGGACAGCCAGATATAATCGAGCTGGCAAAGGTGCCGCTCCTCCGGTCCCCGACTGTGAAACAGGGTCCAGCGGTCGAGTTCCGGGCGCCGGCGCATGACGTTTTCGACGAAACCGTCGCGGCTGAGCACATCCAGCGCGCTTTCCGCCTCCTGGCGGGCTACGAAACTATAGCCGTTGCGGCGGTCGCCCAGCACATCGATCCGTTCCTGATAATCGTTCATGTCGCCGCAGATGGCGAACATCTTGCCATCTAGGTTATCCGCTCCGAAACGGTTCTCGATGATGCGGCGAACGGCGGCGACCTCGGCGGCGCGCACCGGCATCGTCGACGTGCGCCCATCCAGCCCGTCGCGTGCCGGCCCCATCGACTTGAAATGCACGACGAACAGCGTGAACGGCCGCCCGCCGATGCGGAAATCGAGTTCCAGGCAATCCCGCTTGAAAATGCGGTCGCCGGGCACGTTGGTTGAAGCTAAAGCATCGTTGAACAGATCGAAATCGGCATAGGTGACGCCAGCATGCGATTTGACATCGACGCACTCGATCTTCTGGCCATCGCGGGTCTCCTCACGCACCAGAACGGCGACGTCGATGCCGCGGCTGTCATTGCCCTCGATCAGGTATTTCTGCCGGTAGCCATTGCCGACCATGCGGAACAGGTAGCCGTACTCGAATGCCTGCAGCGCCGCCATATTGTCGGCTTCCTGCAGGCAAAGAATATCGGCGTCGCAATCGGCAATGGCGAGCGCCGACATCTGCCTTGTGTCGTCGGTATAGGCGATGGTGCGGGTTTCCTCCAGCCGCTGGTATTCCGCCTCGTTCTTGACGTCGAAGAGCCTGAGAACACGATCCTGCTTGAGGTTGTTGCGAAAGCCGGAGAAATCGAACCGGCTCATCAGGTTTTCGATATTGAAGGTGGCAAGGCGAAGGGTCATCAGCAGTTTCCGTATGCGATCGGCGCGACTTTAGAGCGCTTCTTCTTTAAACGGAAGCAAAAGTCGAATGTAAGCGGTTAGCTGATGGCGTCAGGCCTGAAGTTCCAGGGCATAAGCGCCTCGAGCTCTGATACTGGCCAGCCTTGAGCGATGCGGGTCAATGTCTGGGAGAGCCAGTCGAGCGGATC
>NZ_JAFCXE010000030.1:0-78385 GCF_049897905.1 Pararhizobium sp. PWRC1-1 | reverse complement strand
GCCGATCACGGCTGCGGCAGTCGTCGGCTTCCTGGCCTTTTTGTATGGCGTCACACGGTGACCGCCACAGGCAATCGGTCGGAAGATCTGGCCACGGAATACATCAGGCTCGGCGGCAAGCGCCGCGGTGCTGGACGACAATCTCGTGACCCGAGAATGGGCGGAAGATACTGCGGATTTGAGAACCTGCAAGGTTTTCATATTTCTGCAGTCCCATGAAGGGTTTTTCGAGAAATCAGAACTTGGCGGCTTCCAATAACTGGCATGCGACGCTATCGCGTGTTTCCAGCAAGTCGAAACTGGCCGAGGCTCTCCGCTATGCCATCCCGCGTCGCGCCATGTTTGAACACTTTCTGACCGATGGCCGCGTCGAGTTCAATTGCTGTGGATAGGCCGCCTGAGCATCGTGTTATCGCACGCCGAATATAAGCCAAAGTCGGTCGCAAGTGGTGCGTGTCGCCGTTTATGCATAGCTCACATTGATAAAAATGCAGTCTCACCAGGTCTTCCTGGCGGCGGAGTCATATTTTTCAACTAGCCCGCGATGGCATCCGTAGAAATGCGGGCTGCCCCCGGCAAACAGGGCCATTTCATGTTGCATCGCGGTAGACATGCGGATTATAAAGATGCAATCACCACGGACCCGGTGAAATTCCGGGTGGCTCTTCTGGCCGCCGATCCGCCAGACAACGCAAAACCCGCATGCCAAATCTGGGACCGCTGAGAGAAGCGCGTTGGCCATGCTTTGCGAGTACCCATCATATGCAATTTTCATCAATCCGCCGGGATTGGTCCGCCAATCCCCCGCGCGAGATGCTTGCAGGAGCAGTCGCGACATTTGCGCTGATCCCGGAAGTCATCGCATTTTCCTTCGTTGCCGGCGTCGATCCGCAGGTCGGCCTATTCGCTTCATTTGTCATCGGCATCGTTATCGCGTTTACAGGCGGGCGGCCCGCGATGATTTCCGCCGCCGCAGGCTCGGTCGCGCTGGTTGCAGCACCTCTGGTTCACGCACACGGGCTGCCTTTCCTGTTCGCCGCCGGTTTTCTGGCAGGCATTTTCCAGATCCTGTTTGGGATATCGCGCCTTGGCGTTCTTATGCGGTTCGTTTCAAATTCCGTCCGCACCGGCTTCGTCAACGCGCTGGCCATCCTGATCTTTGCAGCTCAACTTCCGCATATCATCGGCGGAGACTGGATTGCCTATGCCATGCTGGCCGCAGGGCTGGCGGTCATCTACGTTGTTCCGAGGATCACGACTGCAATTCCGTCGCCGTTGATCTGCATCCTTGTGCTTACCGTTGCGTCGATAGCCTTTCAGCTTCCGGTGTTGACCGTTGCCGACCTCGGGAAGCTGCCGGACACTCTTCCGATCTTCGTCTGGCCCGCAGTGCCGCTGACTTTGCAAACGCTGGCAATCATCGCCGGACCAGCGCTTGCCATCGCCATGGTCGGCCTGCTTGAATCCATGATGACGGCCAGCGTTGTGGACGACCTGACCGGCACTGTGAGTTCGAAGAACAGAGAGTGTACCGGCCTCGGTATCGCCAATGCGACAGCCAGCCTGTTTGGCGGGATCGCGGGATGCGGCATGATCGGCCAAACCGTCAGCAATGTGAAGTATGGTGGACGCGGCCGTCTTTCCACCCTGTTTGCGGGCGCCTTCCTGCTGGTTTTGATGGTCTTGCTCAAGCCATGGGTTTCTCAGGTTCCCGTGGCAGCCTTGGTCGCCATCATGGTGATGGTGTCGATCGACACGTTCGACTGGTCGTCACTGCGCTCGGTGATCGTTCATCCCAAGATGTCGAGTGTCGTCATGGTGGCGACTGTTCTCGTGACAGTGTTCAGCTCCAATCTGGCACTGGGCGTAACGGTGGGCGTACTTCTGAGTGGTGTATTCTTCACGTTCAAGGTCGCCCGCCTGCTG
This sequence comes from Pararhizobium sp. PWRC1-1, assembly GCF_049897905.1. Classification (NCBI taxonomy): domain Bacteria; kingdom Pseudomonadati; phylum Pseudomonadota; class Alphaproteobacteria; order Hyphomicrobiales; family Rhizobiaceae; genus Pararhizobium; species Pararhizobium sp. PWRC1-1. The sequence goes on along the minus strand of NZ_JAFCXE010000030.1, from coordinate 76,459 downwards.
CGGGTGGAAACAAAGACCGATGCGCAGGCTGGCCGTGTCTGGTATCGCGTGTCTGGCCAGGTATTCTTTGCATCCTCTGACATCTTCATCGAGGCGTTTGACATTCAGGATGCTGTGGGCATGACGGTTCTGATCGATGTGACGGAAGCACACTTCTGGGACATCACCGCAGTCGCAGCACTCGACAAGGTGGTCCAGCGGTTCAAGGTGCATGACATCCATGTGGATGTCGTGGGCCTAAACCAGGCGAGTTCGGCGCTCATCGGAAGCCTCGACGGATTGATGAAGGTGAAAGAGGATTGAGCCGAACCAACGGTGGCCAAGATTACATCTTGCCGCATCAAAACGCTGAGGGGTCTCGTTCAGGATCTGATTATCCCTGCAAAGCGCATTTTACGCGCTTTGGATGAAGAACTTCGCCACTTTCAGCGGCTATAGCGTGCATTTTGAAGAGTAAGGAGATGATCAAGCTCCGGGTTTCTGCGACCGGAGCATTAAAGGTGAAATGGCCGTGCCGCTCACCCGCTTCTTGTGTTGACCTATAACCTTTCTGATGGCTGCATACGCGAGCTCCTCAAGGCTGCATGGAGAGCCCACCGTGAGACATGAAGACGGCGGCAGGCAACAAAAGTGCGCCGCGCAAACTCTCTTCAGTGCCGAAACCTGAGCTGGACCACGAACTAGAAGCTACGTCATGACTTCTGTCTCAATCTGACGCATTTGATCGGTTCCCGAAAGCAGCTGCTGAAAACTGTCACGTCACGTACACCGTCTTTTCGCAGGGGTATGAGTTTGCCTTGATCACGAGCATTACCTCCCTAGATTCGATACATGGACGCTGAGCGCACCACATATCTCGATGTATCGGTCAGAGCGCCCTCGGGGATAACTCCCCAAAGGTTGAGCTCCGCCACTGTGGAACAAGTCGAGCGCCTTCTGAGTGGCCGCACGCGTGATATCGTCTTTGATGGCGAATTGGCTGATCTTTTCCGCGAGCGCTCCTGGCGGCAGACGGCGAAGATCGTCCGCGCCTGGATGGTCTGGGTTATCGTACTCGACGTCCTGACGTTGGGTCTCAACGCCATCTTGCTACCGAGCCCAACCGTGACGTCGATGCTTCTTCCGGCGTCGATCCTTCCGCCGGCAGCTCTTGTCACCGCGATAGCATTTCGCACGCCGCACGCCCAATGGCTGGAGGGAGTATTCATCCTCACAAGTATGTTTCTGATCCTGCTTTCCGTTGCTCTCGTGGGCGTTAACACCGGTGGTGAGTTTTACGAGCGACACTTGACGATCATGCTCTTTGTGGCCGTCACTGCCATTGTGATTTTTCCGATTCCGCTCAGTTGGGCGATGACGATCGCAGCTTATGCCCTCGGGCTTTACCTTGTGTTCCAGCTGCGAAATCCAGACATCGAAGCCGGAAATGCTCTGGCGGGCACATTGTTCTTCGCGAGTGGAGTGGCCGCAACCGTCGTCGCCCGACGCACCGCGACCATCCTCGCACAGAAGACTTTCCTGCTTGAATTACGTGATCGAAGTCGGCTTGTGAATCTGGCCGATGCCAATGCGCGGCTTGAACTGCTAGCGCGCACCGATCCACTCACTGGTGTCGCCAACCGGCGCGCAATGATGGAAATACTCCATCGTTTCTGGGAGGACGATCACGCACGTCACAAGGGTGCAGCCGTCTTGATGTGTGACGTTGACGATTTCAAGCGCCTCAATGATAATCTGGGACATGCTGAGGGGGACCGGTGTCTGGTGAAGATTGCCGGCATCATCCAAAGCTGCATGAGCGACGAGCTAGACCACGTCGCCCGCTACGGAGGCGAGGAATTTCTGGTTTTTCTCCCCGGTTCTGACGAGCAGGAGGCCGGGGACGTCGCTGAGCGCATCCGCGGCCGGGTAGAAGCTGCATCCCTTCCGAACCCTACCTCTCGCGTTGTCCCTTATGTCACTCTGAGCATTGGAGTATCGACGATGCGGTCGAACGGCAAACCTGTGTCGGCGGAGGAAATCCAGCGCCAGGCGGATGCGGCACTTTATCGTGCGAAAGAAAGCGGACGCAACTGCGTGATGGTCCATGTTTCAAGTGACCAGATCGCCGGCTAAGGTGTTTTCAAGGAGCAAGGGTTCCCCCATGCGATTCAAGCTTACTTAGACGTGGAGGCGCAGTTGGGGTCGTGATCGCGGGATACTCAGAGATCTTCCCTCCCGAAGTCTTCGCGCTGAGCCATTGGCTGCCTTAAAACGGATTAGAACCGGCGGCGCAGTTGCCCCGAAATGAACTTAAAGCGCTTGCGGTAGCGGCGCCGCGAAGAGGCCCTGCTGTTTGACATATGTTTCCAGATTCGCTTCCGGCCTCGCACCGATATGGGTAATCACTTCGGAAGCAGACGAGCAGCCGAGACGGAGCGCTTTGGCGGGGGTGAGGCCGGTGCTGATGCCGAGGAGGAAGCCGGAGGCGAACAGATCACCGGCTCCCGTGACATCGACAACTTCATCGACCGGGTAGGCGGACATGCTGATTTCCTCGTTGCCGCACACGGCCATGGCGCCGTCCTCGCCCATTGTCACTGCAGCAAGCATAACATCGCTCTTCAAAAGCCGAACGGCCTCTCTGAGGTCGCCCGTTTGATAAAGGGCCAACAGCTCATGGATGTTTGCAATAAGGATGTCCACGGTACCGGAACGGATCAACTCGAGGAATTCCTTGCGATAACGGGAGACACAAAAGGGGTCGGAAAGCGTGAAGGCGACAGTTCTGGCGTGTTTGTGAGCGTGGCGCGCCGCAGCGAGAAAGGCTAGTTTTGCCTTTGGCGGGTCCCAAAGAAAGCCCTCCATGAAAGTGATCGAGGCAGCCGCGATATGCTGTTCGTCAATATCGGCCTCGGTCAGCTGGTGGCACGCACCGAGATGGGTGTTCATCGTGCGTTCGCCATCCGGCGTCACAAGGATCATCGAGCGGGCGGTTGCTTCGCCGTTCTCCAGCCGTTTTGTGTTATAGTGAACACCGGCGGCAGAGAGGTCGTCGGCAAAGAAATTGCCGAGAGCATCATCATTGACCTTGCCGATGAAGGAGGCCCGCCCACCCAGCGAAGCAATACCGGCCGCCGTATTGGCCGCGCTGCCACCTGAGATTTGCTGCTTCTGAAGCGGCATTTTCCGGTAAAGGCTCTCCGCGCGAGCCTCGTCAATCAAATGCATCACGCCTTTCTGCATTGTCTCTTGATCGAGAAAGCCGGACGGGACTGGGGCAATGATATCAACGATCGCATTTCCGATCGTGACCACGTCATAACGAGTTCCAGTCATTGTGGCTCCTTTGGCATTGATAAAAACTGCTCCTGAACGGCCTTCTCTGTCCTCCCGGAATGCGTCAGGCAGAAGCCGGTTCGACACGACCGACCCTCCATTCCCTGTTCTCACAGAGGACAGGCAGAACGACGTCGGGTGTCAGCCCTCTCATCACGTCCATGGCGCTAGCATGTGTTTCGGTTCCGTAAACGATGTATCCAGCGTCCGGATGAGGGGAATCGAAGCTCTGCCCGCGTGCGGAACGGGCCCCCCATCGCCGGGAGCGCGTCGGCCCATGCAGACCGAAGACCCGGGCATCGACCGCACCCGCGAGATGAAGCACGCTTGTATCCACACTGACGACCGCATACGCCCTGCGCAGGAGATCACCCAGTTCGCGCAAAGGGATCTTGCCGCAAAGGGAGATGGTCGATGCGGCGTAAGGACCGAGTTGCACGGACAGTGCATCGACGAGCTTTTGATCCGCATCGACACCGGTAAAGGCCGGGGCATAGCCGTGATCGATCAGCTTGCAGCAGAGAACCACCCAGTAGTCCAGCGGCCAGGCCTTTTCCGCTGCCCTGGTGCCTCCGGCGGAGAGCTGGCAAAGCACGAGCCGGTCAAGCGGCAGTTCGCGTGCCAACGCACACTCCGTGCCCTGAAGCTCCATGCGATACCTGCCTATCGCACCGAACACCCTTGCCATCGCGGCAAGATTTTCCAGCTCATGCCGTTCCCCGCGGTGGGGAACCGCCACATCGAACAGCATGCCACGCGCAGAGCCTTCCGGCGCGAAACCGACTGCGCAGGGCGCACTCAGCCGGGCAAGAATGGCCGTCAGGTTTGGCCAAGGGGTCTGATCGACCACAAGATCGAGGCGGGCCGCCCGCAAGGTACGGAGAGCGCGGTGCGGCCGCGAGAAGTTGCAGCAGATGGCGGTCAGTGGCGCCGCAATCAGGCCGACCGCAGGCGCGTTGTTTGCGCCATGGAAGATAAATAGGTCCGCCTCCGGATAGCGGTCTGCGATCGCGGCGACGGCACCGGAGGCGATCAGCGTATCACCGATCGCGGTTGGCTGGATAATGCCGATACGGCGGGGTGCGAGCGGCAAAGAATGGTGCCGGTTTGCCCCAGCCAAGACCCTGGCTGCGGCTGCAAGCAGCGAACGATCCAGCCAGCGCATCCATCCGTTCGAGCGGGCCATGGTCAATGCACCACTTCATTGTGCGGCACGTGTGCCGCCCGCGCCCGCGCGATGAGGCTCGTGGTGGACTGATCCGCCTCGAGATCTACAAGCACCACCTTTCCACCGTAGGCGCGGACGAATGCGCCTCCGACAACGTTATCGACAGTATAGTCGGCCCCCTTGAAGATGACGTCCGGACGCAGGACCTGGATGAGTTCCATGGGCGTATCGTCGTCGAAGAGCATGACCATATCGACGGTATCGAGCGCCGCGATCACGACGGACCGCGCCCCTTCAGCCTGGACCGGCCGCTCTGGCCCTTTCAGACGACGAACCGAAGCGTCCGTATTGATCCCGACGACAAGCCGGTCGCACTGCGCCTTTGAGGCTTTCAGAAGCTTCACGTGACCTGGGTGCAGGATATCGAAGCACCCGTTCGTGAAGCCGACGGTGAGCCCCTCACGCCGCCAAGCCTCACGGCGCGCATACGCCAGTGAGAGCGTCCCGAGCTTCTTGTCCCGCCACGAGGGCTCAGCCTCGATGAGGAGCGCGCCTGCCAGTTCTTCCGCCGTCACCATTGCAGTTCCGCTCTTGGCAACGGCGACAGAGGCCGCGATATTGGCGATGGTCATGGCCTTCGGCATACTTTCGCCGGCCGCAAGTCCCAGGGAAAAGGCCGCCAAGACGGTGTCGCCTGCGCCGGAAACATCTCGCACCAGCTGTGTGCGTGCCGGCTCATGAACGGGTGACTTGCCCGGGCGGAAAAGCGATATCCCCTGCTCGGAACGGGTCAGCACAATCGGCGCGCCGAACTGTTCGAGTGCGGTGGCCATGCCTGCCGCAATGCCTTCGTCGCTGTCCGCCTCCCTGCCGCTTGCAACGGCAAGCTCCTTTCGGTTCGGCGTCAGTACCGAGCAGCCTTTATAATATGAGAAATCGGGTTGCTTCGGATCGGCAATAATGGGAATGCCCCACTGCTTGGCCACCTCGATCATCGCCTTGACGACCCTGGGTGTTATGACACCCTTCGCATAATCGGAAATGACCATGGCAGAGCACTCCGCGGCGGCCTCTCGTATCCCTGCAATAATGCCGCCTTCGGACTCGTCGCTGATGCTCAGGCTTTCGCGATCGGCGCGCAACAGATGCCTGTCTTGGGCGAGGAATCGCGTCTTTTCGATCGTGTTGAAGCCTGGCTGGCAGTAGAGTCGTGCATCGACCCGCGGGTTTCGGCTGAGGTTCATCTCCTTCAGCATGGCGCCGGCTGGATCGCAGCCAACCAGACCGATGAGGATGGCGGAGCCCCCGAGCGAGGCGATGTTTGCGGCGACGTTGCCGGCGCCACCCATTGCCCAGTTTTCGTCGTGAATTTGCAATACCAGAGCAGGCGCCTCGGGCGAGACACGCTGAACCGAACCACGAACATAGTGGTCGAGCATGATGTCTCCAACGACAAGAATGCGGCAGCCAAGAAAATTATCAACAATCATTGCAGCGCTCCATGACTTGTGCCTTCTCCAGCCCAGAGACGCTCAAGGCGCATGAGCTCGGCGATTGCTAAAAAAATATGATAAAGGGTGCTTGCCGGAATAGCCGACACACACGGCCGACCAGCTCCATCGAGGTGGTCGATCCAGCATCCGCGTGGCGCAATACCGAGGTACCTTTCCAAAAGGACGCTCAGCACTGTGGTGAGACTGTCTCGGTCGAGGTTGCCGTCGAATTCAGCGCGGGCCAGAAGGGCTTTCAGCCTCTCGGTCTGCGGCCACGATCGGTGACGGCTTGACCGCACACTTCCGTCGCTCAACAGCTCATCGTGAATAAGGCCGGTCATTCCATCGACCCCATGGCGCTGAGCGAAGACAAACAACCGCTCAGCGGCTTCGCGGCCGGGGTAGCCCGTCCATTGCTCGGCATGACGAAGAAGCCAATACCATTCGAAATGATGTCCCGGCTCGACGACATGGCCATGATCGTCACCGATGCGGCACCATCTGTCGTCGTAATATTCGGCAATCGTTCCTGTTGTGTGATCGAAAAGCCGATCTTCAAACAAACTGACGATTTGCTTTAAACGCCGCGTAACGCCGGCTGTCGGATGCACAGCCTGCAGCGCAAGGAGCGCCTCGAACATGTGCATATGCGGATTCTGCATTAGCCTCCCGTCACCTGCTGACCCACTGCTCCATCCCTCGCCGTCAAGGCGGCCGAAATGGTCGTCGATTGCCTCCAAGGTCAGATCTATCCAGGGAATGAGGTCATTTCTGCCCGTCGCCCTTGTCCACCAGGCAAAAGCCAGAAGGACGAAAGCCTGATCGTAGAGGTCGAGATCCGCGTTGACGATCCCGCCGGCCTCCCCCATCGAAGCGACCCAGCCTCCACCCGGCCGCCAGGCATTGGCAAGCAGGAAGTCGAGCCCATTATTGGCTGTGCGAAGCCCCGGCTCGAAGCCGAGCGTGTAGGCGTGGCTGAAAACATAGATCTGACGGGCATGAACGCGGGTACGCTTAAAACCGACGAACTTGGGCTTTCCATCCAGGTCCAGAGCCTCAACGAAACCCCGATTGCCATCGACCCCCGTACTGCTCCAGAAGGGCAAAGCATCCTTAAAGACCCAATCTCTCATACGGTTGCAAAGCCCGGCGAGATTGGGCCGCCGTTCCAGTGCAACGACGCTCATGACGCGGCCTCCAAAACTTCGACGAGCTGCGTCACGCCTTGCCACGCTTCCGAGAGTACCTGCATGTGTTCAGCACGAGAAATGGGCGTTGACTGCGCGCGACAGGCAAGTTCAACGGCAGAAGAGGCTTTTGTCTCGGCAACGTCGCAGAGAAATTCATCGCGGTTCACGGACATCATGAACGACCGAAGTTTGCGGTCCCAGGCAAGGCCAACGGCAGGTACGCCAAAGGAATAGGCCGCGATGACGGCATGCATGCGATAGGCGACAAGTACGTCGAGGCTCGAAATAATCTCGCAGAGTTCGGTCGGCGTGTGCTGGACCGGGAAGGAAATCGCGCCTCCCGCGATGGCCTTCAGCCGGGGTTGGAGTTTGGCGAGATAGACAATGTCTTCCGGGCTGCCATTGGTAAACACGACAGCATGGTAGCCCTTCTCGACCAAGCCGCGCACTAGATCCACATACCAGTTCTCGAGATAGGCGGCATCCGGCGCGTTGTCAGCATGATAGCGGATCGCGATGTGGCTCATAATTCCCACACCGGCAACCGGACGTTCCCCGCTGAATATGCGGGATGGCGAAATGAACTCGGATGCAAGCAGACCGGGATCGCGCACGACAACGGCCTTGTGGCCACTTGCCTTGCCCAGCTTCTCGTCCCACAGGAGCTTGGAGTCGTGATCGCGCACAAAGACACCGCGCAAGAATGCGCTCGCGAAAGCCTTTTCCATCATCGCGGTACCCTTGGCGGTCCAATCCGGGGTCACGCCGGATGCATAGACGACGAAAGGCAATTGTAGTCGCTCCACCTCCCGGATCGCCAGCGTCAGCTTGGTGGGGAAATTCAGATCGATGTCGGAAATGAGATTGCCGCCTCCGATCGCAATTGCGTTGGCACCGCTGACGCGGTTTGCATAATGGGGGTGCCATTTGCGGTGTGCTTGGATCGCCAGCGGGATGCGAATGACGTAGCGCCGTAGCCACTTCGGCAATCTATCAAGCGCGGACATGATTTGAAGCCGCCCTGTGAGGCCGTCGCCGTAGCCCTGCCGGCCCGCAAGGTCGATGGACCAGGTATCCTCGCTTGCTCCGAGCGCGATCAGAGCCTTTTCCAAGCATTCCGAAAGCAGGCCGTCGCCGAGGTTGGGGCTGAATTTGACATTGAAAAGGCGGATGCGAAGCGGCGCGGGTGCCAAAGGGACGGCCCCGGCCCATTCCGCAGGAAAAGCCACAGCGGCACGAACCGTCGCCGTCTGTGCGCTGCCGTCGGGAAGCGAGTCCAGCCGCTGGGGAATGGCACTGCTACTGGTCTGGATGCTTTGAAAGCCAGTCGACATAACGTGTCACTCCCTCTTCCAAGGTCTGAAAACTGGGGGCTAGGCCATTGGCGACGAGTCTCGTCGTGTCGGCCTGGGTGAAATATTGATAGCGGCCGCGCAGCCGCTCCGGCATGTCCATGTATTCGATCCGGGGAGACGCGCCGACGGCATTGAAGACTGCGACAGCAAGGTCGCGAAATGAGCGTGCCTGACCGGTTCCGACATTAAAGATGCCGCCGACGGCTGGTGCGTCGAGGACACGGCGCACGACATGCACACAGTCGTCCACGGATACGAAGTCACGCATCTGCCCGCCGTCGGGATAGTTTGCATGATGCGATTTGAAGAGATGAACGGGGGAGCCCGCCGTCACCTTCGGCCAGATCTGGTGGATCACCGACCGCATATCGAGCTTATGGCTCTCGCGCGGTCCGTAGACGTTGAAGAATTTCAGGCCGGCCCAACGTCGCGGAGCCGCCTCGCCACGGTAGACATCCGCAGCGATGCGCCGATCGACGAAATGCTTGCTCCAGCCATACGGATTGAGTGGCGCCAGCCTCGCCAGCCCGCCTTCCGTATCGTCGTCGGAGAACCCATGTGATCCATCGCCATACGTCGCCGCCGAGGATGCATAAACGAACGCGACATCGCTGTGCCGGCAATGATCCCAGAGATCGAGCGACAGGCGAACATTGTTGCTGATGATACGATCGACATCGCGCTCAGTGGTCGCGGAAATCGCTCCCATATGGACGATGGCATCCAGCGGTCGGGAGTTCTGGCGAAGCCAGGTCATCAGATCCTCCGGCCGGATGATGTCTTCGAGCCGGAGATCAGCGATGTTGAGCCAGCGGTTGTCGCTGCCAAACCAGTCGCACGCGACGACAGAGGCGCCTTCGCTGGCGAGCGCATGCGCGATGTTGGAGCCTATGAACCCGGCTGCCCCAGTCACCACGATCAACTTGTCGGTCAAGCCCCCTGGCATTTGTCACGCCCCCGCGATCAGATCGGTGTAGTGGTCTATGAGCGCGTCACGCCACTCCTCCGGGGAGGTCGCCAGCGGTGCTACTCGATGGAAGGCCTTTTCGCTCATGGCTTGGATGTCAGCCCTGGACATCTCGGCCAGATGCCGCAACGTTTGGACGAAAACAGGCACGTTGGAGGTGTCGCAAGCCAAGGCTATTCCCGCCGAGACCATCTCATCGGCAAGATAGGCCTTGTTGGAGAGCAGAACGGGAATACCGCTTTGCGAGGCCTCGACTGCGACAAGGCCGAAAGGCTCCGGATACCGTGTCGGCATAAGCAGGGCCCTGGCGTTGCGAATGCGATCGGCAATCTGAGCGTGGCTTTGCCAGCCGAGAAGCCGGACACCCTTGGCATGCCGCGAAAGTTGTTCTTTGAGCGGCCCGTCCCCAATGATCGTTAACGGAACGCCCGCTGCCGAAGCGGCTTCGACGGCATCCTCAATGCCTTTTTCAGGCTCCAGTCGACCGACAAAGAAAAAGTCCGAATTATCCTCGGCGCGAACTCGCTCACTGCAATAGGGAATGACCGGATTGCGCAGCGTGTGCAGCATCTGCGGCGAATAGCCGGATCTTTCGAAGGCAGGCGCCATCTTTTCATGCAGCAGAAGCACACGCCTTGCGGTTGCACCATTGCGAGGCATGAGCGAACGCAGCCTGGCAGATCGCCCGGCGCGCCAGATTTTCTGCGCGTAACTCCGCTTGTCGCAATTGCAGGTCAAGCAACCGAAACCAAGTGGCGAGCGCAAGCAAGCCGTTTGACGCTGATAGTCATAGAATGCGCCATTTGGGCACGCGAGAAAGAAATCATGCGCATGCAGAATGCTCCGGCCGGGGACACGCTTCAGCGCAGCGAAAATCGCCGGCGACATGATTTTTGACCAGCCATGAACGTGATAAACCGTGCCCGCCGTGTCATTGGCAGCGATCCAGCCTTCGAGCATGGCTTTGGCGCTCGTATTGTGGATGCCCGTTGCCATTGTGCGACCTCGGGAGCCGGTCAAGATATGTTCACCGCCAAGGGGTACGACTTCGACGCCGAGCGCTGCCAGTTCCGGATTTACTCCGTCGTCTCCGCAAATATAGGTCACCTGGATACGTAGCTGCCGAAACAGCTTCGCCGACAACACAGCGAGCCCCGTCCCGCCACCTCGGGCGACTGCGAGATCGTTGATAACCACCAGACGATCGATGACGTTTCTACCCTCGTGCTTGCAGACAACCTCTCCTTCAACATCTCGGTCGCTCCCGTTGCCGTACTTTTGAAGGATCGTGTCCGCATCGCCCTCACCGCGGGCCCGGCGCAAAACCGCAGCAGACGCGCTCACGTGCGCATCGCTTTTTTCTGAATACGCAAGATTGTCGACAGGACCATTCCGGAAGCGCGTGATCATGGCTGCCTCGCAAAAGGTTGCGCGCGCTGCTCGCTGGCAAAACCAGCAATTGCGGCCAAACCCAGGTTATCCAATAATTTTAAAGCAAGCAGCGGACCAAATATTCCGATCACCGTCCCGGACAAGAGGTGCAGAACTGCGACGTCGATACCCAAGTGACTGAGCGCTATCCGCGTACCGCTGACAAAGGGTACATGCATGCAGAAGATCGCAAGGGTTTCCTTCGAGATAGTCATGACCGGACCAGGTACGGAAAATTTCCGGATGCTCACAGCCAGATAGCAGGCACCGAGAACGACACTGCTTGCGCTCAATGCCGCGACGGTCCCGACCAGAGAATGATAGGAAAGATGATATCCTACCAAGGCTGTGGCAGCAGCGAGAAAACATGCAGCCATGAAAATTACGGCAATGGCGATGTACTTTCCAGATCGCGCTTCATCGGCGGCCTTCCGGCTTCCGTTTGACTGTACGGCTTGGGCAAAAAAAATCCCAAGTGCAAAGTAAATCTGATGTTCCGCGAACCTGATGAAATGCAGCCCCATCCCGGATTGCCGGTCGCTCAGGAACAGCAGATAGACCAAATGAAGCACCATCGACCAAAACAACAGCTGACCAGCTGTGCAGAGCCGGTATTCGATGACAAGACCTGAGACCGCCATGCACAAAACCAATGTGTACAAAAACCAGAAGATGCTGACAGGTTGGAACGGCAGTAGCAAAAAGCTGGTGAAAGCGTCAGCCGGACTGACCGGCGTGTTGGCAAGATTGGCCGCGAGAACGATAAGTCCAAGCAACACAACTGACCATATGAGGCAAGGCTGCAGGAGCCGTATTGTCCGTGCTTTCCACGTCTGAACAAACGGGCGCCGCCTTATGGATTGCGCAAAGAGCAACCCCGAGATCAGGAAAAATAGCGGAATATGGAAGCTGTAAACCACGAGATCGAAATCTTGCGCAGCCTCGCCCGTCATGATGCCCGCCGCGACCAGGCCACGCTCTGTGTGGCCGGCTACAACCAGCACCAGAGCAACGGCCCGTGCGACGTCGATCCAAGCCTGGCGCGGAGCGTGTGCGACCGCGGCACTCTTGCCATCGACGACCGTCCTGTCAGCAGATCGCGTATTCATAGAGCGCTCGCGGGTTTGTGATGGTGATCGCACCGGGCGAAAGATCGACTATCCGGCTGCGCTCCCACTCCCGCAGGCACCTGTTGACCTTTTCGCGCGATGCCGGAAGCATTGATGCCAATTCATGCTGCGAAATATTAATTGTCGCGGCCATACGGCCGCATTGGCTTTCGGCGGAATAAAGCCGGAGCAACGCGTTTGCCAGACGGGATGGGATGCTGACTGACGCCAGGCTAACTAGGCGATCTTCGAGGTCCTTGACCCGCTCCACCACGTAGTAGAGCACGTTCGCGCTGATCTCCGGATCGGATGCGATCGCTTCTCTGAGTATCTTTGCGTCAAGCGCCCAAATCTCGCAGGCGGTAAGCGCGTGAGCCTCAAAGGAAGGCTTTGTGCGTCGCAAAACATCGATCTCGCCGAACACGCTGCCGGGAGCCGGAGTATCGACCACGAATTCCCGACCATCCATTAGGTACGTTAGGATCTTAACGACACCACTATGTATTACTAATATATAATTTGCTGACTTCTCTCCTTGCGAGATAATGTCGCCTTTATCATAAAATTTAACCGTCTTTGTTTTCAGAAGCTTTTCAGTGAGATCCTTCCCAAGAATGGAAAGATATTCACTATTTTTTCTGCTATAGTATCTATTGATACTTTGGTCTGCATTTAACATAGCAAACTCCTAGAATACATTGAGCTGGATTGGAGTCCTGCCCCTCAGTATCTCCTCTAGTATTTTCGTTTTTTGCATTGCAGTAATTTTCCCCACTATGGCGAAAAAATGCATCTCTGCCTATGACCATGGTCACAGACAGCTTCCATGAAATATCGTTTCCTATGTTCAAATGTGTTCAGTTCTTTTTGAAATAGGGGGTTTCGAGTGACTAAATATCTTTGGAAAATTCCCACACTTGGATCAAGCACAAGTGTATTTAATGTTAACGAATCAAGGGTATCTGCAGCCGAAAACATATCCTCGGCCTTTCCCTCCACGGGAATATACAAGAGAGCTCTCGATGTCGTGGCGTCATGCGCTACGATAGTACTTCTATCTCCAGTTCTCGCCTCGGTTGCCATAATGGTAAAAATTTGTGATGGCGGCCCGGTACTTTTTCGGCACCGGCGCATTGGATTCGGCGGACAGACTTTCGAATGTCTGAAATTCAGAACAATGAAAATCGATGCTGAACTGCGTCTCCAAGAGTGGCTTCTTAAAAATCCTGTTGCGGCCGAAGAATGGAACGCAACGCAAAAATTGAAGTATGATCCACGCCTCACGCCGATCGGAAAGTCTCTGCGACGGTCAAGCCTCGACGAGCTGCCCCAGCTTTTCAACGTTTTTCGCGGCGAAATGAGTCTGGTCGGTCCCCGCCCTGTCGTGGCCGAGGAGGTGCCTCGCTATGGCCGGGATATCGCCCACTATTACTCGGTAAGGCCCGGCCTGACTGGCGCTTGGCAAGTCAGCGGTAGAAACGACGTGTCCTACACAGAGCGCGTACGGCTGGACACCGAGTACTGCACGACGTGGTCGTTTACAAAAGATCTGACCATCATGCTGAAAACATTGCCGGTTCTTCTCTCTAGGCGAGGTTCTTACTGAGCGTTTTTATTTCACTTTATGCCGGAGCCCCATGGCGTCCGGCCTAACGACAGGCCATACAATGATCGTAGAGCCTATTGGTATCCTCCTTGCTCTCGCCGGCATCTATACGATGGTGGCAGGCCTTACGGCTGGAATGTATCTTCTTTGCATTTGCACGCTCCTCGGGGCCGCAGCGGCGTTGATCCTGCCTGCTCTCGGCGGTGCCAACATCCAGCCGTCGCACTTCGCCTTGCTTTTCCTCACCGCTGCTGTCGTGCTGCGTCCCAAGACGCTAGCGGCAGCGCTGTCCTCTTTAAGCTATCCGGGCCCTGGGTTCTGGTTCACGCTTTTTGTGCTCTACAGTGTGTTGACGGCGCTGTTTCTGCCCCGGATTTTTGCCGGCGCAACGATCGTATATTCCCTCGCCCGCACCAACGAAATGCACAGGATCCTGAATACACCGCTCTCGCCCACAACGACCAATCTGACGCAGTCCATCTACATGATCGGCAGCTTCTGTTGCTTTGCGATTGTGGCTGGCTTCGGCCGTCTGGGCGGAATGGCAATCGTGGCGCAAGCTCTGATCGTCACCAGCGCCATCTGCGTCTTCTTCGCCATCGCGGACCTTGTGACATACGCCACCAATACGGCAGATCTTCTCTCTGTCATCCGCAATGCCAATTACCGAATGCTCAACGACGGCGATATCGAGGGCTTCAAACGAATCGTCGGCTCATTTCCGGAGGCAGGGGCCTTTGGCTACGTCGCACTGGCACTGTTTGCCTTCGTGCTCATGCTTGGAATCGAAGGTTTCCCCGCGCGGTTTCTGGGTACTATTATCGGCGCGCTTGGGATAGCGTTGCTGCTGTGTACCTCGACCACCGCCTACGCCGCAAGCGCAGTAACAGGCATCCTCGTCCTGTTTTTCTGCATTGCCCGTATTCTCAGAAACAACGCTACATCCCGCCATCTGACTTACATTGTTGCGTGCCTTTTCGCGCTACCACTTCTTATCATGATGATCATGCTGATCCCTTCGGTATCGGAAAGCATCAGCAATCTCATACACGCGACAGTTACCACGAAACTGGAATCATCATCCGGTGAGGAGCGGATGCGCTGGAATGCGCAAGCACTGCGCTCTTTCCTTGATACGAGCGGGATGGGAGCCGGCGTTGGCAGTATAAGGGCATCGAGCCTCGTCGTTGCGCTCCTTGCCAATGTCGGCATTCCCGGCACGCTCATCTTCTTCATCTTCCTGGCAAGCCTCGTTCGATCGGTGCTCCGGCGCCACGCGGACGGCGGTATCGAACAGAAAGTGGGGATTGCAGCAATGTTCTCCTGTATCGCGCAGGTTACGGCCGCGTCCATTTCCGCAGGCGCAATCGATCTTGGTCCCCTGTTTGCTATCACAGCAGGGCTCTCCGTCGCCTACGCCCTGGGGCCACTGCAGGCGCCGGTGGTTGCTGCGGGCGCGCCCTTTTTCGCATCGCCGCGCCTGAATGCGCGCCTCAAAGGTTTTGCTCCCGCTGACAGCGCGCTCTCCCTGCACCGAGGGACCTTCATGCCAGGCGATGGAGTGCACCGTCATGTATAACCCGCCAGTCTCGCTTGCCTATCCTGCCTCATCGGGTCCTGCGGTTCGAGAAAAGCCGCTGGATATACGCCAGCTTTTTCGCTTCCTTTTGTCGAACAGTCTTCTCATTGTTACCCTGACCGTACTTTTTGTTGCGATTGCCGTCATCTACGTCACCTTCACCCCGCCAACCTATGTCTCCAGTGCTCAGCTTATGTTGGAGTCGCAGAAGGCAACGGCGGCGGATGCTCAACGGACACTTGCCGAAGAATCCCTGGTTGAAGGTCAGATGGAAATCATGAAGTCCGCAGGTGTTCTGACGGCTGTCGTCGAAAGCATGGATCTCTCATCTGATGCTGAGTTCCAATCAGACTACTTACCGATCGCGGATTCTGTCCGCTCCATGCTTTCCGATCGAGCAAGGACAACTGATACCGCAGGAACGAAGCCTTCGCCGGAAGACGCGCAGGAAAATTACACGATTGCAACACTCCGGAGCCGGCTGTGGATTCGCCGGGTCGGCCAATCCACAGTCATCGAGATCTCCGCAGCTTCCAGCGACCCGCGCAAAGCGGCGCTGATCGCAAATGCCGTGTCCGAAGCGTATATTGCTCAGAATGTACAAATGAAATCGCAGGCAGCTTTTCAGTCCAGCGAATGGCTTGCCCAGCGAGTAGCCGACCTGCAGGAAGCCGTCTTTGCTGCCGACCGCGCGGTCATGAAGTTCCAATCCTCCGGCGATCCGGGAAGCCAATTCAAACTCACCGAACTGAAAAGCGTGGCGGAGACCCAGCACCGCCTCTACGAGACATATCTGCAAAACTGGTCAGAGGCCAAGCAGCGTATTTCCTACCCCGTTTCCGATGCGACCTTTGTTTCGCGGGCGAGCGTACCCATTGCGAAAAGCCAGCCGAAAAGCATGCTCCTGATCGCATTCGCCCTGATACTAGGGTTGAGTGCTGGCGTCGTGGTTGCAATCGCGCGACATTTCGGCAACCGTCTTATTACCTCGGCGCACCGCATAACAACTGAAATCGGCATTCCCTGCATTGGTGAAGTGGCCCAGGTAAATCGCGGCAAGGCGAAGCGAAAACTGTCTCCGGTTGAGTTGCTGCAAACCGGCGACCTGGCGGGAAAACCTGGCACACGAGAGTGGTTCGATCGTGACATGCGCGACCTCAGGGCAACGCTGGGCGGATTGCGCCGCAGCAGGAAAGCCAATCTTATCGGTTTAGTGGGGACCGAAGCCAAGGCTGGCGCGACTACACTGGCCTACAATCTCGCGCGCCTTGCAGCTGCCTCTGGCTCGAAGACACTGTTGATCGATGCGAGCGTGACCAACCCGACGCTCAGCCAGACTTTCGGCGAAGGACGCGCCGTGGGGCTGATGGAGGTGTTGAATGACTCGCGCGCGTACACTGATTTCATCAGCCGGATCGACAGGCGCTTCACCATCCTTCCGATCGGTGCATTTCGTGACGTGACGCCAGGCGAGCGCATCGGATCGGATCGCATTGCGTTCAGCTTTGCGGATCTCAAGGAGCGCTTCGATCTCATTTTGGTCGATCTACCCTCCATGCCCGAGTCTTCCGATGCAAAGTCGATCGCTCCCTATCTGGATGGATCGCTCATTGTCGCCCGGCACGGCCGGTCATCCTTCGATACCCTCGCAGAGATCATCAACGCGTTGCGGGAAGTGGGCGCCGACATTCTTGGCGTCGTTCTCAATGGAAGCCCACACCGCAAAAACTGAAGGAGAAGCAGTCATCATGAGCCTTGTCCAATTGCGCAACCATCCGGAACTAAAAGACCGCCTGAGAAAAACGCTGCAGTCCGTCGGGTATGAGACGGATGACTGGGTCCGTGTCATGATGTACCGCGATGCTTTCGCCTTTATCCGCGACCTCGGCCCGGAAAAACTTGATACACTGGAGATCTCCGGCGGCGTTCAATGGCGTCGCGAATTCGAGTTCAGATCCTACCGCACAACCGAATATCCAGGCTTCGACATCTGCAGCGAAGCACTGCCACAGCGGTTCGATCTGATCATTGCCGACCAGATTTTCGAACACTTGAAATGGCCGATGCGCGCAGCGCGCAACGTCTACACCATGCTCCGGCCGGGCGGCACCTTCGTCATCGCCACCCCATTCCTACTGCGCGTGCACGCTTCCCCGATTGATTGCAATCGATGGACGGAAACGGGCCTCTCCTGTCTGTTGCAAGAGGCCGGATTTGCCGAGAATGACATCGCTACAAACTCCTGGGGCAATCGCAGCTGCGTGCAGGCGAACTTCAAACGCTGGCAAAAGGCCGGGTTTACGGGATCGCTGAAGAACGAGCCGAATTTCCCGGTGATGGTCTGGGCCTTTGCCCGCAAACCGTTTCAAAGCACGGAGCAGTAGGCATGGCACTGGCGCGAGGATCAGGACGGAGAAGACCGGAGGGGGGAAACCTACGGATCGGTGTCGCCATTGCGACTGCCGACCGGCCGGAGGTCGTGCGCGAGACGATTGGACTGATCGCGCGGCAGCACCGCAAGGCAGACTCTGTGCTCGTTTGTTCGCCTAAGGCCGAAGATGTGGCGGGGTTGAAACAGACCTGTACGGATGTCACCCACATCATCGGTCCCCGCGGGCTACCACATCAGCGCAACCGGCTTATCGAGGCTGCCGGGGACTTCGACATCCTTTTATTTCTCGACGATGATTTCATCATCGCGGACGACTACCTTGCAGAGGTCGAGGCCGTGTTCTGCGACTATCCCGATATCGTGATGACCACGGGACGCGTCGTCGCAGACGGCATCATCGGACCCGGATTGTCGTTTGAGGAGGCCCTACGGCGGCTGTCGCTTCCATCATTGCCGCAAGAAGTCCGTCTTCGTGACGTCTATAACGGCTATGGCTGCAATATGGCGGTCCGGCTCGAAACCGTTAGAGCGAATGCCTTGAGGTTTGACGAGGAGTTGCCCCTCTACGCTTGGCTGGAGGATGTCGATTTCAGCCGCAGCCTGGCACCGCTTGGTCGCATCGTGCGCACAGAACGCGCTTGTGGCGTTCACCTCGGGGTGAAGTCGGGGCGGCAACGCGGCGTGCGCCTGGGCTACTCCCAGATAGCCAACCCCTGCTACCTCATCGCCAAGGGAACCTGTTCCTGGAAAAAGGGGCTCCACCATATCGGCAGAAACTTCGCCGCCAATCTCTACGGTACATTTCGTGGCGAACGGTCGGTCGATCGACCGGGCCGGCTTCTCGGTAATTTCAAGGCCATCATGGATCTGTTCATGCAACGCCTCGCGCCGTCGCGCGCGCTCAGGCTTTAGGAGAACGGTGATGAAGCTTGGCAGTGGGTGCAAGCGGATCGTTTCGATCTTCCAGGCAATAGAACTATCTGGCACGGAACGCACCAGCCCTTGCGCTGCAGGCTTGGCACGAAAAGGGGGGCATGATGCGTAAGCTTACTGCTCTTCAAGTAATGCGTGGTATCGCCGCCAGCCTCGTCGTTGTCGATCACAGCATTCTGCGCCACGTGGAATGGGCCGATTATCCGCTGATCATGAAGGTCGCCGCTCCCTATAGCGGCACCCTCGGTGTCGCTGTCTTCTTCGTTATCAGCGGCTTTATCATGATGCACACTGCCGGAAATCAATTCGGGAAGAACGGCGCTTCGCTGACTTTCCTGCGCAAGCGGATTGTGCGGATTGTGCCTTTGTACTGGGCAGCCACCGCCCTGGAGGTCGCGCTACGGCTGCGTAAGGGCGGCGTGATTGACCCGCAGGCGCTTCTGGCCTCTCTATTCTTCATTCCAGTTCCCGTCGCGCCGGGAGACTACATGCGCCCACTTCTCGGCGTCGGCTGGACACTCAATTACGAAATGTTCTTCTACTGCATTTTCGCCGCCACCCTGCATTTCAGACGGAAAGTCGGTTTGATCCTACTGTTTTCGACATTAGCCGGGCTGGTGGCTATTGGCGCGATGTATAAACCGCTTGGAGATACGTCCGCTCCCCACACCGTCCTCACCTTCTGGACCGACCCCATCATCCTGCTGTTTGCCGCCGGCGTGGCAATCGGTCTCCTTGAGGAATCGCTGCGCGGAACAGCGAGCAGCGTGCATTCCATTCCGATCGCAGCCGTGATGCTGCTAATTTGGGCGACGGTATTCCTCTGGATAGTCGGTTCCTACCCTGTTCCATTGGCATGGCAACTCGGCGGCTGGGCCGTGTGTATCCTTTCAGTAGGACTGTGTGTGTTTGAGAAGCCCGTCCAGACAAACCTCGCGTGGCGTGCTGGAACACACCTTGGGGATGTCTCCTACGCGCTGTATTTGTTCCATTTCTTCGCGATCGTTGCGGCGGAAAAGGTCTGGTGGCTGCTTTTGGGCCGGGATCCTTCGATCCTGTTTGTCGCCGCCGCCTATTTTTCTTCCGTGGCTGCAGCATATGCCATTCATCACCTGTTCGAGGTGAATCTCATCCGGCTTTTCACCCCACGCTCTGGTTGCTCGGAAATTGCACTCCGCACACCGGACCCAAACTCCAATGCAACAGCACCGCAACCTGCGCCGACGCTGCAAAAGCCTGCGCATCACTACGGGAGAAAGTAACATGCGTCACGCAACCTGGAGCGCAATCCAAGGAAACGCCGCCGCCATGCGGCTTTATCGATCCTTTCGACACCTCCCCGAGCCGGTGCGCGCACCCGCTCGCTGGGCAGTTGCTCCGGTCTGGCAAACCGCCTGCGCACTTGTCAGGCACCGGACCGGCGACGTGGTGCTGACGGGTCCGTTCCAGGGAATGAAACTCCATCTGAGCCCCGTCTCGAGCAGACACCTTCTTGGCTATCTGCTCGGCACACAGGAATTGGAACTGCATCCCGTCGTTGAAACCGTCATACGCAACGCGTATCGCACCGTGATTAATGTTGGCGTTGCCGATGGATACTATGCAATCGGCTTCGCGCGTCGCATGCCGGCAACACATGTGATCGGTTTCGAAGGCCTAGCTGAGCATCACGAGCCGTTCTGGCACACAGCGCGAACCAACGGCGTTGCCGACCGGATCACAATGCACGGATTTTGCGACATCGCGGACCTTCAGAAGGCTCTTGCCGGAACCAGCTCACGCTCGCTCGTACTCTGCGACATCGAAGGCGGTGAAAAGGTCCTTCTCGACAACGGGAAAATTCCCGAACTCAACCAAGCAGACATTTTGGTCGAGACACATGACGGGCTTGTCGCCGGGTGTAGCAAAGCTCTGCTTCAGCGCTTTTGCGAAACGCATGACATTACGTCGATCTACGCCCGCCCCCGCACGGCCCGCGATTTCCCGGCAAAAAAACTGCCGTTGATCGCCAAATGGCTGCCTCGCACCGCGGTCGAATTGATGAACGAACGGCGGACCGGCGTCCAAGAGTGGCTTTTCATGACGTCGCGCCAGCCGGCAGACAAGGAACCCTCGTCATGAGCTTGCTGCTCGCCAGCGGAACGCCGCACCTGCCGCAATTGTTCGGCGGATTGGAAATCAACACGCACCAGATTGCGTTGGAATTGAATGGACGCGGCCACAGGACGGCCGTTCTTTCCAAGCTCTCCCTGCGGGATTTTTTCGGTGCGGCGCTCTTTCTTGAAAGCCGGGCGCGCTTAAGCGAAATCTCGGTCGATCGTACGCTCGGCTATGATGTCTATCGCTCCTTGAAGCCATGGAAGGATCTGCGCGGCCTTGCACTTCCCAAGGTCGTGGTCGTGCAAAACGGTAACATGGTGCAGATGGGACGCACCTTCCGCAACCGGGGCATCTCGAGCGTGGCCTATCTTCACGGCCTTGAATTCGATACCGGTCCCCGTGCGTGGCGTGAAACGGAGGGCGAGCTCCCGTTTTCTTCGTACATCGCCAATTCGAGCTATACTGCGGCGCGCTTCAAGTCGAAATTCGGCATCGAGCCCGCGGTGATCCCGCCGATATTCCGTCCCGAACATTATCGTACGCCTGGAAACGGCAAATACGTGACGTTCGTCAATCCCGTACCGGTCAAGGGCCTGGATCTGGCGCTTGCGATCGCGGAATTGAGCCCCGGCATCCCTTTCCTGTTCGTTCGCGGCTGGCCACTTTCCTCAAAGAGCGAAACGCAATTGAGACGCCACCTCGCGCGGCTCCCCAATGTACGCCTCGTCGCGCGCAGCGATGATATGAAACGCATCTATGCCGAAACGCGCGTTCTTCTTGTTCCCAGCCAATGGGACGAAACCTGGGGCAGAGTTGTCAGCGAGGCTCAGTTCAGCGGGATACCAGTCCTCTCCAGCGATAGTGGAGGTTTGCCGGAATCGGTCGGTCCTGGTGGTGTCCTTCTGCGCCGCGACGACGCGGCGGAACTGTGGGCAGAACAGTTGCGCCGCCTGTGGAGCGATTCCGCCCTCTATCGCATGAAACGGGAGGCGACCCTTTCACATGCAGGCCGTCCGGCGCTCGATATCGGCTGCCAGATGGACCAGCTTGTCGCCATCACCGAGAGGGCAGCAGCATGACGCGCTCCTCTCGCATGCAGGACTTGGCCAGTTCTCGTTCGAACATCCCATCAATCCGGCGGCATAGTCCAGACGCGAACATAATCGACATCCATCACCGAAGGATTTGGCGTTTTGTCGATCGGCCAGCCAGCGCCGAGCCCGAGATCGATCAGGATCGTGAAGGGATGCTCCAGTTCGCGCGGTGTTTCGATGGACCACACTTCCTTCCTGTCCAGGAAATATTTTATCCGATCTTCCTGTATGGAAACGCCGTAAGTATGGAAATCCGTCGACAGTGCTCCGGCGACTACCGGCACACTCTGGTGGAAACTCTTGCCGAGTGCTGGTGTCTTGCGGTCCCAGATATGAAGCGAGGCGGTGTATTGGTTGGGAGCATGGCCGTAATGCTCAACCACATCGACCTCGATGGCTTTCTCCGCTCCGCGGCTGGTGAGCCAGAACGCAGGCCAAACGCCTTCGCCGGCCGGAAAACGGGCACGCATCTCAAAATAGCCGTAGAGCTGCTTGAACCCATCTCCATTCGCATCCGTCGAAGCGAGCAGACCGGATTTCCATTTTCCATCGGCAGACTTTCGAGCCTCGATCCTCAGCACCCCGTTTTTCACCGTAAAGGGAAAGTCGGGGACCGGGTCGGTGAACTGGGCATCGCCAAAATCTCCATTCCACGGCGTGTGCGCCGTCCAGCGGGTACCCGGCCCCCGGGCGGAAACATCGAGCCAATCAAAGTTCTCGTCGAAATCCAGAGCGAAAGCGTCGGGATCGATCACGTCGGCCCGGGGGGACGCCGTCGACGGGAAGTAAGCCGAAGCGGCAAGCACCGCCACACTGACACAATAAATTTTTAAAGATACTTTGAAAAACAAAGTCATGATGACATCCCTCACATCACATTATTAATTCAATAAAGTATATTTATGTTTTAATCAAATCTTTTTAAACTTAAGTGTGATTAAATATACAGAAAAGGCACTACAATGAACAGCTTTGCAAGCAATTCTTTGTTTACTGCCGCAGCAGGACTTGCGACTGTATTTGCGAGTTTTGTGAGTGGTGTAATTGTTGCCAACTTGCTGGGCGTTCACGGGGCCGGCATGGTTGCTTTTGCAATATGGATCGCGGCAATGCTCGCCCCGATCATCGACGGCGGAACAGCCTTGAGTGTCGGACGGTTCCCTGCCGAGTTGCGGGGACAGGACAACAATGCCGCCGCCCACGCCTTGCCCGCCGTGTTAGCAAGGCGCCTGTTGCTCTACCACGTGCTCGGCGTTACCGCCCTCGCAGCTTTCTATTCGACCGGAACGGATGCCCCTCTCGTCTCCCAAGATCTTTCGGGACATGACTTCACCGCCGGCATTCCCCTGATCGTTATCGTTGTCGTCGCCGCCTTGACGTCGCTTCAATCATTCGCCCTGTTCGGCACCGCGCACCTTCGCAGTTCCCACAGGTTCCACACACTCGCGACCCTCGCCTGCGTGTCGATGGTCGCACAAATCGGCGCTGTCTATGGAGGTGCGCATTTCTATGGCGTCGCGGGCGCACTTGCCGGTTACACCGCCGGACAAGTCTGCCTCGCAGCAGCCACCCTCTCCGTTATCTGGCGCTCCGGAAACGTATCTCCTTCCCTTACCAGCGAGGTGTGGCGATACGGACGGTTTTCCTGGGCAGCCAATGTCTGCAACACCTTCGTTTGGTCACGCATCGAAATCCTATTCCTTCAGGTCTTCTGGAGCTATCGGGAAGTCGGCTGGTTCAGCGTAGCGCTGGCTCTTTCCGGCCTTGCTTCGCAAGGACCACTTCTTCTGACCGGCGCATTCCTGCCCATGCTGGCGCGAAAACATGGGCAGGATGACAGGGCCGGATTGCAATCTGCTTTCACAAAGGGAACACGCCTGCTGGCAACGCTTGCCCTTCCAACTTGCCTTGGAATGGCGGCTGTCGTTCCAAGTCTCGTAACCCTTCTTTATGGCCCGGAATTCGAACCTGCCGCCCCGGCAGCGATGGTCATCGTTACGGCAGCCGCCTTCACGATTACGACGGTCATCGGTTCCCATCTCGTCAACGCACTGGGACGCAGCGACTTCATTTTCTTTTCGTCGCTTTCCGGCGCCCTGCTATCAGCGATTTTCGGCTTTCTGCTGATCCCGGTCTTTGGCCTGGTCGGGGCGGCAATCTCGCGCGCCATCGTTCAACTTGCCATGGTTGCGGTCGGCCTTTGGTTTATCACCACGCGACTCGGCTTTAGCTTTCCGTTCGGTGCGTTCCTGCGCATTCTTCTCGCCGCGCTCGCAGCCGCGGGTGCCGCGTTTGTGACCATTGGTGCCATAGGTCATCTGCCGGGACTGTTTGCAGCCATTGCGGTTGCCATTTTCACTTACGTTCTGTGTCTCCGGCTGTTTGGCGCGGCACATGCAGACGACATCGCGCTGGCGCGCCGCTTGAGCGCACCATTGCCCAAACCAATTGCGCGAATGGCCGACATTGTTTTGTCCTTCATCCACCCGGGATCCACGAGGCCCCTGATCATCACGACCACGAGGTGAAACCATGCGCAGCAGAAATCCGAGAACCGGCTATTTCACCCACCTTCTGACGTTTACAGCGGCGAACCTCGCTATGTTGTTGCCAGCGGCAGCTGACCCGTACCGGCTTGTTACCCAGGACCGGATAGCCTTGAGGGTGGTCGAATGGCGTCCAGGCGAGGCCGAGGCTAAGGATTGGAGCGTTCTGAATGGCACCTTCATGATCAATGACGATGGCGCCATCTCGATCCCGCTCGTCGGCGAGGTCACGGCTATGGGCTTGACGACAAAGGAGCTGTCGGCCCGCATCGCGATCCTTCTGCAGCAGAGTGCCGGCCTGGCGAACACGCCATCAGCGGCCGTGGAGATCGCGCAATACGGGCCTATCTATATTGCCGGCGCCGTCGACAAGCCAGGACAGTATCCTTACAGCCCTGATTTGACGGTGATGAAGGCGATCAGCCTCGCAGGCGGTCTCGAGCGAGAACGGGATGCCATAGGCTCCCGGCTGGAACGCGACCGGATCCAGGCCGCAGGCACCCTCGGGGGCGCTGAACTTGATTACAACGGCCTATTGATGCGTCGCACGCGCCTCAAGGCTGAGAAAGAGGGGAAACCGGATTTCGAGACACCCGATGAGTTACGTGGCGCGGACGGCGTCGATGCCATCCATGCAGAGGAGCTCGATCTCATGAAGTTGCGCCGCATCGAACTCGAAAGCAAGATTGCAGCCGCCAAGGGTATCGGCGATCTCTACATACACGAGATCGAAACATTGCAGAACAAGATCGGTGCCCAACAACGGCAGGTCGAGCTGGTGAAGAAGGAGCTGTCCAGCATCAATTCGCTCGTCGATAAGGGCCTTATCCAGAGCTCGCGTCGCCTTTCACTGGACAGGGACGAATCGGATGCAGAATCCAAGCTTTTGGACCTCGATTTCCAGTTGATCCGTGCCCGGCAACTTCTGGAAGAGAACAGGCGCGATGCCGAGGAGCTCGTCAATTCGATGAATTCGCAAATCCAGACGGAACTGAACGAAGTTGTCCGGGACATCGCCAAGGCCGATCTTCAAACAAAGGTCGCTCGCCTGCTTATCGAGGAAACTGCCTACGAGAAGCAGCGCCAAATGCTTGACGAAAAAAACGACGACGACGCCATCCGATTTCAAATCGCGCGGCGCGGCGAAAATGGGGAAACGGTGCGGATCGACGCCTCGGCCGATTCAAAGATCGAACCACGCGACCTTGTGGAGGTGATCGCTGCCCCCTCGAACGGCTCAAAACTTCGGGCGGCCGTGCCAAGCTTAACACCGCACGATCTCGCCTCTACCAACAACAATCCGAAGAATTAGAAGGTCGGCCTCGATCAGCCACCCTTCTTACGACAGGAATCGATACACTGCTGCAGCTTTGGGCAAGGCAAGAGAACACCGGCCACATAAGCAAACTGCATCACCAGGAATAATTCGAGCACCGGCGCAAGTGACGCGAAGGGAGAGCCGGATTGATATGTCAGCATGAGGTAGATCAGGCTGACAAGCACCGCGAAGATGTAAAACGCACCGATGCGCAAAATTAGCGCCGCAGCAAAGGACACGAGACCCGCCAACACCAGTGCAACAATCATCCTTTCACATCCTCGTTAAGCATGCCGCATGTCGGCAGAAATCGATCCGGAAGAAGGCATACCATAAAACGGAAGCTTAAAGAGAGAGACCCAGGGATCGCCATACGTCTGAATGTCTATACTTGACCTATTTCGCGCCATACATGCCGATTTTTACAGTCTTCGAGCAGTTGTTATATTTTATGGACCGAATGGAGGCGCAGTTGATGCAACATGCCGAGAATGAACCACGGGTGTATGATTACATCATCATGGGCTGTGGGATCTCTGCCTTGACCGCAGCGAAACACTTGCTCGATAAAAACTCGGTCCTAATCCTGGAAAGCTACAGGGTGCCGGGAGGCAACCACCAGTCCTATTTGATCGAGGGGATGGAGTTCGATATCGGCGCCATCTGCTTCAATACCACCGACGAACAGTTCAAGCATTTTCCCGAACTGCTCGGCTCGTGCATACCCAAGGCTGTCGAGGTCAAGAAGATCTGCACCAACGGCTCCCTCGGGCAATACCCCTTTGACTGGCACACGGAGGCGTCGTCGCTGAGCTTGGTCGAACGCATATTTTGCCTTGTCAGCCTGCTGTCATGCCGTTTTCGCAAGGACAGACAGGACGATGCACGCAGTTATGCCCAGTCGCGGATCGGCGATTTTCTGTATCAGCGCGTCGGCCTCGACCTTTATATAAAACGTCTATTCGGGGTCGATGCGGCAGATATCGACTACGATTTCGCCTTGAAACGCATGCAATGGCTTTCCCGCGAGACCTCGCTCAGATTTCGCATTGCCAGGTTCATCCGGAGACAGAGGAAAAAAATCCCGCCGTGGGGCGAGACGGTAGTGAGACCGCCCGGTGGATTTGGTTGCTACTATGAAAAGGCTCGTTGCCGGTTAAGAGATGAAGGCGTCGAGTTCGTTTTCGACGAAAAAGCGCTGAAGATTGAAACCACAGCCGGTATCACCGCGGTGACCACGGCGAACAGGACGCATCTCGCCAAAAAACTAATCTCGACGATACCTTTGGATGAAGCGTCGGGGTTATGCGGGTTGCCGGAAACAAACCTGCCGACTGTCACGCTTGTCAGCCTGTTCGTGGCGCTGCGCGGATCCTGGTTGCCGGGCTGCTCCATCCTCTATAATTTTCACAAATTCGGGAACTGGAAACGTATCACCGTTCATTCCGACTTTTACCCCGGTCCAGGTTCCTACGACAAGCACTGCACGGTGGAAATCACCGTCCCGCCTGGGATGATGGCGCCGGCACCAGCGGAGGCATTTGCTGATGTGGAAGCGCACCTTCGTGCCATGAAAATCATCGAGGGGGAACTCGTCCTAATCGGCAGTTCCGGACTCAGGAATGCCTACCCAATTCCGGAAAAAGGCTTCAAGGCACGCCGCGATAGAGCGATCGCCCGGCTGGCGTCCAAGGATGTGATCTGCCTGGGACGGCAGGGCAAGTTTGAGTATATCCCGCATTCCAATGTCGCCGCCAAGGAAACGATCACCACCTTGGAAAAGGCGCTAGAACCTGCGCAGCTGCCCCAGCAACGAGAGCCAGCTGGTGTTGAGTTGCGCACCGAATTGCCTCCGTTACCTGTTGCGACGTGACACCGGTCCCGCTGCAGGGCGACGTCAAGTCAAAGGTGCAGTTGCAATATACGCCACTGTACTGGCCGTGCGATTTTTACCGCAGTTTGAAGCTTTTGGCGCGCCTCTTAATTGTCTTTCATAATATTTTGCGAGGAAACCATGCCCGTACCACTCAACTATTCCATTGTCTTTGCTGATGAATTCAATCGTCTAAGCGTTGCCAACACAGCAACGGCAACGGCCAATTGGTACACTGCACAGGCTTGGGGTGGGGGCTTTGGCAGTGCCCAGTTCCTGCCCGCGGGTGGCAACAATTCGCCGTTTTCGATCGTCAGTCAGGGAGGCCAAACTGCACTACAGATCGAAATGACGCGGAACGCAAAAGGCCAACTCCAGAGCGGGCTGATCTCGAATACATTCCCGGACGGAACGAGCGCCACACCTCAGGACGGTAATCCCTATGGATACTATGAAATGCGCGCTTGGCTGCCCGCTGGCCAAGGTGTTTGGCCCAGTTTCTGGGCCAGCGAGAAGGAACGCCTCTCAACAGCGAGAGATCACGTTTTTGAAGTTGATGTGCTGGAACAGCACGGCAGTGCGGTACCGGATCGATACGCCAGCATCCTGCACGACTGGAATTGGAATGGGACAGTGCTGGAAGGCCACACCAGCCAGTATCATCACGACGTCGTCGGCACCGGCGTTATGACGACCGGGTGGCATACATACGGCGTCGAAATCAAACCCGATATGATGATATTCTCCTTCGACGGCCGCGCGCATTTTTCCATTGCGACACCAGCGGGCCTCGATACCGACCTGATGTTCATGATCAATCTGGCCGCAGGTGGCGGCTGGCCGATCGATCCAGCACTCAATCATCAGAAGATGTACATCGACTATTTCCGCGCCTATGAACTGGACGACGCAGGCCCGCCACCACCCGGCGTGCTCGTGGGCACGAGTGGGAACGACATCTTCCACGTTTCGGCGCCTACAACTGAAATTAAGGAACAGCCCGGAGGCGGCTTCGATACCGTTTACGCCACGGTATCCTACAC
This sequence comes from Pararhizobium sp. PWRC1-1, assembly GCF_049897905.1. Lineage (NCBI taxonomy): Bacteria > Pseudomonadati > Pseudomonadota > Alphaproteobacteria > Hyphomicrobiales > Rhizobiaceae > Pararhizobium > Pararhizobium sp. PWRC1-1. The sequence continues at coordinate 47,944 of NZ_JAFCXE010000030.1, read as the reverse complement.
ATTGCCCGACAACGTCGAAAAATTGCGATTCTCCGGTCCGGGAGCCCTCCAGGCGACCGGAAACGGTGGAAGTAACCAGCTCTATGGCAATGTCGATGACAATCGCTTGTCAGGCTTGGCTGGCGATGATTATCTCTACGGGGACGCCGGCAACGACACACTCCTGGCAGGGGCAGGGAACGATAAGCTGTTTGGCGGAAACCAGAACGACTTGCTAACCGGTGGTCTTGGTATCGACCGATTGGACGGCGAAGGGGGAGCCGACACGTTTCATTTTCATAGCGTAGCGGAAAGCCCATATTCCGCAAGGGACACCATCATCAGCTTTTCCGGCGCGCAGGGAGACCGTGTCGATCTGGGTGCGGTCGACGCCAACACGTTTGTCATTGGTAATCAGGCTTTCACCTTCATCGGGTCGAGCGCCTTTACCGAGGCAGGTCAGGTCCGTTTCACCAACGGAGTGCTTTCGGCCGACGTTAATGGCGACAAGATAGCCGATTTCGGCGTCACCATCGGCACGTCGTCTCTAGAGTCCGGTTTTCTGTTTCTTTGAAGGTCTTCAACGGTGGAATCTACGCCGCCAAACCGTGTCATCGACAGTGATGGATAACCTCACTCAGATTGGCCTAAATGGAAAGTAGCTCTTTCATACCCCTGAGAAAATCGCTTCAAGGAGACTTGCCCAAGCCGATTTGGCCCGCTGGAGTTCGCCTCGCACTGTTCGACGCTGGCGGATACATACAGGCGCATGCTCTTCATGTTGACGCATACAGAATGGGTGGCGGTCGCGTTCCAGCTGCAAGGCTCTCCGCCGGTCCGGCGGCAGCCAGTCTTGCATAAGTTGGCGAAAAGGCAGACTTCATCTCGACCGACGAGGCCGCCGCGCAGCTTCCAGCTTAAAAATACGGGACGTCCGAAATACAAAAATACTGCTTTTCAAATCTGGTACGCGTTGCGGCCAGCCGATATGCTCGTCCGGACAGACGAGCCGGAGGGGAAATCATGGTCAGCTTTGCAGTTACGACTACGCAGAACATTGAAGCAGACTCCGCCGAGGAGGCTGCCTTGCTTGCTTATCAGGCGCTCACGAAGGGTCCGGCACCCCTCCTCTATTCGGTAATCGACGACAACAATGTGATCGTCACGATCGAATTGGATCGAGCCAAGGCCGTGGAGTTCGCAGCAGTGGATCACACCGCAGATCCAGGCAACTGGTGAGCTCGGAAGACCTAGGCGCGCTTGAAATTGCGGACGAGTTGGCCAACGATGCAATGCAGCAGAACCACGGCTCTGCGGTGCGGCTACGGACGGCGTCGGTTCAATGAACCAGTTTCTTCTCTGGAGCGCCTAACTCATGCGCCTGCATCAACTGGATTCCATGTTCCAACAACAAAGCTGCAGCCTGGACATGATCCTCCGAACGATCCGCCGCACAACCGATAATCGAATACGCGATCGACACCGCATTCGCGGCTAGTCTGGCATCCCCCTGTTCCAAGGCTTCATCGGCCATCGCGCGCAGAGCATCGACCACAACGGTCAACATGCCCGAACGCTCATTCCAGCTCATTTCAATCAACGTCTTTGGCATCGTCTGCATGACTTCTCCATCGCGCGCATGGGCTCGCACAGTTTAAGCTGTCGAGGCGCGGCAAGATTGGGTGCTCAGTGAGTGTGCTTGACACCTCATATGGGAAAGGACGCTCCCACTCGCAATCGATGATGCGTGTTCTATCCGCAGGGCTGCCCCGCTTCTTCTGCAATCCTGTGACCGTGCGCACACGCCGGCAACCAATCTTGCAGCCCTCTCGCCATCGGCGAAAGGCTATCGTCGGCGAAAATTCCGAGTTTGCCAAGAAATCCGAAGTTCAGGAGGTTGCGGACGAGCCACGTGAAATCTATTCTGCATGCAGCAGCGCTGGCTGCACAGGATAAAGGATTCAAAATGGCTACTGGTACGGTAAAATTCTTCAACGAAGACAAAGGTTTTGGCTTCATCACGCCCGAGAATGGAGGTACCGATGTGTTTGTGCATGTGTCGGCGCTTCAGAGCGGAGGCTCACTTCGCGAAGGTCAACAAGTAAGTTACGATGTCGGTCAGGATCGCAAAACTGGCAAATCGAAAGCTGAAAACGTCCAGACGATTTGACGAATATGGGTGTGATCCACGATTGTGTATCACACCCCACAACGTAAACGAGGGCAGTGGCTGCTTGGCCATTTGCCCTCGCTGGGGCGCAAACGATTGCTACGCGTTCGCCAAACGGCGTGTCATCATCAAAATTACGCGTGCCAATCAGGTTGCTTTCTCCGGACAAGTTGGCAGGAACGGGTTCATCCGCGTCCATTGCAACTTCGCGATCTCCTTCCTCATCCCGCTGCGATTCGGCGTCGGCATCACCTTGCGGGCTGCCTTCGTTTGACGCCTTGTTTTCCACGTGCCTCTTCTGCGCGATCTGATCGGCTGTGATCTGTGATTGCCGCAATGCCACCCAGGCATTATCCGGTTCAGATGTGATCGAAGGGCTCGTTTCGACTTTGGTGACTGAAGGCGCCGAAGTTGCGGATATGGATGAAACCGGACTGACCACAACGTTCTCCTCGTCTGCGGGGCCTCGAGCGACCGGGTGATCGTCAGCCTTTCGGATCGGCGTCGAGAGCAGAAGGTGCGGGCTCGCGGCGACGCTTGGGAAAAAGTGATGTGACGTTGGAGTCTTCGTCGTCCTTGAGAACGAAACCTGCTTGGCGGCGACGACTGCGAGCGGCCAAAATCCTGTCGATACGGCCCTGAAAGTCCTGACGCGGATCGTAGTAGGATGGCCGCTCAGGTTTTGGAACCGCGTATTCGGAGGAAATCGTCTCGATCAAGTCAAGCGCGTGTATACCCAGCCGGGAAAAGTCCTCTTCCCGGCGCTCGAACAGATCGTCGAAACCTGGCGGCACAAAATCAAGTGAATCGAGGCCGTCGAGAACATTGCGGATGCGGTTCGGCATCCACAAAAGCTGTTCGGCGATGTCTGGTTTCATGACAATCCACTCTGCATCCCTCGGCAGGAAGAGACGCGGATCTTCCGCATGGAATACGAACTCGGTAGGATCCGCGGGGTTGAATTCCGCAGTATCATTGACCGCCGCATGACAGGCCCCGACGAAATCGTCGAGTGCGATGACTGAGCGAACTGCAAGCTGCCGGGCTTCCAGGGCTGATGCCCCGCGTTGCACGGACCGACCTGCTACCTTTTGGGAAAGCGTCGCTATCAGCCAGCCCGCAACTACGCCTGCCAGGGTCAGGCCAGCGCCAAGCAGGACAGGTTCAATGCCATTACCCAGAAATTCGTTCAATATGGAGCCCCTCTGCGTGTAACATACCCAAGATGTAGTAGATGGACCGCTTTTCAACAAGTGGGGCGCAGCAGAACCCGGCTAGTGAATGGCTCCCTGGCTTTTAATAAGTGATCCAAACCCTCGCATTATGGGCCCATAGTTCAGGGCTTTCGTATTAAGGCCCGAGCCCACGTCCCAACGCCAGATTGCCCACGCTCCGACGCGCGTGGATTGCGCCTCTGACCGAGCTGCGATGCTGGCGTAACAGCCGCCACGATAAATCGCATGGAACGGAATGGAGAAGTGCTTCGACTCGCGGAGCGCCTTTACCAGCTCCCCGATGCCGCGCTTGAAGCCAGCCATAGCCTGGCCGAGGCAGCCAAGCGTTGCCAAAGGGGGCGTCCGCCTTGTCTCGGACCTCGCGGCCGAAACTGACCACCGTCCCCATCCAGCAAATTGGCGCCGGACGCGCCGCAGCCGACATCCTGCTGCGGCTGCTGAATGGCGAAACGGTGGACGACATCGAAACGGTGTTGCCCGTCGAACCGGTGATACTGAGAGCACGGCCCCAATGCCCCTGAGGCAATCGTCCTAACCGCTCTTTTCGCCATCACGGGCGAGAACGAAATCGTGTTCGACCTCCCAGAAATCCGCACTGAATTCGTACGTCCTGGCGCGGTCCGGATCGTGCGTGTGCCGGAATTCGGCGAGCAGACTTTCCTTCACCCCGAAGACCGCGTCCGAATTGATATAGGGATCGTCGGGATCGAAAATATGGGTGATCAGCGTCTCGAAGCCGTCAGCCTTGATGATGTAGTGCAGGTGCGCCGGCCGGTTAGGATGGCGGCCGAGATGATCGAGCATCTGGCCGACCGGGCCGTCGTTCGGGATCGGGTAGTATTTCGGCTTGACGGCCCGGAACCAATAATGACCATCAACACCGGTGCGAAAGACGCCACGCAGGTTAAAATCCGGCTGGATGCCCTGCTGTTGCACGTCATAGAAGCCTTCGTCATTGGCCTGCCAGACATCGATCACCGCATCCCTGATCGGTTGCCCCGCCGTATCGAGAATACGGCCGCCGATCACCATGTCCTCGCCCTTGGCATCGAGGCAGATATTGGCGCCCATCGGCAGTTCCGGCGCGCCCTCGACATGGAACGGTCCGAGCACCGTGCTTTCGGATGCGCCTGACGGTTTGCGGTTGTTGATGGCATCCACCAGCATCGAGACGCCCAGCGAATCCGAGAGCAGGATGAACTCCTGCCGCCACTCGTTGCACATCTGGCCGGTGCGCGTCAGGAACAGGATCGCTTGCATCCATTCGTCTTGGGTCGGCTCGATCTCCTTGACGGCCTCATGCAGCTTGCGCGTGACCACATCCATGATCTGCTTCAGTCGCTCGTCCCCGGCGTTCCTGTTGCGGCCGGTCACGACCTCGACGGAATTCTCTTCGGTAAAGAAGCCCTTTTCATGCGCGTCCATCATGCTCTCACTTTCCAAGAATGGCGGTCAGCACCCGCCGCAGTTCGGCTGCCGGATCGTCGCCGATCGCCTCGCTGCGCCAGGCAACATGGTGATCAGGGCGAACGAGCAGGACACCGCTGTCGCGGATTTCGCGTATGTTTGCCCAATCGCCGGTAAAGTCCTGCCAGTGCTGGCGCGGTCCGATGACATGCGTGGTGATGTCGATGCCCAATTCTTTGGCCAAACTGCGCGCCGCCTCGACCCAGCCCTGCCCGCCGATTCCGGTCAGCACCGTGAACTTGCCATGCCCAGTGAGATCAAGCGTCGAAACCTTCTCACCGCTCGCGGAAAACACCCAGGCGTGCGGCAGCCGCGCACCCGGCCAGCTCGTCTGCTGGCAATGCAGTTCCGGGTCCTTGGTGAAGGCCGGTTCCGCCTGCCCGTCGGTGACTGCGGCACCTGAACGATAGCGCTGGTTCATCTCCACACCGTGGCAATCGAATTCATAGACCTTGTCGGCGATCGCTTTGCGGATGGCGGCGCGCTGCTCTTCGGCGGCAACCGTATTGTTGCAGCGGGCGTCCATGTTCTGCTGCATCTTTACGGGGTCGATGGAATCGAGCAACCCGAGCGCCTTAAAGATCGGTCCGAATTCCTCGATCGACTTGTTGGCGCGGGTGACGATCTGCTTGGCGACCGGCGCGCGCTCGGCCTGATAGCTGTCGAGCAGCTTTGGGCCCGCCGTGCCCTTCATGACGAAAGCCAGCTTCCAGGCGAGATTGAAGGCGTCCTGGATCGAGGTATTCGAGCCGAGCCCGTTCGACGGCGGATGACGGTGCGTGGCATCACCCATGCAGAAGACGCGGCCGTTCGACATGGTGGTGGCGTACATGTTGTTGACGGTCCAGGTGGAGACCGACTTGATGGTCATCTCAAGATCCGGATCGCCGACGAGATCGCGCACCACCTTTTTCGCATGGTCCTCATCCACCGAGGGCGCCGGCTGGTTGATGTCATAGCCCCAGACGATCAACCATTCATCCCAGGGCCTGACCATGCGCACCAGGCCCATGCCGATACCACCGACATCGGCGCCGGGCTGCAGCACCCAGTAGAGCACCGACGGGCGATGGGCGACGAGACGAGACAGGTCGGCCTTGAACAGGATGTTCATCGATCCGGCGACGCCCATCTTACCTTCAAAGGTCAGGCCCGCATGTTCCGCCACCTTGGAATTGCCGCCATCGGCGCCGACCAGATATTTCGAACGGACAGTGAATTCCTTGCCGGTCAGCCGGTCGAGACAGGTCGTCGTCACGCCATCGCCGTCCTGCACATGGCTCAGATATTCCGTCGACATGCGCGACTGGCTGCCGCGTGAACAGGCCGTCTTGAACAGCAGCGGCTCCATGAAGGTCTGCGGCAGGTCGTTCATGTGCGTCGGCGACGACAGCTGGTGCTCGGCGCGCGACAGCGGGTGTTTGCCCCAGCTCTTCATCCTGCCGATTTCCTCGCCGGTGAGCGAAGTGCAGAAGACGTTCTCGCCCATCAGGTCCTGTTCTGCGGCGAACATATAGGCCTCGTCCTCCACGTCGGGGCCAAGATCGCGCAGCACCTCCATGGTGCGCTGGTTTGTGATGTGGGCGCGCGGCGTGCTGGCGAGCCAACGGTAGCGGTTAATCACCAGGTTCTCGACCCCGTAGGACGAAAGCAGGGCTGCGGTGGCCGAGCCTGCCGGGCCGGTGCCGATAATGAGGATGTCGGTGGTAATGTCAGCCATGGGGCCCTCCCTTATGCGTGAGATTGAGCGGCCCGCCCTTCAGGACGCGGCGGACCGGGAAAAGCTGGATGCCGGTGCGGTCGGAGAACAATCCCCAGAGGCCGCGCGGGGCAAAAAGCATGACGACGATGCCGAGAAGGCCCAGCATCAGCAGATACCAGGAGCCATAATCGGCAAGCAGGTTCTGGAGGAGAAAGAAGATGATGACACCCAGGATCGGGCCTTCGATCGTGCCGATGCCGCCGATCACGACGATGAAGATGACGTAGGCCGTCCAGTCGGTGACCGAGAACGCGGCGTCCGGCGAAATGCGCGCCTTCTGCACGTAGATGAGTGCCCCGGCGATCCCGGTGATAAAGGCGGTCGCGAGATAGACCAGCGTTTTCATCCGCCGCGCATCGACACCGACCGCGCGGGCCGCCTGTTCATTGTCGCGGACCGCGGCAAGGCCGAGCCCCTGCTTGCTGCGCAACAGACCATAGATGAACCCGATGGTCGCGACGACGAGGATCAGCGCCAGCCAGTAGGTCAGCGCGTCACCCGCCTGCGAGGCCTTCATGGCAAAGAGATCGCGCAGCAAACCGACGCCCATCATGTCGCGGGCGGCATCGCGCGGTAGCGAGGTGCCGGTGCCGCCGCCAAGCGCCTTCCACTGCGCCAGCAGCAACCGCACCACTTCGGCCACCACCCAGGTGCCGATGGCGAAGTAAGGGCCGTAGAGCCGGAAGGTGAAGAAGGCGGTCGGAATTGCCAGTGCCACCGCGAACACACCGGCAATCGGGATGGCCACGACCGGATCGACGCCGAACAGGATGACAGCACCGAACATGGTATAGGCGCCGAAGCCGACAAAGGCCTGCTGGCCGACCGAGATCAGCCCGGCATAACCGGCAAGCAGGTTCCAGTTCTGCGCCAGCACCAGCATGGTGAGGATGAAGAACAGGTCTTGGATGACGCCGCGCGAGACGATGAACGGTGCAGCAAAAGCGAGCAGCAACAGGGCGATGACCGCGATTGCCGAAAGCGTCGACGCCCTGTTGCGTGTTTCGACCGTGTAAGAGGGAATGGCCATGGTCATCTATGCACCTCAATCAACCGCGCGCGGGAAAAGGCCGCGCGGCTTGAACAGAAGAACGGCAAGGAACGCCAGATGGCCGGCAAGGATCTGCCATTCCGGATTGATCGCGGCCCCCACCGTCTGCGCCACGCCGAGAATAATGCCGCCGGCGAGCGTCCCCCAGAGCGAACCGAGCCCGCCGATGATCACCGCTTCAAAGGCATAGATCAGCCGCGACGGTCCGGACGTCGGATCAAAATTGGCGCGGGTGCCGAGATAGAGTGCTGCTATCGTCACCACCACCATGGCAAGCCCTGTTGCCATTGCGAAGATGCGCTGCGGCCGGATGCCCATGAGCCCGGCGGTCACCGGATCGTCGGACGTAGCCCGAAAGGCGCGGCCGACGGAGGTGCGGTAGATCAGCTGGTTGAGACAGACGATAACGGCGACGGCTGAGAAGAACGTCATCAGCGGCATGATACCTGCGGTGACAGGGCCGAGGTTGACCGAGGCGCTCTCAAGACTGCCGGCAAAGACGCGACGGCTATCGGCGGAGAAACTTTCGAGCAAGCCGTTCTGGATGACGATCGACAGCCCGAAAGTGACGAGCAGCGGCGGCAGGATATCCTTGCCGAGCGTGCGGTTGAGCAGGAAATATTGCAGGGCCCAGCCGACGGCGAACATCAGCGGCATCGCGATCACTGCCGCGACGAACGGGTTGAGTCCGAGTGTCGTCGCCAGCACTAGGATCAGGAAGGCGGCAAGCACGATCAGGTCGCCATGTGCGAGATTGACCAGCCGCATGATGCCGAAGACGAGGCTGAGGCCCGCCGCAAACAGCGCATAGAGCCCGCCAAGCAGTACGCCCTGGAGAATGGTATCAAGCCAGTTCATGATGGTCCGTCCCGAAATAGGCCTTGTGGATGGCGTCGCGGCTGAGATCGGCGGCGCGGCCGGAGAGCGTCACCCGCCCCTCCATCATGCAGTAGACGCGGTCGGCCACCTTCAGTGCCTGTGCGATGTCCTGCTCGACGATGACGATCGAGGCGCCGGTGTCTCGGATGCGCGGAAAGGCCGCATAGATATCGCGCACAACAACGGGTGCCAGCCCGAGGCTGATCTCGTCGCAGAGCAGCACTTGCGGGTTGGACATCAGCGCGCGGCCGATCGCCACCATCTGCTGCTGCCCGCCGGAAAGCGCCGTCGAGGGGTTGTTGCGCCGTTCCTTCAGGATCGGAAACAGCGCGAAGATACTGTCGAGCGTCCACGGACCGTCGATCTTTCTGCCATACCTTCCGATCAGCAGGTTTTCCTCGACGCTCAGCGACGGAAAGAGTTTTCGCCCTTCCGGCACCATGGCGACGCCGCGCGCGAGGATATCCGGCGCCGCCAGCGCTCCGATCGGCTCATCGCGAAAAAGGATCGACGCCGGTGCATTGGCAAGCACGCCCGAGATCGAGCGCATCAGCGTCGTCTTGCCCGCGCCGTTAGCACCGATGATGGCGATGGTTTCGCCTGCGCCGACCATGATATCGACGCCGAACAGCGCCTGGAAATCGCCGTAGGAGGCAGTCAGCCCTTTGGTCTCTATCAGGGCCATCAGATCTCGATCCCCAGGTAGATTTCGCGGACATCGCGCGATGCCATGATCTCGTCGGGCTTGCCGATGCCGATGACCTTGCCGAAATGCAGCACCAGCAGACGTTCGACGACTGAATTCAATGCGTGCAGCACATGCTCGATCCAGATGACGGCGACGCCGCGGGCGTGGATGGCGTGGATGGTGGCGACCAGCGAGCGGCATTCACCTTCGGTCAGTCCGCCGGCAATTTCATCGAGCAGCAGCAGCCTCGGCTCAGTTGCCAATGCGCGGGCCAATTCCAGCCGCTTGCGCTGCAGAAGCGATAAGCCGCCGGCCAGCACATTCGCCTTGTCGATCAGCCCCGTATCCACGAGGATTTCGGCGCAGCGGTCCGAGACGTCGGCCTCGGTCTGTCGCGAGCCGAAAGCCCCTGCCACCAGCAGGTTTTCAAACACAGTCAGTTTCTCGAACGGCTGCGGGATCTGGAACGTCCGGCCCATGCCGGACAGACAGCGCGCCATCGGCGGCGTGCGCGTCACATCGCTGCCGAGAAACCGGATGCTACCGCTGTCGGCGGAGATATTGCCGGTGATCAGGTTGAACAGCGTCGATTTGCCGGCGCCGTTCGGCCCGATGATCCCCAACGCCTCGCCTTCGTTGACGGCAAAGCAGATTTGCTCGGCGACGGTCAGCGCGCCGAACTTCTTCGAGATCCCGTCAAGTTCAAGAATAGCCATGGTTTCCGTTCCAGTCCGTTTGCCGCATTGCCCCTCCCCCTTTTCTCAGGAAGCCAGACGGGGAGTGTGAAAGGCGCCGCTTCGTCGCTTCTCCCCTCAAGCGGGAAGAAGATGGCCCCCGCTCTTGTCCTGAAGGAGAGCCGGCAAGGGCTAGGCGATCACCCGATCGCTTCCATTTTGCCGCCGACCGGAATGTTCGGCGCCGTCTTGTTGTCGGTGATCACAAGATCATATCCGCCGCCGTCCTTCAGCCGCCATTGACCGCCGACAAGCGGGGTCTTGGCGATGTTCTTGGCAGCAAACGGCGGCAGACCCTTGCCGTCCCACGCAATTGGTCCGACCAGCGTATCGAGCTTGGTGGCGGCGATCGCCTGCGCAACGACATCGCCGTCGGTCGGATCGCCGGCGCGCTTCATCACGTCCACCGCCAGTTCGAACAGGGCATGGGCAAACCCGATCGGCTGCGTCCAGGGCCGGCTTGTCGCCTTGGTGAACGCTACCGCCACCTGCGCAGCGCTTTCCCCCGTCAGCGACGACTTGAAGGGATGGCTCGGCGTCCACCAGACTTCCGACGAGAGGTTATGTCCGGCATTGCCCAGCGCTTCCACCGTTTGCGGGAAAAGAAGTGCCTTGCCGATTGACGCGATTTTTGGCGCAAACCCCTGCTGCTTGGCCTGGTTCCAGAAGGTGGTGAAATCCGGCGGGATGACGACGCCGGTGATGATCTCGCACTGGCCGGACTTGAAGGCGTTGATCTGCGCGGAAAAATCGTCGGTCATGTTCTGGTAGCGGCCAGGATCGACCAGGCCGTAACCCATATTTTCCAGGACAGGCGGGAAACCAACGGTCTTGTCGCCCCAGGCATTGCCGTCGCCATCGTTGGGGAACAGGCCGCCGACCTTTTTGTTGGTCTCGATCTGCGCCCACATGTTGGTAAAGACGGCAATGACGTCCTCCAGCCCCCAGAAGAAGTGATAGGCGTAGTTGAACGGTTTCCACGAGGCCGGGTCGCCCGGATTGCCCTGCTGGCCGATGAACCACGGCTGCCACGGGGCGACCGTCGAAATGCACGGCATTTCTTCAGCCTCGCAGGTGGTCGCTACCGGATTGGTTGTTTCCGGCGTCGAGGCGACCAGAACGAGGTTTACCTCGTCATCGACGATCAGTTCTTTAGCGACTTCCGCCGCCCGGTTCGGATTGGACTGGCTGTCCTTGACGACGACCTCGTAGTTGAGCCCCTTCGACTTGGTGGCTGCCAGGAAGCTGTCGATGACGAACTTGTCGGCCTCGCCGAACGCGGCGAGCGGTCCCGTCTGCGGACTGACATAGCCGAGCTTGATGGCCGCCCCTTGAGCGATCGCAGGGGTCGCAAGCCCGGATGTCGCGGCCAGTGCACCGGTTGCAGCCGTCGTCTTCAGAAAATCGCGTCTCGTAAACATGTTTCCTCCTCCCATTGTCCTCTCCTCCCAGAGATTGACGTGTCTGCGTTCAGTCTATTCCGGCCGCCTGCCCTCCCAGGCATCCTGCAGCAGGGCACGAATGGATTTCCGGTCGATCGGCCGTGGATTCCAATAGGGATTTTCGGTGGCGATCTCAGCCGCACGGTCGAGATCGGCTGCGGTGAGCCCCAGATCCCGCAAGGCCAGCGGCGCGCCGATCTCCCTGGCAAAGTCCCACAATCCGCCACCCACCGAACCGCCGAAGATCCCGGCGACAGGCGCCAGCAGATCGGGGACCGAAACGGCGTTGTAGGCGGCCGTGTGCGCCAGCATGATCGCGTGCGTATCGGCATGCGGCGTATCGAACGTGCCGCCGAGCGTGTGGCAGATCTTGTGGTGCAGCGCCATGCCGACTGTGCCGAGCACCGTGCCGCAAAGCCATGCACCGTAGAGCGCATCGCCGCGCAGATCCGGCGCCGCTGGCGTCGCGATGATCCCCGGCAGGCTGGTCTTGAAGGCGCGCAGCCCCTCGACCGCCATCAGCGTCGAAATCGGGTTTCGGTCCTGCGCATAGAGTGCCTCGACCGCATGGGCCATGGCGTTCAGGCCCGACGTGACGCTCATCCCGATCTGCAGGCCCAGCGTCAGCGCCGGGTCATAGATCACCACTTCCGGCAGGATGCTTTCATGCCGCACGGTGGTTTTGCGCCCGCCTGCGGTTTGACCCAGGATCGGCGTCACTTCCGATCCGGCATAGGTTGTCGGAATGACGATCTGCGGCATGTCTGTCCGGTAGGCGATCGCCTTGCCGAGCCCGGTCGTCGATCCGCCGCCGAGCGCCACGACGCAATCCGCCCTGGTTTCGGCCACGACCTTCATCGCCGTTTCGGTAACATCGACAGGCGTATGCATGACGGCACCGGCAAAGACGCCGGCAGCGAGTGGTCCGAGCTTTACGGCGAGTGCTTCCGCATCCCCCATCTGTTGAGGCGTCGACAGAACTAGCGCCCGGCTGCACCCAAGTTTGTCCACCCAATCAGCGGCGGTAGCGCTCTTGCCTTGGCCAAAGACGATATGGGCCGGACTGCCGCTATAGGTGAAATCCCGGCTCATGTGTCGGTCCCCTGTCTGGCGCGAACCATCACGAAGGTCAGGTCCAGCTTCCATGCCGGTGCGCCCTTGCCCTGCCGCTCGAAAATGTGCACCAGCTCGGGCTTGACGCCGAAGATGGCATCCTCGGCCAGGTGCGGATCGCTGCCGTCATAGATATGCGTGACGATCGTTTCGAAGCCCGGTGCCTTGATCATGAAGTGAAGGTGCGCTGGGCGGTGCAGCGGATAGCCCGCCTGCCGCAGCAGCTCGCCGACAGGCCCATCGTCCGGCACGCCGTAGCCGCAGGGTTTGACGGTTCGATAGTGGAAACGGCCTTCCGCATCCGTGCGGAAAAGTCCGCGCAGGTTGAATTCCGGCTGCAGGTCCGGCTGCTGGTTTTCGTAGAACCCTTCCGCATTGGCCTGCCAGGTGATGATTTCGGCATTGGCGACCGGATCGCCATCGAGATCCTGAACGCGACCTGATATTTCCATCCTTTCGCCGACGCCATCGAGCGAGATATTGCTGCCGAGCGCCTTGTGCGGAACATCGGCACGGAAGAACGGCCCGCGTACGGTGTTGGGCGTTGCCGTCTTCGGGCGGCGCGAATTGATTTCCTCGACCAGCGCCGATGCGCCGAGAAGATCCGACAGCAGCACCCATTCCTGGCGCCGCTCGTCACTGGTATGTCCGACCTCGGTGAGGAATTCGATGACCTTGCGCCAGTCCGCCTGGCTGGGGCGCAATTCGCGGATCAGGGCATGGAGATGCGTCACCGCTGCCGCTAGAACCTTCGGCAGGCTATCGTCCTTCGATTGCGGAAGTCGTTTCGTGAACATGTCATGCGAGGTGGCCTCGCTGAAATTCAGCGCCATCGGACCGGTCATGCTTCTCCTCCAAAACATCGGCTGGTGGAGATGAATTTAATCCAAACGCGGCGCGTGAGTGATGATTTTATTTCGGATTAATATATCATATCGTTATGAAAATAGATGAGCGCCACCTTGTTCAGCTTGCGGCCGTTGTCAAAACAGGCGGCGTCACCGAAGGCGCGGCCCTGCTCGGCCTCTCGCAGCCGGCAGTCTCCCGCACGCTGTCCATGCTCGAAGCCCGCATCGGCGAACCGCTCTTCATCAAGGGCCGCCGGCCGCTGCAGCCGACGCCATTGGGGCGGGCGCTGGCCGATCACGGCCAGACGATGCTGTCGGCATCGCGCAAGGCTTCCGATGTCGTCGAGAGCTTTCGTGTCGGCAAGAGCGGCGTGGTGCGCGTCGGCGGCACGCCCTTCTTCATGGATGCGCTGATCGCCGGCATGATCGCCGAGTTCCAGAACCTCCATCCGGACGTGCGCATCGACCAGACCTACGGCTATTTCCCTGATTTGCGCGCTGCGCTCCACGCCGACCAGATCGACCTTGCCATCTGCCCGATCGATATCCTCGATGAGGGCTCCGGCCTCGAATTCCAGCAGATCCTCCCCGGCCGCAATGTGGTTGCCTGCCGCGTCACCCATCCCTTGTTGCTGAAGCGTAAGCCGCAGCCTGCACACCTGCTCGATTTCCCCTGGATTGCCCCGCCGCCCGGCAGCCCGCTGCTCGCTGACCTGCGCAGCATGCTGCTGTCGTTCGGCGCAACCGAGATCAAGATCCGCTATTCCGGCGGCTCACTGATGAGCGTCGTCAACTATATGAAGGCGGCCGACGCGTTGACGATCATGCCGCACAGCGTCGTCTTTGCGCTGCGCAACGAAAAATCGATCACAGCGCTTCCCGTTCCCATTCCGCATCCCGAACGCGCATTGGGCCTTCTAAAGCGCTCGGATGCGGCCCGCGCTCCCTCAGTCGATCACTTCGCTCGCCACATCCGCACGGGCTTCGACAATCTCAAGCACCTGATCAAGCGGCATGAACAATCGGTCGTCTGGGGTTCATGAACTGAATAGGCCCATACCTAGACCTTCAGGCTAGATGGGAGGCAAGAGGCTCTCCGCCTCGAACTTGCTGTCGAACGCCTCGATGAAGCCGTTGTCGATCGGTTTTCCGAGCCGAGAGAAAGTCGCGGGGGGGTGTGGGCTCGCCTTAACTGGCTAGGGCGGAGAGGACAGAGGGGCGCGGTGAGTACTGGCACACAGACGCTTATGAAGAGCGCAACGGCCGCTGGATGGTTGTGTGGTATCAGGCCACGGCCATCAGCCCCTAGTGGCATTTTACCTAGTTCTGGATATGGACATACGCTTTCACGGTCCGATCCAAATCTCGGACGAACCACATCGATGTGCTCTCGCAGAAGTACGATCTTGAAATCGTCAGAACTACGGAAGCCGCGAGACGAGACAAGCTCATTCATTGACCTGACCTTACGCGCGAACCTAGTTTGACATGAATTGTCACCACTGTTTCGGCTCGTCGTGCGTGGCGCACTATGGACTGCCGCCATTTGTCTCTGCAAAGGCTAAATTTCGCGGATAGACCGTCCAGTTTTCAACCAGGCGTACCGAGCGCCGCAGTCAATAAAAAACGTCGCACTGATGCCGCCGAATTTCACGACGTCCCCAGAGCTGGAGCGACTGCCTGCCTCGGAGGATACCCTCTCGAAGGCAAAATATTTGTTTTAGCCAATGCTTTTTAAGTGCTGTTTAAGCATATTCCGTGAATCTGAATAACAATGTTTTTAAGGGGGCACGGCAGAATGGCGACGATCCGGACCAAGATGATGATTGTAAGCGTGGCAATGTTTGTTCTTGCAGGCGGCGCTGCGGGTGCGGGGCTCTGGAGTGCGAATACGTTGACAAGAAATGTCGAGGGCGTGGCCAAGGTTGCCAACATTCTACGGAATCACATGCAGGCGGACATGATGCACGATGCCCTCCGCGCGGACGTACTTTCGGCAATGCTTGCGCAAGATCCAGCGGCCGATATCGACATCAAGGACGTCAATGCCGACTTGACCGAGCACATCTCATCCTTCCGCTCATCGCTCGCCGCTAACAAGGAACTGGCCGTCGATCCTTCAATTGACGCTGTGCTGAGCGCGTTGGATAACCCTTTGGAGAGTTATATCGACGGCGCAGCTTCGATCGTTGGAGAGGCATCGACGGAGCCAGCAAAGGCATTGGCGGACTTGCCTGCATTCAAGACGCAGTTCTCAACATTGGAAACAGCCATGGCGAAAGCCGGCGACAATATCCAAGCACTCTCCGACCAGGTGATGCGCGACAGTGAGGCACTGTCGTTCTTCATCGATAAAATGCTAATTTGCATTCTCGGCGCCACCAGCATTGCCGCCCTGGCACTCCTGTATATCTGCAGCAAAACAATCATCAAGCCGATCAAGACGCTGTCGAACGACATGCAACAGCTCGCCGACGGCCGGACCGACTTTGTCCTTCAGGGCACTGAACGGCATGATGAAATCGGCGACATGGCCGCTGCCGTGGAAGTTTTCCGGCTAGCAGCTATTAGCAATAAAAGGCTTGAAGCCGACGCAGTTTTGCAACGCGAACGGGCGGATGCTGACCGTGGCCGCCTGACCGAGGAGGCGGAAGCTGCAGCGCGGTTGAGGCTTCAGCAAGCGACGTCTAGCCTAGCCACCGGTTTGCGGCGTCTGGCCTCAGGTGATCTCGGCTTTCAACTTCTGGAGCCCTTCGCACCAGATTTCGAAGATTTGCGCCACGATCTCAACACCGCTGTCGAGCAACTGAGCGGGGCCTTGACCTCGGTTGCGCAGGCAGCTGGATCGATCGATAGCGGCACAAGGGAAATCAGCATGAGTTCGGATGATCTTTCAAAGCGTACCGAGCAGCAGGCCGCATCGCTTGAGGAAACGGCGGCAGCACTCGACGAGATCACTGCCAATGTCTCCAATGCTTCCAAACGGGCTGACGAGGCTCGCAGCGTTGCCGTCAGCGCCAACACAAGCGCTGCGCATTCCGGCGCAGTCGTCGCCAATGCCATCAACGCGATGCAGCGCATCGAGGCGTCCTCCAGTGAGATCTCCAACATTATCGGTGTGATTGACGAGATCGCCTTCCAGACTAACCTGCTGGCGCTCAATGCCGGGGTCGAGGCTGCGCGCGCAGGAGAGGCCGGCAAGGGGTTTGCGGTGGTCGCGCAGGAAGTGCGGGAGTTGGCTCAGCGCTCTGCCAAGGCAGCCAAGGAAATCAAGGATCTGATCCGCAATTCGACCACAGAGGTAGAGAGCGGCGTAAAACTCGTTCGCGAGACAGGCGACGCCTTGAAGACCATCGAGAAGTATGTGGTCACCATCAACCAGCATATGGACGCCATTGCGACCTCCTCACGTGAGCAGTCGCTTGGATTGGCGGAGGTGAATACGGCAGTGAACCAGATGGATCAAGTGACACAACGCAATGCGGCGATGGTCGAGGAAACCAATGCGGCAAGTGCAACGCTTGCCGACGAAAGCCGCAAATTGCACGAGCTGATTTCGCAGTTCCAACTGGGTAATAGCCAAGCCGCGCAAACCGGCAACCAGAGGCGCGCCGCCTGATTGAAGTTATGTGGTGTTCACGGCCAACCGACCCGCCTGCGTCCGTGGCGATCATTGCCGCCGACAGGGTCGCGGCGAGCCTGGCCGATTTCAATCGAGCCGCCTACGAACGGCTGAAGCCTAGTGGGTTCTACGTCATCGTCTATCACGCCGCCGCCGCCGGAGCAGGTTCGGGCAATGCCCAGTCGTCGTCGCATCGGATCGATGCCTGCCTCCGTCGGCGAGGAGGTGGAGGCGGCCGGCTTCGTACTGGACGCGGAAAGCATCATGCTCACGAACAGGGACGATTCGCATCGATCAAGGTGTTCAATCTCTCAATTGTGGGCGAGACGGATCGCTCCGCCTATCGGTTTGTGAAGCCGTGACAGGGGGCGGCGCCAACCTCAAGCCGACCTCCCAAGGAGGGGGTTTAAAACCCTCACAGGTTAGTAATATCTGCAATCTGCTTCTAGCTTTTCACTCCGTAGAGATGAACGCTGGAACTACGACCTCTAAGTTGTTGCTCTCCCATGTCTTCGAAATCCTTTGCAACGTCCCTGCCACCCTCTGTCTCCAAAGCAGCCATGACTTCGCCGGTAACCAGGATGGACGCGGCAAGTGAGCGGCACTTTCCTTCGACCCGGCTTGCTATATTTACAGTGTCGCCGAGAACAGCGAACTCAAGCCGGTGTTCGCTTCCGATATCTCCAATGATCACATGTCCGGAATGAATCCCGATAGCGACCCTAATGGCGCCCACATCAGACCGGTTTGCGCGCAGATTCCATTCCGCAACAGCATTTTGCATCGATAGTGCGCAACGAATGGCGTTGGTGCAATCGAACGGCCCAGACTGGGGCGATCCAAAGACAGCCATCAGGCCATCGCCAAGAAATTTGTCGATGGTGCCATCGTTCGCAAAAACCTGCTGACTGAGGATTGATAGCAGCTCCCTCAACATGTCGATTACCGTTCGGGGCATGTTTTCTGCGCAAAACGTCGTGAAGCCGATCATATCGACGAATAGAACGGAGGCAGCCTGATAACGATCAGACGACAGAGGCTTTTCGATCGAAATCATATGATCGACAAGTTGCGGCGAGAAGAAACGCGCCAGGTTGGCCCGTTCGCGCTCCACCTGGCGCATACGGTTCTCAACCAGCTGGCGATCGGTGAGATCCCGAATGAATCCGGCGTAGAGTATTTCGTTGCCTTGATCGACCTGAACGAGAGCCAGTTCGATTGGAAACTCGGTTCCGTCGGCGCGGAGGGCTGACATTTCGCGCCGCACCGCTGGCAATCGAAGCTGCCGGTCTTGTGTCGCTGCCTTGAAGCCGCGTTCATGGCTCGCTCGCAGTTTCTCAGGGACAATCAAATCGGAAATCGGCCGACCGATGACATCAACGCGAGACCGACCGAATATCGCCTCAGCTGCCGGATTGAAGTCCCTGGCAATTCCATCACCGTCAATCACGATGATCGCGTCCAGGGCGACGTCCGCCATTGCAGCCCTCAGCTTCTCATTCCGATGATATTTTTGCGTCGCTTCTTCTCGCGTGGCAGATGCGCCGATCAACGCTGCGGTTGTTTGGAGAAGATGGATCTCGTCGATGGACCATTCCCGCTCCCGAACACAATCATCGAACCCGAGATGCCCCCACCAAGCGCCGTTGACCAATATCGGCATCGACATGAAAGACTTGATCTTTTGATAATCGAAGTCTTCTTTGAGCACGCCTTTGAGGTCACGGGTGTGGCCTTTAATAAGCTGACCGCGCCTGCGGCTCACTATCCACGAATCGAATATTGGATCGTAGTTCTCGATGATCTCTCGTTTATATCGAGCCGATTTGGCAAGCCGATCGAGGCCCTGGGCTGCCCAGTCGTGGAAACAGCCGTGCGCAAGCATGCCATCTTTGGTTTGCTCGACTTCGAAAAGGTAAACGCGACTGACGTTGGCGGCACGACCCAACCTCTCCAGCAATGCGTCGATACCGTCTCGCCAATCGGATGCTTGCGCCATCGTCGTTGCAGCAAGTGTAATTTCCGCAAGAAGCACGCTATGTGAAGTCAAATTCCGCGTCCCGCAATGTGTCGCACTTTGACAGAGCCGTTTACCTCGCAGAGAAACTTAAGCTGCGCGCTGTTCGCTCAACTGTATCATTCGGCAATCTACACCGTTTTGGAGACGCTTCTAGTAAGCCTATTGGCGTACATTCGTCGGCGCAATGCCGAGATCCGTAAGCAGCGTGCGCCACGTCCTGCAGGCGGCTATCGCCTGCCGAGCGTGTTCACCGTAATGACGCCACCGAGCGCAAAAGCACCACCAACCAGCGTTGCAATCGCCGGCACCTCGCCAAGCCCGGCCCAGGCGAAAAAGACAGCGCACGGCGGAATGAGATAGAGGAACTGGCCCGCCCGAGCGGCACCAAAGCTTTTGAGCGCAAATGTCCAGCACGTCTGGCCGATGGCGGCAGGCGCGATAGCGAGGAAAAGAACAGCGCCGACAGTCGGCTGGGAGGCTGCGGAGAGTTGGCCAATACCCGCCGGCAGCCAGGGAAGCAGCGCGATCGTACCGGCAAGGATCACCGCAGCGGTGACGGAGATGGAATCGTACCGGGCAAGCAGCGGCCGCTGCAGCACCGAATAGGACGCCGCACTTGCCGCCGCGCCGACGATCAGCATTGCTCCGGCACCGAACGTCATACCGTCCGGCTGGCCGGACGCGATGACCGCAACGCCCCCGAGCGCCAGAAGCGCGCCGCCCCAGGCCCAGAGACTGAACCGCTCCTTGAGAAAGACAACGGCGAGCCCGACCATGAACAGCGGCTGGGTGTTGACGATAAAGCTTGCGGCTCCCGCCGAGACCGTCGCCTGTCCGGAGTTCAGAAGCACATTGTACGAGGCAATGCCGAGCATGCCGCAGATTAGGATAACGGCGAGATCACGCAGCGAGAACCGAGGAGGCCGCCGCCACAGTAACCACGCGATGGCAAGCAGGGAGGCGACCGCGAAGCGAACGCTCGCCATAGGCAGGGGGTGCATCTCGCGCAGAGCAAGCCCGATGGCGGCAAACGAGGCTGCCCAGCTGATGACCGTCCCGGCGACAGCTAGGGCGGGCAAAAAGTTTGTCTTGGCTGGTAGGGTTTTTGTCGATGTCATGGCGGTGGTTTGCCACACCATAGACTGTTGACAAATGGCGTATATCGACATTCTGTTGTGCGCATGGAGCACATCTTGCCACCTCTTGAAGCCTTCGAAGCCGTATTGCGGGCCGCCGAGACCGGAACGTTCTCCGGCGCGGCGAATATGCTTGAAATCACCCATGGCGCGGTCAGCCGCCGTATCGCTGTGGTCGAGCGGTGGGCCGGCTTTCGGCTTTTCGAGCGCCACGGCCGCGGGGTACGGCTGACGGAGGCGGGGCAGGACATGGCTGCCCAGCTGGAACACATCCTGCTCCAGCTGCGCGATATGAGCCTCGCAGGCCCGCGCGATGCCAGCCTGCCAATCGTCCGCACCGGTGTGATCAATTCGTTCGCGCGGTTGTGGATGATACCAAAGATGGCCCGGCTGGAGGGCGAACCGAAAGATCTGCATATCCTGCTCGACATCGATTCCCGGCTCATGCCGCTGGCGGCGGATCGGATCGCAATTCGCTACGGCACTGGCCCCTGGCCGGGCAGCCGGACCATACCGCTCACAGGAGAAGTATTCCGACCTTATGCCACGCTCGCGCTCGCCGCCACGCTTCCGCGCGATCCGGAGCCACAGGATATTCTTCTTTACCCACTGATCCATGACCAGCACGATGACGGCTGGCCTATCTGGCTGGACAATGCCCGCCTACCCCTTCGCTCCCAGGACCGACACCTGCCGGGTTACGACCTGACGCTGCTTGCCGCAGCTGAAGGGCTGGGCATCGCGCTGGTGCGCGAGCCCTACGGCACCGAAACCTGCAAAAACCTTGGCCTAGTCCCGGTTTGCGATCGCGCCACCACGAACCCAAAGCGGTTTCATATCGTCACGCACCAAGGCCACCAGTCGGCCGCCGCCCAGAGGCTTGCGGGCCGCATCGCGACGCTGTTTTCCGCCTCGTTACCGTAGTAGGGCACGCGCAGCTACATCGTGCGTTCTACCTACTTGAGCGGCCTCCACAGGAGGCTATCACGAATTTCGGTTTGGAGGGATAGAGGGCGGATGAAGAAACAGCCGTGAATTTCCCAGATTTTTACGACGCTGAGCTCGCCCTCCTCAACGCCCACGTGGCCGCCGCAATCAGGCGGTCTGATTGCGTGCTCGATATTGGTTGCGGCGCAGGCGATACGGCGTCAGGTAACCCGCCTCCACTCCGGCAGTCCCCTTGGTGCCGCGTGCGCGGCATCAGTGGTGCTCGCAACGCTTTCAGACCACAGTGTGTCCTGTAAGGCTGGCTACAACTTCTACCGGCCGGAACGGATAGAAAAGACCGTCACCACGCTCGCACCTAGCTGGCGTGCCTGTAGAAAAACAAGGGCGTCATTGACGCAGCGGCGCTCATGTCCCTGCCCCTTGGGCAGGTTGCTCAAGCGAAAAAGCAGACCCGCCAACACGCCGGCCTGTCCCCAAATGGCTGCATCTGGGGTGTGAAGTCGATGTTCCGGAATGTCATCTAAGGTCCCGGCGATCGTTGTGAGGACCGCTTTTGTAGAGGCATGCTTGGGTTCCAGCCGGCCGCAGGCATGGGTCAGCTCAGACAGGCAGGTTGCCGAATGGTGGCATAGCCGATATGTCAGCAGCATATCGAACTCCACCGGCGAGCGCCCTTGAAGCACATCCAGATAGACACTCGTATCCAGGAACAGTGGCCCTCCGATTGCCGGTTCGTCAGCAACCCAAGGAGATCTTCGTCGGGCCTGCGCTCGAGAGTACGGATGTGCTTCTGGGACTTTATTGACCGGAGGGTTTCGGAGAGATCAAACCCCAAGGTCGATATCCGTTGTGATGCTGCCTTTGCGGCGCACCAGACGCGCACCAAAGTCATCTTGGCTGGCTAGGCACCGCCCGTTACACCATCTAGTCAACTTCGCCGCTTCGCAAACCGGCAGCAAGTCAATGGCCGCAATTTGCGGATGATCTTTGCCGACCTCGTCCGCATTGAGCACCCCGCATGACGAGTGCCAATCGACATTCAGGCTTGCGCTGATTGTCGAAAAGCTCCAGTCTGGCTCCCTCGACCTTGCCGGCTAGGACTGCCCCATCTCTGAAGCCCCGACAGGCCCCCTGCCCCAAATGCACTGACTATGGCTGAAAAACTGGATCAAGAACTACAACGGGCTTTCGTCATCGACGATTTCGAGACGATGAAAGTCCTCGTCAAGCAAGGCATCGACGTGAACTCGGTCGATGCCAGGGATGGCAGCTCGATTCTGCTTCGCGCCGTCATAGAAAACGATAAGAGCACGGTCGATCTGCTGCTTGAAAAGCATGCCGATCCAAATAAGTCGGACCGTCGAAAGATGACACCGCTCCACTATGCGGCGCTTTACAAGCACATCGATGTGGCTCGGGCATTGATCAATGCCGGGGCCTTTGTGGACGCACAGGATCAAGGCGGCAGCACGCCTTTGGCCTATGCGGCAAGCAACAGAAGAGACGGATATCTCCAGATGGTAAAACTGTTGGTTGCTGGTGGGGCAGATGCCGATCTAAGGATCAAGGATGGGAGATCGCTGCTCGAGTTTTACGGAATTTCCTTGAAAGATGTATGACGTATCGGGTGAGAACGCTGATCGAAAAACTCGTGGATAGTGACATACCCACTCCAGCCGATCGCGAGCAATACCTCGGCTATGCCAAAAATGTCCGTGAGGGGCATCACGATGAATTAGATATCACCGGCAATTCGTTCAGCGTGAAATTCACGCGCGAGGGGGTGTTAATAGAGAGTCTCTGGGAGGAAGCCATGGTTCCCGAACGCATGGCACTGGACCAATTCATTGCGGTCATTTCGGCCGCGCCGACGCGCTGAGCGCGTGACAACCGCTCAACTCTCACTGAGAGATCCAACCGCAAGAGGCATCGAAGTGGCAAACGACATTATTCATTATTTTGAGGCAACGCTCTATTTTGACGAGTTGCCCGCTTGGTCGGCCGAGGCATTGATCGAAGCCTGGAGCCTGGAAGGCTATGAATGCGAGAAACTGGACGACAAAGGCGTCTTCCACGGTCTGCGTGGCGCAACCCGCCTATTCGTCGGCAATCCCGCGCCGGTCGAGGCGCTGGGATAAGACCTTCTGCATCGATGCAACGGCTGGATACGACGACCTGTGCCGTGCGGCCCATCAAGCGAAGTTCCGGTTCATGATCATGAACGACGAGAATGATCCCGTAATCGCTCATAATGAAATTGCCACAGCTTTGCTCGGTATTCACCAGGTCACCCCGATGCGCGCGGTTGTGTTGCACTATCTCGACCTGATCGTCGGCCGCGTCAATCTCGACGACTACCTGAGCTACGCCAACAGTCACTTGGAGCAACCGATACAGACAGCGACGATGCTGGCCTTCGGCGCTTTCGTCACCCAGGATGGACTCGTGACGAGGGCTTGGACCACTGGCCTCGACTATTTCGGCCAGACCAATCTGGTCTTAGATGTCCCAAAGGGCGACGCGACAGAAACGCTTCTAGCCATATTCGGTCTCGGGCATCTCGTCGTCCACGGCAGGCGCTTCAATGCCGGAGAAATCATCACTTCGTTTGACCTCTACGCCCGGTTCGAGCCAGCTGATCTCGAGGGGAGACCGATGCTGCGAGTGATCAAGCAATGAAACCAGCCACGCACCGTGAAAGCGTCTGAGCTTTTCGCTGCGGCATCCGGTCGCTGCCGAGCACAGTGGAACAGTGGAACAGTAATCGCCTTTCTGATGAATCAGTCCGGGGATTGGAAACTCTCGCCCACCTTCGACGTCAATTATTCCTACAATCCTGGCGGCGAATGGACCGGTCAACATCAGATGAGTCTGAATGGCAAGCGCGATGGTGCCGAATGGTCGCGTTAAGTCGCTTGCCAAGCCTGACTTAAAGCTC
The DNA here is from genome assembly GCF_049897905.1 of Pararhizobium sp. PWRC1-1. Lineage (NCBI taxonomy): Bacteria > Pseudomonadati > Pseudomonadota > Alphaproteobacteria > Hyphomicrobiales > Rhizobiaceae > Pararhizobium > Pararhizobium sp. PWRC1-1. The sequence continues at coordinate 23,912 of NZ_JAFCXE010000030.1, read as the reverse complement.
AACGGCTCGAAGTCTGTCTGCATAGGAATACATGAACTACCTCTTGGTGGTCCAAGTTTTCGTCCGCACCCCCGGTATTTCCACCGAGATTTGACCCGCCTTTTAGTTATGTTTCGGGTCCGGTGTAGAGGTCAGTTTCTATTTTTCTCCTTCGTGTTTTTCGGTTCGTGAGCAGAGCTATTCTTGAAGCGGAAGCTATCGTTTCCGGTTTCGAGGATGTGGCAATGACGCGTCAGGCGGTCGAACAGCGCCGTGGTCATCTTGGCATCGCCAAAAACGCTGGCCCATTCGCTGAAGCTCAGGTTGGTGGTGTTGACGACACTGGTGCGCTCGTAGAGCCTGCTCAGGAGGTGGATGAGCAACGCGCCACCTGATGCACTGAACGGCAGGTCGCCGAGTTCGTCGAGGATGGATGTCCCGGCAAAGTACAATCTTGCCGACACACCGAGTGTTGCAGAGTTAGCGTAGGACTACTATTTCAAACCGGAATCCGGTCGCTTGATGGTATCCCCCGCCGACGCTACACCAAGCGATCCTTGCGACGCCCAACCGGAAGATCTCGATGTCGCCTACGCTGCGCACTTCCTCGAACAATCGACGATCCTGCCGGTTTGAACCATCGCCCAAGAATGGGCCGGACTGCGTAGCTTCGCGCCCGATAGAAGCAAAGTTGTAGGCTTTGATCCCCGTGACCCGGCGTTTTTCTGTCTGGCGGCCAGGGAGGTAGTAGCATCCTCACCTCCCCTGCTCTCTCAGCCTGGGCCGCCGGCGGCCGGACCCGCCCGCAAACCAAGTTGGAGAGAGTCGCGCGCGTATGCTGCAGTCTGCTGGAGAGAGAACTGCCGTTGCGATGCCCGTAGGTCGGGTGCAGGGCGAACGCAGCACCTCGCCGCGGAGAGAGTTGAAACTGTTCGACGCATTCCCGAACCCGCGATTGCGGATGCGCCCGCATAATTGACATCCTTGTTGCGACCCGATGCAATCGCCGAGGTTGAATCGATGACATCGGTTATTCCGACAAGCCACTCATCCGGCAACGGTTGGTAGATCGCGGTATCGAGCAGGGCGGCGAAGTCATGGTATGTCTTGCGCTGCGTCGTTAATTTCAACATATGCTCCCTCCAGACCTCCTCACGCCATCGGGGTAACCGATGCCTCGATAACCCAGTGGTTGCCGGGTCTGTCTGCCTCTTGCGGACCGACCCGAGGAACCGCGCTCAGACGAGGTTGGTCACAACGGTGACGTTGCCGTGCGTTGCTTTGGAGTATGGGCAGATGCTGTGAGCGGCGGCGAGCAACTCGTGGGCGATCACAGGATCGACGCCGGGTATGCTGACATTGAAACGGGCGCTCAGGAAGTAGTTGCCGTCATCGACATTGAGGTCAATCTCGGCATCGACTGCAATCCCTGCCGGGAGCTTGATCTGTCTATGCGAGGCGGCTACTTCGATGGCACCCATGTAGCAGGCCGACCAGGCGGCACCGAACAGGTTTTCGGCGGCCGGATGCGGCTGCTTCATCTTGATGTCCAGAAAGCCGTCGCTGCTGCGGGTTCCACCGTCGCGGCCATTGGTGTTGTGTGTCTTGCCAGTAAAGAGAATCTTGTGGGTCATAACGTATTCCTGTCCTAGGTTTTGATGATTGAGCGACTGCACGTTTGTGCTGCTCCAAGAGGTACGCCACCGAGACAGAAACCGCACGTTAGGCGTTGTTAGACGTCAATAGCTGCGATTAGCGACGTCTGCGAGCCATGTGCCTCGGCAGGCTTCAAAGCCCTATTCTGGCAAGGTTTGGACGCCAATCTCGCACTGCTTTTGGCACATCGAGGGCCGCTATCATCATCTAACAACGCCTAACGTGTGCATTCAATGACCCCGGCGTAACCCTTAGAGCAGCACAGGGGTGCAGACGCTCAACCCGATTTTACCGAGGAGAACGATCATGACCGCAATCAAGGCCGACGTTATCGACGAGGACCGCCGCCGGCTGCTAGCCGCCGCCGCATCCGGGATCGCTGTCTTAAGCCTCGCCAGCTTGCTTCCCGCATTTTCGACGGCTGCGGCTGGAACGGAAGCCATCCGCGCGTTTCACGTAAACATTCCGGAAGCGGACCTCGACGACCTTCACAACCGTCTCGCCCACACGCGGTTGCCTGAGAAGGAAACGGTCAGCGACTTTACCCAGGGCGTGCCACTGAAGACGACCCGGCAATTGCTGGATCACTGGCAGAACAAATATGACTGGCGCAAAGTCGAGGCTCGAATCAATGCCGTGCCGAATTTCATCACCGAGATCGACGGGCTGGATATCCATTTCATCCATGTCCGTTCCAAGCACGAAAACGCCCTGCCCCTGATCGTGACGCACGGATGGCCCGGTTCGATCATCGAGCAGTTGAAGATCATCGGCCCGCTCACCGACCCGACGGCCCATGGCGGCAGCGCCTCGGATGCATTCCACATCGTCATCCCGTCGATGCCGGGCTACGGCTTCTCCGGAAAGCCCGAAGCGACGGGATGGGGACCGGAACGCATCGCAACCGCCTGGACCACCTTGATGCGACGCCTGGGCTACACGCAGTTTGTCGCGCAGGGAGGCGACTGGGGCGCTGTCGTGACCGACATGATGGGCGTGCAGGCTCCGCCGGAACTGCTCGGCATCCATACCAACATGCCGGGCGCGATTCCCGACGCCATCAACAACGCAGCCTTTGCCGGAGCCCCCCGTCCAGCCGATCTCTCGGATGAAGAAAAGAGCTCATACGATCAGCTTGTCTTTTTCTACAAGCATGTCTCCTACGCTTTTCTGATGGGAACCCGTCCACAGACCCTCACCGGGTTGACGGACTCTCCGATCGCTCTTGCGACCTACATGCTCGATCACGACGGGGCGAGCCTTGACATGATCGCCCGATCGTTCAACGGCCAGGATGAAGGCCTTACCCCGGACGATGTCCTCGACAACGTGACGCTGTTCTGGCTGACAAACACCGGCGTATCGGCTGCGCGCCTGTACTGGGAGAACAAGCTCGCTTTCTTCGCTCCGAAGGGGGTCAAGGTGCCTGTCGCGGTCAGCGTTTTCCCGGACGAACTCTACCAGACACCGCGTGCCTGGGCCGAAAAGGCGTACCCAAATCTCGTGCACTACAACAAGCTTCCCAAGGGTGGACACTTCGCAGCGTGGGAGCAGCCGAAGCTTTTTACCGACGAGGTGCGTGCCGGTTTTCGAAGCCTTCGCAAATCCGGCTGAACATATGCTGAAGCCTCGGCGCACACACTGTGAGCGCCGATTTCTCCAATGGGCGTATTCCGCTCAAGAGACAAATCCATGAACAAGACCATGCATCTGATCTACACGGCCACCACCGAAACCACTGGAGGACGCGAGAACGGCGTCGCCCGCAGCGCGGACGGTGTGCTCGACATCAGGCTCTCGGATCCCGGTTCGACCCGCATCGGGACCAATCCGGAGCAGCTCATCGCAGCCGGCTGGTCAGCGAGCTTCGCAAGCTCCGTTGCACAAGTGGCTCGACAGACCGGAAAGTCCTTATCCGCCAATGTCAGGATCCATACCGAAGTGGACCTTTCGTCGGACGACGAGGAGTTTATCATCGGCGTTCGTCTGGTCATCCAACTTCCCGGTCTGGAACGCGACGTCGCCTCGACGTTGATAGAAGAAGCACGACGGATCTGTCCGTTTTCAAGGGCGACACGCGGCAATATCGAGGTCGATTTTACGATCATATGCACTTAAGGCGGCCGCGATAGGCAATCGTCTGCGATAGCGCCACAAAGACCGTTGGAGTATAAACGGCCAATTGAAGCGGCTGGGGCGAAGGATATGAACAGTTTCGGCGATGCCAATGCCGATGACCTATCGTTCGGTCCGTTCTGTTTGAGCGTCAGTCAGCGATTGCTCGCGAAGGACGGTATTCCGGTCGAATTGGGTGCGCGTGCCCTCGACTTGCTGGTTGCTCTTACTCTCGCTCCTAACGTGGTCGTCAGCAAAAAGGACCTAATTTCCCGCGTCTGGCCGGATGTCATTGTCGATGAAGGCAGCCTGCGTTTTCACATGACCGGGCTGAGGAAGGCGCTGGGGGACGGACAGGACGGAGCACGCTATATTACGACTGTCGCCGGGAGGGGATATTGTTTCGTAGCGCCAGTTTCGCGATCCGGCCAGCTGCGACACGGTTCTGCGAACGTCGATTTCCGTCATGCCTTACTGCCAGGGCGGCTTGATCGGATGGTGGGACGCGAGCAGGATGTTTTGCGTCTCGCGGAAAAGTTGATGGCGGCGCGAATGGTCACTATAGTCGGCGTCGGTGGCGTCGGAAAGACAACCGTCGCCACCGCAGTTGCACATCACCTCGCACCCACCTTCCAAGGCGCCGTGTTGTTTGCCGATTATGGCATGTTGAGCGATCCGGGCCTGGTCGCAGCCGGGATCGCCTCTATGCTCGGTCTGCCGGTTGGATCCGACGATGTCCGTCCTACCCTGATTGCCTACCTGCGCGACAGGCGGGTCATGCTGATCCTTGATACCTGCGAGCATTTGATAGATGCCATTGCTGATCTCGTGACAACGATTATGCAGGCCGCGCCCCAAGTGTTTCTCCTTGCAACAAGCCGCGAGGCTTTAAGGATCGAAGCTGAAAGCGTTTACAGGCTCGACACCCTCGCCTGTTCGCCGGATGATCCAGAGCTTTCCACCGAGGCCGTTCTGTCCTTTCCAGCAACGCGGCTGTTCATAGAACGTGCGGCTGCGAGCGGTGCATCGCTTAATCTCAGCGATCAGGATGTTCGCATCGTTGCGAGCATTTGCCGAAAACTCGACGGGATGGCGCTCGCCTTGGAACTCGCAGCGCGCCGCGTCGAAAGTTACGGTCTCGTTCAGACCGCCACGCTGCTCGATCAGCATTTGACCTTGGGGTGGGCCGGATCGCGAACAGCACCGCCGCGACAAAAAACGCTGCAGGCAACGCTCGACTGGAGCTTCGGGCTTCTTACAGAAATGGAGCGCATCGTGCTTCGGCGGCTGGCAGTCTTCGTCGGGGACTTCACGCTCGATGCTGCATTGGAGGTGATTTCCACATCGGACACGGATCCCCCGGCTGTCTTCGAAGCGATCGACAATCTCGTCGCCAAATCATTGCTCGCAACCCATCCCCTAGGCGCCACGATGCGCTACCGTCTGCTGGACACGACGCGGGCGTATGCGCTCCAATGTCAAAGCGACGAAGATCGTGCGGGATTGGCTGCGCGTCACGCGATGTATTATCGACGTTGGCTGGAGCAATTCGGACCGGACTGGCCAACGTTGTCGACAGGTCCGGAGCGGCTGCCGTATTTTGTCAGTATCAACAATGTTCGAGCGGCATTAGAGTGGTCTTTCGGGGAATATGGCAATATTGATGTCGGCATCAGGCTTGCGGCTGCCGCAGCGTCGGTTTTCCAGGTGATGTCGCTCTTTCCTGAATGCCAGCGATGGTCGGAACGCGCGCTCCTTGCGATGGATGATGCATCCAAGGGAAGCATCGAGGAAATGCACCTGCAAGCTGGTCTTGGAGTTTCCAGAATGTATCTGCAAGGCGGCCGCGAAACATCGCAAGCCGCTCTCACGCGCGGTCTTCAAATCGCCGAAGAGCGGGGCAATGCACTCGATCAGTTGCGGATATTGGGTCCGTTGAGCATGTTCAACCTCCGTATCGGCGATTTCAACGCTGCCCTTCACTACGCGCGCCGTTGTTCCGAGATTGCCGCAACCATAGAAGATTCTGCCACAGTTGAACTGGGGCACTTCTTTCTTGGAAATTCGCTGCATTTCTCGGGAGATCTGGTCAAAGCGCGTATTGAGCTTGAGGCCGCAGCGCGAAGCGAACCGCGGCCCCAGCGAACCCCTGCAAGTTACGTGGGCTTCGAAGGAAAGCATCTCGCAGGTGGGATACTTGCCCGGAACCTGTGGCTGCAGGGCTATCCGGCGCAAGCTGATGCCCAAGCGCGCCGGGCGATCAGCGATGCAGCAAAACTGGACCATTCCCTTACCCTGTGCATCGCGCTTCTGGGCGGCATTGCTGTCTTCCTGTGGCGGGACGATCTGCCGAGTGCCGAGGAGCATATCGAATGGTTGATCTCGCGCGCAGGGCTACACTTCCTCTCTCCATACGTGTCTGTAGCTCAAGGATTCCAAGGGGAAGTGGCCATCCGCCGAGGCGAGGTGAAACTCGGGATCGAAACATTGCGACGATGCATCGTGAAGCTCCACTCTGCGACTTACGAGGTGTTTACGACCATGCTCGAAATCTCCCTCGTCAAGGGCTTGGCGGCGACCGGCGCGTTCGATGAAGGCTTGGCCAGGATCAACCGAACTATCGAAAACGTCGAGACGTTCGGAGACCTCTGCTATCTGCCGGAATTGCTTCGCGTTAAGGCCAGCCTACTGTCATCCACGCAATCTTCCGACGAAGACGTCGAGGCATGTTTGAGGTTGGCAATCGGTAAAAGTGCGACCATGGGCGCACGTGCGTGGGAGCTCCGAACCGCGACTGACCTGGCGGTGCTGTGGACTGCCGACGGCAGGCTGCGCGAGGCGCGGGCATTGTTGAAGCCGATTTTCGAGTATTTTGATGAGGGTCTGGATACGACGGATGTAAAGGCAGCGAAAACACTATTGGAAGCGCTGTCATAACCTCCCATTAAGAGGTCCCAACGCCCTGAACGGGTTCGAACCAGGGCCTCTGTCGTTCAAATTGTATAACGTCTTAAATGCGCCAAGGGCGATCGTTGGGAGCGCTGCGGACGCAGCTAAATCCCACGATGTGCGGGATGGCCAAGAACACTGAGAGCGTGCCGATGCGGTATCAGGATGGGCTGAAGTGCACATTGATCAGCTTATTCCCACGCCGTGCACGAAAATGACCAGGATCCTGATGACGGTGCCGCGCAGGTATTCTGTCACGGGTCCCGGCGTCGGAAATTCACTTATTGTGTCATCCACATTTCAGTTACAGTGCCGATTTTAGAGTGAATGTCGTGAACGAAAAATAGTGGGACGCCAATGTTGCTACTGTAACATACGCCCCGGCACTGACAGGCCGGATTGCGTGGGGGCCGTGCCAGCCACAGAGCATACGAGATGTTAGGGGGAGGGCGGCTTTCGTAGGGTACAAATTGCTGAAGTCGCCGACATCGTCGATGTCGGATACGCTTGGGGGATGAAGTGACAGAGGGATTCGCAAAACCGCCACCCAATTCAGAATTGGCAGCATGGTAGGCCGAGCCTTTAGCATTCATCCTGCGTTCCGGATTTGATACTATCAATATCGGTACTGCGATGTTCTCAAATCGCTTCAAGCCCACTTCGAAAGGCCAATCCGCTTGTCTTTGTGATCGCGTTTGGTCCGGTGGGCTGCTGAGCCTGATGGTGCATTTGAATGGCGAGCTCGCTCGCGCTGGCAATCCACTTTTGTCATCCTGGATTGCGCACGGTACCGGAACAGTTGCGGCGCTTGTTCTTCTTGCCTTTTTTTACCGGATTGCAGGGAAAAGCGAGAGGAGCACCCCACCCCCCTTCTGAGCTTACCTTGGAGGCATATCAGGAGCTGCTACCGTCATATTGTCTTCGCTTGCCCTGAATTCGCCGGTCGGGCTTCCAGGTACGATGGCCCTTGGCCTTGCGGGTCAGCTGGCCTTCAGCTTCTCTGCGGATAAATGGGGACTGTTCGGCTTGCCGAACCGGCAGTTGACGGCGCAGAAAGGAGGCGATGAGCGGTGACGTGGAAAAGCTTAGACGCCCGTTGAGCAGACGGCTTAGGGCCACAAGAATACCGGCAGACAGGCGGAAAGTAAGAACACGGTCATTTTGAACTCGAAAGGATGATGAGCATGCTGCCCTTCAGAACAAGGGTGAGCGCAACGAAATCCTGGAATCACATTGTCGGCTTTGGGTTCCTGACGATCATCGGGCTTGCCATCGGCGGGCTCATACCCGCCGGCGCATTTGATGCCCCTGGTACGCCTATCTGGGAGGCCCCGTCGGTGTTGTCTTCGTTGCCTCCGGAAGCTGGGTGATCACGCGGATCGGCGCCATGAATACCGCTGATAATCGGAGGACAGATGACCGGCAGCGTAGCAATCGACCTTCTGAAATCGACGACATCGACGTTTTGGCTGGCGAGCCTCGGCATTGTCGTGATCATCGGCGGTATGGTCATCTCTCAACGCCGGGCCAAGGACTGACGAACTGGTTCCTGGCGATAGTGCCGCGAGAAGGACGATACGCTTTTCCCAGTGAACGGCAGCATACAAAATCCGTTCCCCTACGTCACGGGACGTGAACTCCTGGACAATCTGCTATTTCAATCCCCCGTCACCCATTGACTTCGGCATTTTTCACCACGATAGGGTCAAGCCAAAAAATGTGGTAAGCGCCAGCCAAACAACAACAGGAGTGCAAGAGTGAGCGAACCGACCGTAGCAGATGCAACAAACCGCATTTATGAATCGCTCCAGGCGGACAACGCCGACATCGACGTGCACATCGCTAACCTCAAGGCAGCGTTGATGCGGGCGGGTTTGAAAGAGGCCTTATTCGACCCGGCTAGGCTCGTGCAGAACAACCGTTCTGGCAGAAAGCTCATGCAGGCCTACTTTCGGCAGCGCGGCGTGACGGTGAAATACTCGGCTTCGTGAGCCTTCCTGTTGGGTTGCCGCGCAATTACTCTGGAACATGCAGGGGATCGATGTGCTGGGTCTCGCTGCAACGCTTCGCGTCCCGACGTTGATTGCGCTTAGCCGTGGTGAGATGCGTGCCTTTCGATCAAGGCTGTAAACTCGCCGCTGCAATTCCGGGTGCACGATTCGTGCCGCTTGAGAGCAGGAACCACGTCGATGGGCACGACATTGACCTGATCACCTGCTTCGACTGCTTGCACGACATAGCGACCCTGAGGCGGCGGCTGTTCAAATCCGCAAAGCACTAAGGACGACGGCACTTGGATGGTCGTCGAGCCGATGGCGGGCACACCCTCGAGGACAATACTGGCGCTTGGCGCTCAAGCAGGAGAAAAGCGGTTGGCTGAGGTTATCCGGTCAGGTGGTTTTACTCGTGTGCGGCGGGCAGCCGAGACTCCACTCAACATGATTCTTGAGGCTACCGGATGAGCCGATCGCGGCGCACAGGGCGAAAACTTGGCCAACGGGAACAGACGTGAGGGAATGCGCCACGCGTTGGCTATGGGCGTTATGCTGGCAACAAGTATCGTAATCTCGGACAGCTCATCACTCGGGAATTATCCACTCGAAGCGATCTCGCCGGCGACCAGGACGTTCCCATCCGAGGTGATCGCAACGCTGGCCCCGCATTCTGTGCTCGTGCGCATTGGGCTGAGCAGTGAGAAAGCTGCGTTTGTCACAGGCCAGAGCATCATGGTGGATGGCGGCTACAACATCGCGAATATGGGTTACCGCCCCTGTTCCCGAGAAGCATGATCGCAATTGGCCAGCGCAATCCCGCCAAATCCGTCGTCTCCTTCCGGCATAATAGACACCAGCTTACAAGCTAGGCTTGGCAAGCCATCAAGCCATCTCGAGGTGCGACGTTTCCACCTCTTGTGCGCTCAACGGTGCCGGAGACTTCGATTGCGGGTGGGAAGCGTTAAGCCGCCGCGCCACGATATCGTGGTTGAGCCACTGGACGGGACCGGACGGGTTTGAGGTTTCCCCGAAAATAAGCTGCCCAGTCGCCTCCACGACGAGACCGCTCAGAAGGTCGCTGATCATCTCCTTGCTGTTCCGATGCATCTGGGTGATCTCGTTGGATGTTCCGATTGTCAGATCAGCCTGAGCCTGGCTGTTTGCCATGGGCCATGCCGAGAAGTCATAAAACGGGCGCATGACCTCGCTGGCCTGCATGTCGGTGATTTTACGGAACACATCCTTCATCGTCAGACCGTCTGCCAAAAGCTGCTCGCACGCCTGCCACTGTTCCTCTGCCCATTGGCCACCGTTCTCTTTCTTCAACGCAAGCAGCAGCGGTATCAGGGGCAGCTCGATGCCGGTAAACACGTCGGACGAATTGGTCCGGATTTCGGGACAATTGTAGACCGTTGCCTTGACACCCGCCGCCCAGGCTTCTTCTGCAATGCGCTCCAGCCGCATCTTCGCATAACCTTGAGTGTAGTTGGTGTAGGTCTGCCATCGATAGCTTCCGTCAATCAGCACTGCCGATCCGTGGTAACCGTAGGCAGTATACCGGACCTGACCGCCCGAAGCCTCTACTCGCTCGCGGATCGCCGCGCTGAAGTCGATGAGATGCCGAAACGTGTTTGCGGATACGTCGTCAAAATTCTGCAAGATGAGTTTACCCATATCGCTGTCGATCAACGCCTGCGACGACATGTGGCGGGTTCCCACTCCCTTGTAGATTCGATTGGCGACGACCAGAAATACCTTTGCCTTCGGGATGCCCCCGGCCATTGTGTGGGCGAAGAAGACATTGCGGCCCGCGGCGATCATTCCATCAAGAACGGCCATGACCTTTGCCAGTGACTGTGTAAAACGCGCAGTGGCAATGTCTCGGCACTGCTCGACGTAGTCCCAGTCGAGTTTGTCGTGTTCCCAACTCTCAAGCGTCATCTTCGCCAAGAGGTCGGTGGGAGTCGGGCTGTCTGCGGGCGCATCAAGATCGAAGCCAGCCATGAGAGGTATATTGATGATCTTGCCACCAAGCCGTGCTTCGGCCGAGGAGAGTTCGTCGGCGTCAAGTGGCCGAAGCGCGTTGTTTTCGTCGCGCCGCCCGACGGTGATCCCGACGATCTCCATTCCAGCCCGTCTGGCCTCTTCGAGCAGGCCAGTGGCGTATCCGCGACCGAACAGTTCGCCGAAGAGGACGAAAACATCGCCTTTACGGAAGACGTTGTTTTCGGACAGACGATTCAATCCAATCGGTTTTTCCATGCTGTCGGCTCTTTGGTTCGTTCGTCGAGCAGTGGCTCTGACACGCTTTGACAAAGACATGACCGTTCTTTCACAGAATGGGAACTCATTTTCGATGACCGTTCATTTCAAAACGTGAAGTCCGGCAAGCGTTTGCCGATATCTTTTGTTCGTACATTACGGGAAACGCCGAGGCAGTTTGAGATCGGCTTGTCGTTAACGACCGTCGCATTTGTAGGAAACGCTCGTCAAATGGCTGCTGGTGGGGGCAATGGGCGTTGTTAAATCCCTTTGTGGTGCGGCCCTGTCGTTGCCGTAGTCGTCTAAATACCGAAGCGGGTATTGGCTCGCGCTCGCCTTGAGCCCTCGCTCGCTGAAACGGAGGACTTCGAATTTGAAACAACTGACCTTTCGCAAGGCGTCGCGGCCGATCTGGTAACGAAAGCAGGCTTGCTTGCAGATGACGTTTTAGGTGCATCTCCGGAAACCATCCGGCCGGAGGACGCGGTCTGATACCGCGAAGCATTTTCGGAGATAGACGAGAACCCCAATCAATTTTTGTGCGTCGTCGAGGATGAAGTGAGGTCGTTGGTACGTTTCAGCTGGCCTTCATTCCCGGATTATCCAGCGGCGGAATGAAGCGCGCTCCAATCGAGGCTGTTCGCGTTTCCCTTTCGAGACGGGGCGAGAGATCGGGGAAATTATAAATGGGCCATCGAATACGGCCGTTCGCACGGATGTTCGCGATTAACAGGCTTTCGCGCAGGACGATGCGACACGCGAGTTGTTCGTATTTGAAGCAAAAACTCTCCTGCTTATGCATAATTTCTCGCGTCGACATCGATTTTAAGGTAAGATTAAGCCGCGCATTTAAGGGGCTGCAGCGTCCTTGCGCGCCTGGTTCGACGCAGGCCCCGCGGAGGAAGGTGAAGCCAATGAAAAGGTTCGCAATCTTTGCTTTGTCGCTGGTAACGGTGCTGACGAGCGTTCCGCCGGCCATGGCGTTTCCCACCGTTGCCGTGCCCAAGATCGACGTCGCAGAGGCGCAGCCGGTCCAGTATAGGCGTTACCGCGGCGGTTACGACCGTGGATACCGGGGCGGATACCGGGGCGGCTACCGCGGCTACCGTGGGTATAGACACAACGGTGACGACGATTGGGCATGGGCACTTGGCGGACTCGCGACCGGCGCAATTATCGGCGGATTACTGGCGCAGCCGAGGTATTATGGCCCAAGCTACTATGATGAGGGCTACTACGGCCCGACCTATTATCGTCCGCGCTACTATGCGCCACGCAATTACCGGCAAGTCTATTACGGCGGCAACACGCACACACGCTGGTGCTATGCGCGCTACCGGTCCTACAGGGCTTACGACAATACGTTCCAGCCCTTCCACGGTCCGCGACGGGCGTGCATCTCATCCTACTATTGATTTCGCACGTCGTTGGCGACCCGCCCGGCGCTCTTTCTGGATCCGACGACCAAAGGTCGCACGCACATTGACCTTTGGTAGACGGGTTCTCACACCGTGCCTGAAAACGAGAAAGCCCGTCGTGGGAGGAGGTGTATCGCTTCGAACGGATACGCGTTCCCGCTGCCATCAATAGGCCTGGCCGCAGCCAAGCCATGCGAAACCTGTAAGGTCTCATCTTGAAGCAAGACGTCTCCAGCACAGCGCCTGGCAGGAGGCAAGAGACACAGAAACGCCGCGTCATCAGCGGGCAACGCTGTCGATGTCGGCGCGATTGATACCGAGGTCCTGCAGTTCGCGCGAGTACAATGTCGGGGCCATCGAGCGGCGTGCCAGCGGGCTCAAAGCGCCAATCCGTTTATAATTTCACAATTATGCGCCCTACATTCATCGCCAAGGTCACGGCACGAACAACCATAAGGACCATCATCGCGATCCACAACCCGTGACTGCCCAAGATTTGCTGCAATAGAAATGCCGTGACGAGGAAGATGACGGTCGAAATGAACATGCTATTGCGCAATTCCCGGGTGCGCATTGCCCCAATGATTACTCCGTCGAGCATGTAGCCGGTCACGGAGACTCGCGGGATGGCAACCGCACGCACATCCTCCTGGTTGGTAATTCCGGCAGTTTTGACGAGGTCCGCCGCCCGGCAAAAGTTCGCTCCCTTGTTGGGCGACCGACCAGCGCAGGTCCGACGTTTCCTTTGATTGCACTTCAATCAGAGAATCGGCGTAAAACAGCACGCCCCCTCGCCACTTCAAAACGACCGATAATGTATCAAACGCTTTGTCGCAAACTGGGAAACCACCACAATCATCGAGCAGAGCCCCGAAAACGCCTCTCCGGAGACGCTGCACGATGCCACAGCATCGGTTCCGTCGCCGACAGATATATGGATACCTGATGAAATTTCACGGCTGCCTGTGCCACCAACCCACCAGGGATTAGGCCAAACACCGCCGATCACAGAAGCAACCTACCTTGCCGAGTAAACATTTACTGAAAACCATTTCGGAAATTTTGTGAATATGGCAGAGTGTGACGCTTGAAAAAAATGGAATGACGGAATGGTAACGATCAAGGAAATCGCCAAGGCAGTCGGCGTGTCTTCGGCGACAGTTTCGCGGGTGCTGAATTACGACCCCGTACTGTCGATCTCTCCCACGAAGCGACAGGCCATTATCGAGACCGCAGAGGCATTGAATTACGAGACGCCGCGCAACCGCAACAAGGCCAATGGTGCAACGGCACCCAGCCCATTGACCAAACTCGTCATTGTGCATTTCCTAGAACCGTCGGACGAGATCGCCGATCCCTACTATGTCGGCGTCCGGCTCGGCATCGAAACCCGCTGCCGCGACCTCAAAACGGAGATTGTCAAAGTCTTCCACTCCGACGCGCTGCCGGAAGCGGGACTGCTCGAAAGCGCCTCCGGCGTCATCGTCATCGGCAAACATTCCGACAAAGAGATCACCTGGTTGTCCGAGCATGCGCGGCATGTCGTCTTTGCCGATTTCGATCCCAGGAGCGATTGGATCGACAGCGTCTTTTCCGACATGGGTCTTGCCACGCTGAAGATCCTGGATTCCCTGAAATCCAGCCGCTACAGCCGCATCGGCTTCATCGGCAGCCACGAAAGCTTGAACGGCAGCGTCCAGCACTTCGCCGAAAGGCGCTGCGCCGCCTATATTGACTGGCAAAAGAAAAACAATACATTCGATCCGGCTTTGCTGGCGCTTGCCGACTGCTCGGGCGGTCAAAGCCTGCGGCTTGAAACTGGCTACCGCCTGGCGCGAGAGCTTCTGGCTCTGGCCCAGCGGCCAGACGTCATCGTAACCTCGAACGACAATATGGCGATCGGTGCCTATCGCGCCATTCAGGAGGCCGGCCTGTCTATCCCGAACGACATCGCTGTCATCTCATACAATGACATCCCGGTCGCTCAGTTCCTGACGCCACCCCTCACTACCGTGCGCATCCATGGAGAGCATATCGGCGAGACGGCGGTCGATCTGCTGCTGGAGCGGCTCTCGGGCCGTAGTTACGGCAAGCAGGTCCGCATTGCCACGGAACTGATCTGGCGCGGCAGCTGCCGCAAACCTCTGGAATCCTGACGCTTTCTTCCAGCCTTCGTTATGCGATAAATATTTACTAAATTTTCCTTGCTTGTTTTCGAAAATTGAGTAAATTTTGCAGAGGTGCAGGAGAGGAGACCCTGCCCCATTAGAGTTTCTTGGGAGGAAACGATGTATCACAGGACGATTCTGTCGCGCTTTTTGGCCGGTGCCCTTGCCGGCGCAAGCCTCTTTGCATCCACGGCTGCTTTTGCAGGCGAAGTCACCATCTGGTGCTGGGACCCGAACTTCAACGTCGCCATCATGAAGGAAGCTGCCGCGCGTTACACGGCACAGCATTCCGGCACCACGTTTAACATCGTCGATTTCGCCAAGGCCGACGTCGAGCAGAAGCTACAGACCGCACTTGCTTCCGGCACGACGGACGCGCTACCGGATATTGTCCTGATCGAGGATTACGGCGCGCAGAAATATCTCCAGTCTTTCCCCGGCGCTTTCGCCGAGCTTTCCAGCAAGATCGATTTTTCCGGGTTCGCTCCCTACAAGGTCCAACTGATGACGGTCGATGGGGCAGTCTACGGCATGCCGTTCGATTCCGGGGTTACTGGCCTCTACTACCGTAAAGACTATATCGAACAGGCCGGCTTCAAGCCCGAGGATATGCAAAACCTCACCTGGGATCGCTTCATAGAGATCGGCAAGCAGGTGGAGGCCAAGACCGGCAAGAAAATGCTTGGCCTGGATGTCAATGACGCTGGCTTCATCCGCATTCTGATGCAGTCCGCCGGCGGCTGGTATTTCGACAAGGACGGCAAGCTGTCCATCGAGGGCAATCCGGCGCTGAAGGCAGCGCTTGAAACTGAACAGAAGATCCTGCAAGCGGGCATTTACAAGCCGGCTGCGGGCTGGACCGAGTGGGTCGGAACCTTCACCACGGGCGATGTTGCGACCGTAACGACGGGCGTCTGGATCACCGGCACCGTCAAAGCGCAGGCTGACCAGTCCGGCAAGTGGAGCGTAGCGCCGATACCCAAACTCAATGTCGAGGGCGCTTCGAATGCTTCGAACCTCGGTGGGTCGAGCTGGTACGTTACTGCGAATTCCGCAGAAAAAGACGAGGCGATCGACTTTTTGAATGAAGTCTACGCCAAGGACGTCGATTTTTATCAGAAGATTCTGGCCGAGCGGGGCGCCGTCGGTTCGCTGCTCGCCGCGCGCACCGGCAAGGCCTACTCGGAAGCCGATCCCTTCTTCGGCGGCGAAAAGGTCTGGCAGAATTTTTCCGACTGGCTGGTGAAAGTCCCCTCCGTCAACTATGGCGTCTTCACCAACGAGGTGGACACGGCCGTGACGGCACATTTGCCCTCCCTCGGACAGGGTACTCCGGTTGACGATGTGCTTAAGGCAATCGACAGCCAGGCGCAGGGCCAGATTCAGTAAAAATCCTCCCCGGCGGGCTGCGACCGCCCGTCTTTTCCCGGAATGTCGCGCGACCCCTTGGCGTGGCATTCCGGTCCTTGTTCCTTGGCAACGAAGGTCGTCCCATGGCTACCGGCAAAACAGGCGGGTTGAAACGCTATTATGATCTGAATGGCTGGCTGTTCATCGCCCCTTCGCTCCTTCTGATCGCAGTGTTCCTTGTCTATCCAATTTTGCGTTCGCTCTATCTGTCGTTTTTCTCCGGCAAGGGCATGATGATGAAGTTTGCCGGCTTCGGAAACGTGGTCCGGCTGTGGAACGATCCGGTTTTCCTCCAGGCGCTGAAAAATACCGTCACCTTCTTCGTAATGCAGGTCCCGATCATGATCGTGCTGGCGCTGCTGCTTGCCTCCGTGCTCAACAATGACCGGTTGAAATTTATTGGTTTTTTCCGCACGGCGATTTTCCTGCCCTGCGTCGCGTCTCTGGTCGCCTATTCGGTTCTGTTCAAGAGTATGTTTTCCGTCGACGGCGTGGTGAACCAGGCCTTGTTCGCCATTGGCTTCATCGACACGCCCATCGGGTGGCTGACAGAGCCCTTCTGGGCCAAGGTTCTGGTGATCCTTGCCATCACCTGGCGCTGGACCGGCTACAACATGATCTTCTATCTGGCCGCGCTCCAGAACATCGACAAGTCGATCTATGAGGCGGCGCGGATTGACGGCGTACCGGCATGGGCGCGGTTCCTCTACATAACGGTGCCCATGTTGAAGCCGGTGATCCTCTTCACCACGATCATCTCGACGATCGGCACGATTCAACTTTTCGACGAAGTCTACAACCTCACCGAGGGACGCGGCGGCCCGGCAAACGCGACCATCACCCTATCGCTTTACATCTATAACCTTACCTTCCGCTTCATGCCGAGTTTCGGCTATGCGGCCACGATCTCCTACGTGATCGTGCTCATGGTGGCTCTCTTGTCCTTCCTGCAGTTCTATGCCGCGAGGGACCGCTCATGAACGTCTCGCGCATCCTGACAACTGCGTCGCAATACGCTTTCCTCGGCGTTGCAGCTTTCTTGTCGCTGTTTCCCTTTTTCTGGATGGTGATCAGTTCGACGAACACCTCGATCGACATTATCAGCGGCCAGATGAGCTTCGGAGAGGCCTTTCGCACCAATGTCACGAATTTCTTCACGCTGGTCGATGTGCCACTGGTTTTCTGGAACTCGGCGAAAGTCGCCGTGCTGGCGACACTGCTGACGATCCTCGTTTCGTCGCTCGCAGGTTATGGCTTCGAGATGTTCAAATCGAAGGCACGCGACCGGATCTATTCGCTGGTGCTCTTGACGCTGATGGTCCCGTTTGCCGCGCTGATGATCCCGCTGTTCATGATGATGGCAAAAACGGGACTGATCAACACGCATGTCGCCATCCTGCTGCCGACGATCGCCTCTGCCTTCATCATCTTCTACTTCCGCCAGTCGACCAAAGCATTTCCGACGGAGCTGCGGGATGCTGCCAAGGTAGACGGCCTCAAGGAATGGCAGATTTTCCTCTACATCTATGTTCCGGTGATGCGCTCAACCTATGCGGCCGCCTTCGTGATCGTCTTCATGGTCAACTGGAACAACTATCTCTGGCCGCTCATCGTCCTTCAATCGAATGACACCAAGACGATTACACTCGTCGTCTCCTCGCTCGCCTCGGCCTACTACCCCGATTACGGCGTGGTCATGATCGGTACGATCCTCGCCACGCTGCCCACCCTCCTCGTCTTCTTCGTCATGCAGCGCCAGTTCGTCCAAGGCATGCTGGGCTCAGTGAAATAGGAAATTTCGTCAATGCGCATTACCGAAGGTTTCAACGGAAACTGGATTTTCAGCCATGGTTTCGATCAGGCCAGCGTTAACAGCCTTCAACCGGGCGAAACGGTACGCCTACCCCACAGCGCCGTGGAACTGCCCTACAATTATTTCGACGAGACCGCATACCAGAAGCCCTTCACCTATCAGAAGCGCTTTGAGTGGCGGCCGGAATTCGAGGACCGCGAAGTATCGCTCGTCTTCGATGCGGCGATGGCAGACAGCGTCGTCTATCTCAACGGCAAAGAGATCATCGCCCACAAGGATGGCTACACGCCATTCGAGGCTCGCCTAACGCCGCATCTGAAGCGTGGCGAAAATCTTGTTACCGTGAAGATCGACGGTTCGGAAAACCCCGAAATCCCGCCGTTCGGCGGCCAGATCGACTACCTCTGCTATGCCGGCATCTACCGCGATGTCTGGCTGAAGATCGCAAGCCCGGTCTCGATCGCCAACGTCAAGATCGAAACGCCGGATGCCCTTGCCGAAGTAAAGACAGTGACGGCGCGCGTCTTCCTCACCAACCCGCAAGGTCTCAGCCTTTCCGGCACGCTTGCCGCAAAAATCCGACGGCCGGGCGGTGGCGAAGTCGCTTCCGCGACAGTTGCTGTGAGCGGCAATGAAGTCTTCCTGACCTTCTCGGATCTGTCCGGCATCGATCTGTGGGATCTCGACAACCCCACCCTCTATGCCCTGTCGCTCAAGCTTGAAACAGAACATGGCGAAGACGTCCTGACCCATCGCTTTGGCTTCCGCACCGCTCAATTCACGCCGGATGGTTTCCTCCTCAACGGCAAGCCCCTGAAACTGCGTGGCCTCAATCGTCACCAGGCCTGGCCACACGCGGGCTATGCGATGGGCCGCCGGGCGCAGGAAAAAGATGCCGATATCCTGAAATATGAACTCGCGTGCAGCATCGTGCGCACCTCGCACTATCCGCAATCAAAGTGGTTCCTCGACCGCTGCGACGAGATCGGCCTGCTTTGCTTCGAGGAGATTCCCGGCTGGCAGCATATCGGCGGCGAAGCTTGGCAGCAGGAATCGATCGAAAATGTCCGCCGCATGATCGAGCGCGACTGGAATCATCCCTCGATCATCATCTGGGGCGTTCGCATCAATGAAAGCCAGGACAACCAGGCCTTCTACGCGGAGACGAACCGGCTGGCGCGCGAACTCGACCCGACACGCCAGACCGGCGGAGTGCGCTTCATCACCAATTCGGAGATGCTGGAAGACGTCTACACGATGAATGACTTCATTCTCGGCCAAGAGGAAATGCCGGGCAACAATCGCGGCCGCGTCGTGTTGCGCGACCGGGTGGAGACGACCGGCATCACCAAGCCGATACCTTACATGATCACCGAGTATAACGGCCACATGTATCCGACAAAACGCTTCGACCAGGAACAGCGCCAGGCCGAACATGTCACCCGTCACCTGCTGATCCTCAATGCCGTGGCCGGTGACACGAATATCTCCGGCTCCACCGGTTGGTGCATGTTCGACTACAACACCCACAAGGACTTCGGCTCCGGCGACCGCATCTGCTATCACGGTGTGCTTGACATGTATCGCATCCCGAAACTCGCTGCATACGCCTATTCCTCGCAGGGCAATCCGAAGGACAATGTCGTGCTGCAGCCGGTGACGTTCTGGGCGCGCGGCGAGCGCAATATCGGTGGCGTTCTGCCCCTGATCATCCTGACGAACTGCGACTATATCGATGTGAAATTCGGCGAGTGGCCGGCCAAACGCATCTATCCCGACGCGGAAAACTATCCGCACCTGCTGCATCCACCCGTGGTGCTCGATCTGCGCCACGTGACGCCAGAGGAATTCGGCACCTGGGGCCGCGTCTGGCGCGAAGGCACACTGACAGGGTTTGTCGATGGGAAGGCCGTGAAGACGATCACCATGCCCGCCGATCCGGTACCGACCACACTGGAGGTCACACCCGACGAGACGGCGTTGCGCAGTGGCGAGAAGGATGCCGTTCGTGTCGTCGTTCGCGCGCTTGATCAGTGCGGCAACCTGCTGCCGTTCTTCGAGGAACCGGTGTCCCTAGCGCTTGAAGGCCCCGGCCGCATCATCGGCCCTATAGACCACACGCTAAAAGGCGGCGCCACGGGGTTTTGGGTCGAGGCCGGCGACGAACCGGGTGTGCTCAACCTCACGGTCAAGAGCCGCCGCTTCGACACCCAGACCATCACCTTCACGATCAATTGAGAACCTCAAATGGCCGATGTTCGCCTGACCGACATACGTAAAAACTTCGGCGCCCTGGAGATCATCAAGGGTGTGGACCTCTCGATCAAGACCGGCGAGTTCGTTGTCTTCGTCGGGCCGTCCGGTTGCGGGAAATCGACACTCCTGCGGATGATCGCCGGCCTGGAAGACATTACGTCCGGCGAACTCACCATCGGCGGGACACGGATGAACGATGTCGATCCGTCCAAGCGCGGCATCGCCATGGTTTTCCAATCCTATGCGCTCTACCCGCATATGACGGTGCGCGAGAACATGGGTTTTGCCCTGAAATTCGCCGGCATGGCCAAAGAGGAGATCGCCCGGCGCGTCAACGATGCCGCCCGCATCCTTGAGCTGGGTCCGCTGATGGAACGGAAGCCGAAGGCGCTGTCGGGTGGCCAGCGCCAGCGTGTCGCCATCGGCCGCGCCATCGTGCGAAACCCGGACGTCTTCCTCTTCGACGAGCCACTCTCCAACCTCGACGCCGAATTGCGGGTGCATATGCGCGTTGAAATCGCCAAGCTGCACAAGGCGCTGAAATCGACTGTCATCTACGTGACACACGACCAGGTGGAAGCGATGACGCTTGCCGACAAGATTGTCGTGTTGCGTGCCGGCGAGGTCGAGCAGGTTGGCGCGCCGCTCGACCTCTACGACGACCCGGCCAATACCTTTGTCGCCGGTTTCATTGGCTCGCCGCGTATGAATTTCCTCAAAGGCCGCGTCATTGCCGCCGACGCCGGATACGTGACCGTGGCGCTCGCCAATCAGCCGGGCGTCAAACTGAACCTCGCTGTAGGCACTGAGGCCGTAAAAGCGGGCGACGCCGTGACCTTAGGCGTCCGGCCTGAGCATTTCCTTGACGCAGGCACGGGCGATGCCGACCTGACGCTTGAGATCGACGTTGCCGAACATCTTGGCAATACCAGCTACGTCTACGCCCATGTCTCCGCCGAGGAGCGGATCATCGTCGAGTATGAAGGGTTCCGCGGGGCAAGCTCCAGGAACACGCTGACTGTTGGCCTTTCGGCGGAAAAATCCTTCCTCTTCGACAGCACCGGAAATCGCATCCGATAAGGACATTAGAGGGCACCGCCATGAGCGATACACAACGGATACGCTGGGGGATCATTGGTCCGGGCACCATCGCCAAAACCTTTGCCGATGGCATTGCCCATTCCCGGACCGGTGTATTGACGGCGATTGCGACGCGCAACCCGGAAAAGCCCGGCCTTTCGGACGATTTCCCCAATGCGCGTATTCTGCACGGTTACGAGGCCTTGCTTGTCGATCCGCAGGTTGACGCGGTTTACATCGCCACCCCTCACACCGGTCATGCGGAATGGGCGATCAAGGCCGTCCGTGCCGGCAAGCATGTGCTGGTCGAAAAGCCGATCGCCTTGTCGGCCTATGAAGCAGAGACAATTTACCACGAGGCCAGCAAGGCCGGCGTGTTTGCCGGTGAGGCCTATATGTACCGCCTGCATCCGCAAACCCTGAAGATCGCCGATCTGGTTCGCAGCGGCACGATCGGCGCTGTTCGGGCGATCAAATCAAGTTTCGGCTTCGACATGGGTGCGGTAAAACCTGAGCACCGGCTGTTTTCCAACGAACTTGCCGGTGGTGGTATCCTCGACGTTGGTGGTTATCCGGTTTCCATGGCGCGGCTCATCGCCGGTGCGGCGGATGGCAAGCCTTTCCTTGAACCGCTGCAGGTTCTCGGCATGGGCCAACTCGGCGAAACCAACGTCGATGAATGGGCATCCGCTTTGCTTAAATTTCCAAACGGCACCGTCGCCGAGGTTTCGTGCTCCATTCGTGCGAAGCAGGATAACATGTTGCGCATCTTTGGCGCAAAGGGCTGCATCGAGGTTCCTGAATTCTGGTTCGCGTCGGGTCACACCGGCGGTATCGGAAAGATCGACATCACCCACAACGACGGCAACCGCGAGACTGTGGAGATTGATGAAAAGGGCTGGCTCTATTCCTTCGAGGTGGACGCCGCGAGAGAAGCGATACGCGAAGGCCGACAGGAATTTGCAGCGCCCGGCATGACCTGGGAGGATTCCATCGGCAATCTGCGGGTTATGGACCAGTGGCGTGGCGCCCTCGGTCTGGAATATGGAATCGAAAAGGCGGCCCAACGCCGCTTGAACATTCGCGGCGAGATCGTCCGTGCCGGCAATACGCTGCCGCACCGGAAAATTCCTGGAATCGCAAAGCCGATGTCGGCGGTGGCGCTCGGCTTCGAATTTTTCCCCAACTTCGCCGCCGCCTCGCTGACGCTCGACGCGTTCTACGAGGCGGGCGGCAACGTTTTGGATACAGCCTGGATCTACAACCGCGGGCTCACCGAAACGATCTTTGGCGACTGGTGGACGAGCCGTGCCGTGCCGCGCGAGGAGGTCGTACTGATCGGCAAGGGCGCGCACTCGCCCCTCGTCTATCCCGATCAAATCGGCAAGCAGCTCTCGCAGTCGCTTGATCGGCTTAAGACCGATTATGTCGATGTCTATTTCATGCACCGCGACGACGAACAGGTGCCGGTCGGCGAGTTCGTCGACGCGATGGACGCAGAAGTTCGCGCCGGGCGCATCCGTGGTGTTTTCGGCGGATCGAACTGGACGCAAGCCCGAATGGTGGAGGCGGTCGCGTATGCACAGGCAAACGGCAAGACTGTGCCCGGAGCGCTTTCCAACAACTTCTCGCTGGCCGAAATGCAGGATCCGATCTGGGCAGGCTGCGTCGCTGCCTCCGATGGCGACTGGAAGCACTGGCTCAACGAAATGCAGATACCCAATTTCGCCTGGTCCAGTCAGGGTCGCGGCTTCTTCACAGATCGTGCCGGCCGCGACAGGCACGACAACGAGGAGTTGGTGCGTTGCTGGTACAGCGAGCGCAACTTCATCCGTCGCGATCGCGCCATTGAACTGGCGGGGCGCCTGAACCGGAAGCCCATCCACATCGCGCTCGCCTATGTGCTGGCCCAGCCCTTCCCGGTCGTACCGCTCATAGGGCCGAGAACGGTGGCCGAACTGGACGATAGCCTTTCCGCGCTCGACATCAGTCTAGGCGCCGATGAGGTTGCGTGGTTGGACGGCCACTAGCAGTACGCGCCACATCGGTTCAATCGAGCGCGCCCAAAAGTATGCGACCCTCACCGACCTTGGTTAGATCGCGGAGGGACTGAGTGTCGCACCTGACGAGCTTGTGACGAAATGAAAGGCGTGCGGGTTGGGTCTTAGTTCGATGTCATTGCCGGCCTTGAGGCCAATGGCAAAACGCAGTCGGGGTTTGCCCTTGCTCTAGTTGTCTTTCCGGCCAGCAGTGGCTTGCGTGGACGGTGCTGGCGCTTTAACCAGCTCGGAGACAAAGTTCGTGAGAGGCACGATGTTTTCGTACTGGCTCGCCTCTTCCAGGGCGTTCATGTACTCGTCACGGCGCACGACAGGTATGATGGTCCACGGCGCTCCGCTCTCGGCAAGAAGCGCATTCATAATAAAGCGCGCTGTGCGTCCGTTCCCGTCCGGGAATGGGTGGATATAGGTGAATAGGAACGGGGCGAGGATTGCCTTCACGCGCACATCGGATTCCTCCGATATGCTCTCGAACAGTGCGTCCATGGCGTCGGCGATTGCATGAGGCGGTAAGGGGACATGCGAGGATCCCCGCAGATAGACATTGTGCGATCGGTAACCCGCGAGTTGGTGCGCGTTGATGATACCCGCGGTTACCGAAGGGCTGAACATGGCTCGGAACCAATCCGGGTGGGCGTTGGTGCACCGCTCAGCGACGGGTCATCATTCGGTCTTTGATGCGTTACTTATTTCGTTGCTGCCGTCGGTGCCTCGCAACGAATGGATTTCGAGCGTCCGCAGGCGAGCATTCG
>NZ_JAFCXE010000029.1:0-86045 GCF_049897905.1 Pararhizobium sp. PWRC1-1 | reverse complement strand
GGAAGGAAGAGCACGTCCACCGCCACCTCAAGCAATCAAGCGGCATCCTTCAGGCTGACGGCTACAAAGGATATGGCAAGCTGTACTCGCCTGGAGAAAAGGGAGAATCTCGCTTCAAGGAAGCCGCCTGCTGGGCGCATTGGCGACGTGACTTCCACGATATCTGGACATCGAACAAATCCGAGATCGCGCGAGAGGCTCTCGATCGTATCGGAGCGCTTTACGACATCGAGCGAGGCATCAACGGCCAGCCTCCCGAGATCCGCCTTGCCGCGCGTCAAACGCAGAGCAAGCCCAAGGCTGAAGCATTCCGCCACTGGGCTGAAGCTCAACTAACGCGCATTCCGGGCAAGGGCGATCTGGCCGCAGCTTTCCGCTACGGATTGAGCCGATGGTCCTCGCTCTGCCTGTTCCTCGAAGACGGCCGTGTCGCGATCGACAACAATGCCGCCGAGCGGGCTCTGCGTCCAATAGGCGTTGGAAGGCGCAACTGGCTATTCGCGGGAGCCGACACCGGGGCGGAGACTTTGGCGCGGGCCATGACGATCATCGAGACAGCCAAGATGAATGGTCTTGATCCGCAGGCATATCTGGCTGACGTGCTCGATCGCATCCACGATCACAAGATCAACAGGTTAGACGAATTGCTTCCATGGAACTGGTCGGCGATCACCACAACCGACGCAAAGGCAGCCTGATGGCGACAGTCACCTACGTCCGTACGATCAAATTTGTTGCCGAAATTCTCGAAGAGGACCCGGAGCTTCTTCAGGCAATCGTCTCCAACGATGATAATCTGAGCTACGGCAGCATCATCTCCGTCTACACCGGAGACGACGAATCCGTCACCGCACTGACAGACGACGGCATGGACGAATTGGAGCAGATGCTCAAAGACGCCCGCCGCTCACCCCAAGAATGGAACAACTTCCTCGACAGCTTTGTTGACGACGAGCTCCTCGTCATTCGCATCAAAGCGAAATCTACGCGGTAGCAATCGGGCGGTTACGGATAACAGCCAGTCGTTGATAGCGAATCTGGTGAAGCAAGTATCGACCTACATACCCAGCTTCAACGAAGAGCATCTCAAGTTCGGAATGCAAAGCGGAAAGTTCATTATTTATCTGGATGGTATCGATGAAATTTCTCTTGAAGATCGAACACGTTACGCCACCAAAATTCTCGATATAGCCTATAGGTTTCCGGCCACACCGATCCTTTTATCGACGCGTCCCGACGACTTTTATCTGCCATGGGAAGCGTTCCGGGTTGCGAAGCTATTGCCTATGACGAGGGATCAGACACTGCTGATGTTGTCGAAACTAAATTTCGACCCGGAAGTGAAAGAGAAGTTCATCGCTAACATTACCCCAGAATTCTTTTTGAAGCACAAGGAATTTCTGTCAGTGCCCCTGCTGGCAACGCTGATGTTACTTACTTACAGCGAGTTTTCTGTCGTGCCGAGTAGGATGCATGTTTTCTACGAACAGGCGTTCCAAACACTCTTTTACAAGCATGACTTCATAAAGGGCGCCTACTCGCGGAAGATTGAGTCGGGTCTCGACTTCGAGCAATTCCGACTGGCCTTGGCGGCGTTTTGCACAGGCCAGCCGACTCGGTGATATCATGCAAAAGTGCATCGATCTGTGAACGCGGAGACTGATGCCGCAGTTTAAGGGCGTGGCTTGCGAACGTTGCGCGTCTCGCCTCTAAACGCGCGCACAACCATCGTGGTCGAGTGGTATGTAGGAGGAACACCCACCTGACCGGGCTTTGGCAATCTGATGAAGTTGAGGAAGACGAAGTGTACGAGACGCGCCATTTTTCGTCGCATCGATATCGGGATCGACCAGTAGGCGCCTTGGTCGGGCAAGCTGGAAAATCCCAGCTAGGTCATCCTTGAGGTTCATCTTGCGGTCTACCAACGATGCCTAGCTGTGCTGCAAAACATCCCCAAATCCTTTGACGGCCGAAAAGGGAAAGCTCCGATGAATCGCTACATGTGAAGGCGTTGGGCAAATCGAGGGTTCATTTTGCGGCACGTTTGGATGTGTATGGGCAAATCTACGCTGCTTTTTTGCACTCGGACGTCTCCATTCATGCGGGATTCGTTGAAGATGTTTATTTCCATATCGTGGGAATGATTTCCATTAAATGATTGCTCCCCGAAAAAATTGGGCTAACCTCATCCTCACACGATGGAGGAATAGTCATGGCGAAAATGCGCGCAGTCGATGCGGCGGTTCTGGTTCTGGAGAAGGAAGGCGTCGATTGCGCCTTCGGGGTTCCGGGTGCAGCAATCAATCCCTTTTATTCGGCGCTGAAGGCGCGCGGCTCGGTGCGCCATATCCTGGCGCGGCATGTCGAGGGCGCCTCCCATATGGCAGAGGGCTATACCCGGGCCAAACACGGCAATATCGGCGTCTGTATCGGCACCTCGGGTCCGGCCGGCACCGACATGATCACCGGGCTCTATTCAGCCCAGGCGGATTCAATCCCGATCCTTTGCATCACCGGCCAGGCGCCGCGCGCACGTCTCGACAAGGAGGATTTTCAGGCCGTCGATATCGCCAGGATTGCCGGCCCACTGACCAAATGGGCAGTCACCGTCATGGAGCCGGCGCTGGTGCCGTTCGTCTTCCAGAAGGCGTTTCACCTGATGCGCTCGGGCCGACCCGGCCCGGTGCTGATCGATCTGCCGGTCGATGTGCAACTGGCCGAAATCGAGTTCGACATCGATACCTACGCGCCGCTTGAGGCCTACAAGCCCGCCGCAACGCGGGCGCAGGCCGAAAAGGCGATCGCCATGCTGAACGCGGCGGAGCGGCCGCTGATCGTTGCCGGTGGCGGCATCATCAATGCGGAAGCGTCCGATCTTTTGACCGAATTTGCCGAGATCACCGGCATTCCGGTCATCCCGACGCTGATGGGCTGGGGCACGATCCCCGACGATCATCCGCTGATGGCCGGCATGTGCGGGCTGCAGACATCGCATCGCTATGGCAATGCCAATCTGCTCGCCTCCGACTTCGTGCTTGGCGTCGGCAACCGCTGGGCCAACCGCCATACCGGTAATGTGCCGACCTATACCGAAGGTCGCAAGTTCGTCCATGTTGATATTGAGCCGACCCAGATCGGCCGCGTCTTTGCCCCGGATTTCGGCATTGTCTCGGATGCCGGTGCTGCGCTGAAACTGTTCCTTGACGTCGCCACCGAATGGAAGATTGGGGGCAAGCTGAAGGACTGGTCCGGTTGGGCGGAGGAATGCCGCGAGCGCAAGCGGACCATGCTGCGCAAGACCCATTTTGACCAGACGCCACTGAAGCCACAGCGTGTCTACGAGGAGATGAACAAGGCGTTCGGCCGCGACACCTGCTATGTCTCGACCATTGGTCTGAGCCAGATCGCCGGTGCGCAGTTCCTGCATGTCTACAAGCCGCGCAACTGGATCAATTGCGGCCAGGCCGGGCCGCTCGGCTGGACGCTGCCGGCAGCGCTTGGCGTGCGTGCCGCCGATCCGGACCGTACGATCGTGGCGCTCTCGGGCGACTATGATTTCCAGTTCATGATCGAGGAACTGGCCGTTGGCGCCCAGCACAAGCTGCCTTACCTGCATGTTGTCGTGAACAATTCCTATCTCGGCCTCATCCGCCAGGCGCAGCGCGGGCTGAACATGGATTTCGAGGTCAGCCTCGCCTTTGATAACATCAACGCATCGGGCGATGCGGAGAAGGGTTACGGCGTCGATCATGTGGCGGTGGCCGAAGGGCTGGGCTGCAAGGCGATCCGGGTCAGGAGCCCGAACGAATTCCAGGAGGCATTCGCCAAGGCACAGGCGTTGATGGACGAGCACCAGGTGCCGGTCGTCATCGAGTTCATCCTTGAGCGTGTCACCAATATTTCGATGGGTGCCGATATCAATTCGGTGGTCGAGTTCGAGGAACTGGCCGAACGCGGCGAGGATGCCCCGACGGCGATCATGGCGCTGCTCGACTGATCAGAAAGACGGAGGATTTTTCATGCCAAAATTTGCGGCAAACCTGACCATGCTTTTTAATGAAGTGCCGTTCCTCGACCGGTTCGCGCTGGCCGCCAAGGCCGGGTTCACGGCGGTGGAATATCTCTTCCCCTATGATTTCGATGCCAAGGCGCTGAAGGCAGCACTCGAGGTCAACGGGTTGAGCCAGGTACTGCACAACCTGCCGGCCGGCGGCTGGGCCGCCGGCGAGCGTGGCATCGCCGTGCTGCCCGACCGGATCGACGAATTCCGCCGCGGCGTGGCCTTGGCCATCGACTATGCAACTGCGCTCGGCTGCACGCAGATCAACTGCCTCTCCGGCATCGCGCCGATTGGCGTGTCCGATGACGTATTGCGGGCGACGTTCGTTGCCAATCTGCGGCTGGCGGCAGGGGAACTGGGCAAACACGGCATCCGGCTGTTGATCGAGCCGATCAACCGCTTCGATATTCCCGGCTTCTACCTCAACACGGTGGAGCAAACGGCCTCGATCATCGCGGAAGTCGGCAGCGACAACCTGTTCATCCAGTACGATCTCTACCACCAGCAGCGCACCGAGGGCGAGCTCGTCGGCACGTTCAAAAAGTACCAGGGAAGAATCGCCCATGTGCAGCTGGCCGACAATCCCGGCCGCAACGAACCGGGCACCGGCGAGATCAACTATCCCTTCGTCTTCGAGGCGTTGGATGCGGCCGGATATGACGGCTTCATCGGCTGCGAATACAAGCCGCGCACCACGACATCCGAAGGGCTCGGCTGGCTTGCCGCCGCCACATCCGCCCGCGGCGCAGACATCATCAAGATCAGGAGTTAAGCAACATGGCCACAATCGGCTTTATCGGACTGGGTATCATGGGCACGCCGATGGCGCGCCACCTGCAGGATGCCGGCCACACCGTCATTACCTCGAAATTCCACATACCGCCGAAGCAGGAACTGCTCGACAACGGTCTGCAGTTTGCCGACACGCCGAAGGCGCTGGCGGAAAAGGTCGATATCATCATCCTGATGCTGCCGGACACGCCGGATGTAAAGGACGTCCTGTTCGGTGAAAACGGCGTTGCTTTTGGTCTGTCGAAAGGCAAGCTGGTCATCGACATGAGCTCGATCTCGCCGATCGAGACCAAGGAATTTGCCAAGAAGGTCCGCGAAACGGGCGCCGAATATATGGATGCGCCGGTCTCCGGCGGCGAAGTCGGCGCCAAGAATGCGTCGCTGTCGATCATGGCGGGCGGCACCGAAGGCAGTTTCGAACGGGCGTTGCCGCTGTTCGAGCTGATGGGCAAGAACATCACGCTGGTCGGCGATTGCGGCGACGGACAGGTGACCAAGGTTGCCAACCAGATCATCGTTGCGCTGACCATCGAGGCTGTCGCGGAAGCACTGCTCTTTGCCTCGAAGGCCGGTGCCGATCCGGCGCGGGTTCGCGAAGCCCTGATGGGCGGCTTTGCCTCGTCGCGTATTCTGGAAGTGCATGGCGACCGTATGGTCAAGCGCACCTTCGAACCTGGCTTTCGCATCTCGCTGCACCAGAAGGACCTCAATCTGGCCCTGCAAGGAGCAAAGGCCATCGGCGTTTCGCTGCCGAACACGGCGGCGACGCAGGAACTGTTCAACAGTTGCGCTGCCCACGGTGATGCCGGTCTCGATCATTCAGGCCTCGTCACGGCTCTTGAACGCATGGCCAACCACGCGGTCGCCTGACGACAAGGACCGGGCGGCCAGGAGGAGGGCCGCCCGGTCTATTTTATGAATGAGGACACAAAACATGGCCGTCATCGCCGACCCGAAAGCTTTTCTCGAAACGCTGTTTCATGCGGCGGTCGCTGCCGCCGATCCGGCGAAGGTACTCTCTGCCAATCTGCCGGAAAAGCCGAAGGGACGCACGGTGGTGATCGGCGCCGGCAAAGGAGCGGCCCAGATGGCGCAGGTGTTCGAACGGCTGTGGGACGGACCGCTTACGGGTGTGGTCGTCACCCGCTACGGCTATGGTGCGCGGTGCGAGCGGATCGAGGTGATGGAGGCATCGCATCCGTTGCCGGATGAGAACGGCCTGAGGGCGTCGCGCCGGTTGTTGAAGGAGGTCAGCGGTCTTGGCGAGGACGATCTGGTCGTGGCGCTGATCTGCGGTGGCGGCTCGGCGCTGTTGCCGTTGCCGGCGGGTGACCTGACGTTGGACGACGAGATTGCCATCAACCGGGCGCTGCTTGCCTCGGGAGCGCCGATCAGCGCAATGAACGCGATCCGCAAGCATGTTTCCGGCATCAAGGGCGGACGGCTTGCGGCTGCGGCATGGCCTGCAAAAGTCGTGTCGCTGGTGGTCTCGGATATTCCCGGCGACGATCCGGCGCTGGTGGCCTCGGGGCCGACCATTCCGGACAAAAGCACACGCAGCGACGCATTGCGCTATACCGAGCGATACCGGTTGGAATTGCCGGAAAAGGTGATGGCGTTCATCCGCAGCGATGCATCCGCCGCCCCGAGCCCGGCCGACCGCGCGTTTCGCCGAAACGAGGTCCGGCTTGTCGCCTCGGCTGCAGTTTCGCTGGTGGCTGCGGCCGATCTTGCCCGTTTAGCCGGGGTCGAGGCGGTCATCCTGTCCGACGCGATGGAAGGCGAGGCGCGGGAGGTCGGACGTGTGCATGCCGCGATTGCCCGCGAGGTTTCCGTTCGGAACCGGCCGTTCCGCAAGCCGGTAGTCATTCTGTCGGGGGGCGAAACGACGGTCACCATCAGGAGCGAGGGTAAAGGCGGGCGCAATAGCGAATTTCTCTTGTCGCTGGCGCTTGCGATCGATGGTGTCGACGGTATTTCCGCGCTCGCCGCCGATACCGATGGGATCGACGGGTCGGAGGACAATGCCGGGGCGTTTGCCGATGGGACGAGTGTTGCACGCCTTGCCAGGGCCGGCGCCGATGGTGCTGCCCTGCTCGACCGCAACGATGCCTGGAGCGCGTTCGATGCGATCGGCGATATTTTCAAGCCAGGCCCGACAGGGACCAATGTCAATGATTTCCGGGCGATTTTGGTGCAATAGCGCCACTCATTCACATCCAGGCATCCGTTGGCGTAAAGTCTGGAACCAAATGCCTCATGGCCAGTTAGTTTCCTCATGGTTTACGCAAGAGGATAAAGGCGATGCTGAAATCATTGTCTGCGGCGCTCTCGGGTATAGAGATCGATCCGCAGCAGGGCGGAATGAGCCTGGCTGATTTCGAATGGCGCTACCGGGTGGTGATCATTTTCCCCGATGATAGTCATATCGACGCGGCGCGGCAGGCCAACCTGCTACTTGCAGAGGCCGACGGCCTGCGCGAGCGGGACATGATCGTGCTGGAGGTCGGGCGCAATGAGGTCAAGGCATTGTTCGGCCCCGAGTACGATCTTAATTGCTACGCCATCCGGTCCGATCTGGACGTCACGGACGGTTTTTTTGCGCTGAAGCTGGTAGGCAAGGATGGCGCGGTGAAATATCGCACGGATGAGGTGGTGCCGGCCGCCGTGCTGTTTGAGCTGATTGACCAGATGCCGATGCGCCAGAAGATGCCCTCAAACTGACGCCGGCGCATCAGGCAAAGCCTTTAGCCATTCGTTTATTCCCTTTGCCGCCGCCTGCCCGGTGGCGAAGCAAGCTGTCAGCAGATATCCGCCGGTCGGCGCTTCCCAGTCCAGCATTTCTCCAGCGGCAAAGACGCCGGGAAGGGCTGTCAGCATAAAGCGCTCGTCGAGGCTGTCAAAACGGATGCCACCGGCCGAGGAAATGGCTTCGGCGATGGGGCGGGGGCGGACGACTTGGACGGGCAGCGCCTTGATGAGCCCGGCGAGCTGGGCGGTATCTTGGAAAATGGCTTGGGAGCCGAGTTCCCGGACCAGCGCCGCTTTGACGCCGTCGAGACCGGCGCCTTTGCGCAGGCGATTGGAGAGGCTGATTTTCCCATCCTGCCGCGCCAAGTCTTTTTCCAGTCGTTCAAGGCTGCGGCCGGGGACGAGATCGACAAGCAGACGCGCATGGCCCTGCCGCGTCAGACGATCCCGAAGGGCGGCGGAGTGGGCGTAGACGAGGCTGCCTTCGATACCATGGCGGGAGACGACGAACTCGCCCGGAAAGGTACCGGCATCCGACATGGTGGTGACTGATTTCAGGGGCGCGCCAGCAAAGCGGTCCTTGAAGACATCGCTCCATTCGACATCGAAACCGCAATTGGCCGGCTGCAGATCGGAGATCTCTACGCCTTCATTTCTCAACAGCGGAATCCAGCTGCCGTCGGCACCCAGACGTGGCCAGCTGGCGCCACCGAGCGCAAGCAAAGTCGCGTCGCCCTGGATGGTCACGGGGCCATTCAGGGTTTCGAAGACGAGGCCGGCATCGGCAAAGCCCGTCCAGCGATGGCGTGTCAGCAGTTTGACACCCTGCGCTTCCAGCCGCCCCAGCCAGGCGCGCAATAGCGGCGAAGCTTTCATGACGGTTGGAAACACGCGGCCGGATGTGCCCGTGAAAGTTTCCGTCCCGAGACCGGTTGTCCAGGCGCGCACGTCTTGCGGTGTAAAGTCATCCAACGCTGCGCGCAGGCGGTGCGATGCAGCTCCGAACCGGTTTAGGAAATGGTGGTAATCTTCGGAATGAGTGATGTTGAGGCCGGATTTGCCGGCGAGCAGGAATTTCCGGCCGAATGTGGGCATGCCGTCATAGACCGTCACAGCATGACCGGACATCGACAGCTTTTCCGCCGCCATCAGCCCCGCCGGTCCGCCGCCGATGATCGCAATCTTTTTTCCTGACATGATCCGTCCGCTGCCGATTGTTCCATGCCCGTCTTGGCGACTACAGGCATTTTGCGCAAGGGCAATCCCGATCATTCCCGGCACCGTATACGCGTTATCGCCCTCTCTCCTTTGCCGCTGCCAACTCTCACGAGCGATTTGATGAGGCGATTTTTTGCAAATCATGCGTGCAAGCGCCTGTCTTGGTTCGGAAATTGTTGTGCGGCTGTGTTAGTCTCAAAACCGGTAACGGTGTGGTGGAGAGGAGTCTGCCGCCGGCGCCTTGCAGCGACTGCTGTACCGGGAGGAATGCAGATATCCCCGACGGTCCTTTTGGGGCCGTTTGGGATCGCGCGTTCTCTTCCGTTCAGGCAGCGCGATTCGACAGGGAGGAGGCCTGATGTATTCCGGTGGCTTGAATTTTGCCTTGGGCGACGAGATCGAGGCTCTGCGCGAAACCGTTCAAAGGTTTGCAAGCGAGCGCATTGCGCCGCAGGCGGCTGATATCGACCGGAATAACAGTTTTCCGACGCCGCTCTGGCGGGAGTTGGGCGATTTTGGCCTGCTCGGGATCACGGCGGGCGAGGACTACGGCGGCATCGGCCTTGGTTATCTCGCCCATTGCGTGGCGATGGAAGAGATCAGCCGGGCATCGGCGTCGGTGGCCCTGAGTTATGGCGCCCATTCCAATCTCTGCGTCAACCAGATCAACCGCAACGGCTCAGATGCACAGAAGGCCCAATACCTGCCGAAGCTGATTTCCGGCGAGCATATCGGCGCGCTGGCAATGTCCGAGCCCGGCGCCGGCTCCGATGTCGTGTCGATGAAGCTCCGCGCCGACAAGCTCGGCGACCGCTATGTGCTCAACGGCAGCAAGATGTGGATCACCAACGGGCCGGACGCCGATGTCCTGGTGGTCTATGCCAAGACCGATCCGGACGCCGGGCCGCGCGGCATTACAGCGTTTCTGGTCGAAAAGGGGTTTGCCGGATTTTCGACCGGTCCGAAGCTCGACAAACTCGGCATGCGCGGCTCCAACACATCCGAACTGATCTTCAGCGATTGCGAGGTGCCGGAACAAAACGTTCTGGGCAATGTCGGTGGCGGCGTGCGCATCCTGATGTCGGGTCTCGACTATGAGCGCGTCGTCCTGTCGGCCGGGCCGCTTGGAATCATGGCGGCTTGCCTCGACGTCGCAGTCCCCTATCTGCATGAGCGAAAGCAGTTCGGCCAGCCGATCGGCGAATTCCAGCTGATGCAGGGCAAGATCGCCGACATGTATGTAACGCTGAATGCGGCGCGCGCCTATGTCTATGCTGTGGCGGCCGCCTGCGATCGTGGCGAGACGACGCGCAAGGATGCGGCCGGCTGCATTCTCTACGCGGCGGAACGGGCAACGGCTTTGGCGCTGGAAACCATCCAGGTGCTGGGTGGCAACGGTTATACCAACGACTATCCGGCCGGCCGGCTACTGAGGGATGCAAAACTGTACGAGATTGGCGCTGGAACCTCGGAAATACGGCGTATGCTGATCGGCAGGGAGCTTTTTGGCGAGACGGCTTGAGCGTGACACTTGCAGGATGTTTGGTCGGGGGAATGAATGGCCGTACTGAAATCGCAAATTACCACATCGTCGGAGATATTCCGCGCCAATAGCGCGGCGATGGCAGACGCGATGCGGGTCGTCGAGGACGCGGCGGCGCTGGCTGCCGGCGGTGGCGGCGAGGTGGCACGCGAGCGCCATGTCAGTCGCGGCAAGATGCTGCCGCGTGAGCGCGTAGCGCAGCTGATCGATCCGGCGACGCCATTTCTGGAATTCGGCCTGACAGCGGCGCACGGGCTTTACAAGGGCGAGGCGCCGGGGGCTGGGCTGGTCACGGGCATCGGCCGCGTCTCCGGCCGCGACTGCATGATCGTCTGCAACGATGCGACGGTCAAAGGCGGCACCTACTATCCGATGACGGTGAAGAAGCATTTGCGGGCGCAGGAGATCGCGGCGGAGAACAACCTGCCGTGCATCTATCTGGTCGATTCCGGGGGCGCCAACCTGCCGAACCAGGACGAGGTGTTTCCCGACCGCGATCATTTCGGCCGGATCTTCTACAATCAGGCCAATATGTCGGCGGCGGGCATCCCTCAGATTGCCGTCGTCATGGGATCCTGCACGGCGGGCGGCGCCTATGTGCCGGCGATGTCGGACGAGGCGATCATCGTCGAAGGGCAGGGCACGATCTTTCTCGCCGGGCCGCCGCTGGTGCGCGCTGCAACGGGTGAGGTGGTGTCGTCCGAAGATCTCGGCGGCGGTGATGTGCATACGCGGCTCTCCGGCGTGGCCGATCATCTGGCGCGCGACGATGCGCACGCGCTGGCACTGGCGCGCCGTTCGGTTGCCAACTTGAACCGGCCGTCGATAACCACCGTCGAGCGGCAGACGCCGGAAGAGCCGGCCTACGACCCCGGC
Organism: Pararhizobium sp. PWRC1-1; assembly: GCF_049897905.1. Lineage (NCBI taxonomy): Bacteria > Pseudomonadati > Pseudomonadota > Alphaproteobacteria > Hyphomicrobiales > Rhizobiaceae > Pararhizobium > Pararhizobium sp. PWRC1-1. Next base: position 74,805 of record NZ_JAFCXE010000029.1, on the reverse strand, counting down.
GATATTGCCGGTGTCGTGCCTTTGGACCTGCGCACGCCCTATGATATTCGCGAGGTGATCGCCCGGATCGTCGATGGCTCGCGGCTCGATGAGTTCAAGGCGCGCTATGGCACAACGCTGGTCTGCGGCTTTGCACATATCCACGGCATTCCTATCGGCATCATCGCCAACAATGGCGTGTTGTTTTCAGAATCGGCACTGAAGGGCACGCATTTCGTCGAGCTCTGCTCGCAGCGGAAGATCCCGCTGGTGTTCCTGCAGAATATCACCGGCTTCATGGTCGGACGGAAATACGAGACCGAGGGCATTGCCAAGCACGGCGCCAAGCTGGTGACGGCGGTGGCGACGACCAAGGTGCCGAAGATCACCATGCTGGTCGGCGGCTCGTTTGGCGCGGGCAATTACGGCATGGGCGGCAGGGCGTTTTCGCCGCGCTTCCTTTGGACCTGGCCAAACAGCCGGATTTCGGTGATGGGCGGCGAGCAGGCGGCAGGGGTGCTGGCAACAGTGCGCGGCGATGCGCTGAAGCGGGCAGGCACCCCCTGGAGCGAGGAAGACGAGGCGAAGTTCAAGCAGCCGGTGCTGAAGCTGTTCGAGACCCAGAGCCATCCGCTCTATGCCTCAGCGAGACTGTGGGACGACGGCATCATCGATCCGCGCAAGAGCCGCGATGTGCTGGCGCTTTCCTTGTCTGTGGCGCTCAATGCACCGATCGACGATACCCGTTTTGGCCTGTTCAGGATGTGAGGAGAAAGACCATGAAACGTGATGCTTTCAATGCCAAGAACGCCCCTCAGCCGCGCGGTGGTTATTCGCAGGCTGTCCGGCTTGAGGAATTTACGAGGGTGCTGTTCGTCAGCGGCCAGATACCGGCCGATTCCGACGATGTGCTGCCCGCCGGTTTCGAAGCGCAGGCGCGGCAGGTCTGGCTGAATGTCGATGCCCAGCTGAAAGCGGCTGGCATGAGCAAGGCCGATATCGTCAAGGTCACCATGTATCTGGCCGACCGGCACCACACGATGGCCAACCGGGAAATCCGCAGCGAATATCTAGGCGCCTTGGCTCCGGCGATGACGGTGGTGATTGCCGGCATTTTCGATGAGAACTGGCTGCTCGAGGTCGAAGTCGTCGCCGCGCAATAGACCGGGATAGATTGATGTTTTCAAAGATACTGGTCGCCAATCGTGGTGAAATCGCCTGCCGGATCATCCGCACGGCGCGGCGTCTGGGCATTCGCACGGTGGCGGTCTTCTCCGATGCGGATGCCGGCGCGCTGCATGTCGCTTTGGCGGACGAAGCCTTTCGCATCGGTGCGGCGGCGGCCAGCGAAAGCTACCTGAATGCCGGGCGCATTATTTCGGCGGCCGAACGCGCGGGCGCGCAGGCAATCCACCCAGGTTATGGGTTCCTGTCGGAGAATGCGGAGTTCGCCGAGGCCGTCGAGGCGGCAGGCATGGCCTTCATCGGGCCGTCGGCCGCAGCCATTCGCGCCATGGGCCTGAAGGACGCGGCAAAGGCACTGATGGAGCAATCGGGCGTCCCGGTGGTTCCCGGCTATCACGGTGACAACCAGGATGCGGCGTTCCTGGCCGAGCAGGCCATCGCCATCGGCTTTCCGGTGCTGATCAAGGCGCGGGCGGGCGGTGGCGGCAAGGGCATGCGCCGCGTCGACCGGGCGGAGGATTTCGGCGCATCGCTTGAGGCGGCGCGGCGGGAGGCGGAAGCTTCATTCGGCGACGGCGCGGTGCTGATCGAAAAATACCTGATGAAGCCGCGCCATATCGAAATCCAGGTGTTTGGCGACCGGCATGGCAATGCGGTGCATCTGTTCGAGCGCGACTGCTCGCTGCAGCGGCGCCACCAGAAGGTGATCGAGGAAGCGCCAGCACCGGGCATGACGGCGGAAATGCGCCGGGCGATGGGCGAGGCAGCCGTGCGGGCAGCGCGCGCCATCGATTATTGTGGTGCCGGCACCGTCGAATTCATCGCCGATGTCTCGGACGGGCTCTGGCCAGACCGGTTCTTCTTTATGGAAATGAATACGCGGCTGCAGGTCGAGCACCCGGTGACGGAGGCGATCACCGGCATCGACTTGGTGGAATGGCAAATGCGGGTTGCCAATGGCGAGCCGCTACCATTGAAACAGTCGGAACTGTCTATCGATGGCTGGGCGTTCGAGGCGCGGGTCTATGCCGAGGACCCAGCGCGCGGTTTTCTGCCATCGACCGGTACGCTGTCGCATGTCGGATTTCCGGCTGATGGTGTGCGGGTCGATGCCGGCGTGCGTTTGGGCGACCGGATCAGCCCGTTTTACGATCCGATGATCGCCAAGCTGATCGTACACGGGTCAACGCGGGCGGCAGCATTGGCCAAGCTGACGGCGGCGCTAGCAACGAGCCATATCGGCGGCGTCGCCAACAATCTCGAATTTCTGACCCGCCTGAGCCAGCAGCCGGATTTCGTAGCCGGGCATCCCGACACGGGCCTGATTGACCGGGAAGTCGAGGCGTTGACGGTGGACAAGGCGCCGGATGAAACGGCGCTGGCGCTCGCAGCTGTGCTGTCGCTCGGCACGCTGCAGACGCCGCCTGCCGGGGATCCCTGGCGGTCGCTCGGCCATTGGCAGATCTGGGGGCAGGCGACGCGCACGGTGACGCTGGATCATGCCGGCGAGCGCCATGTGCTGCGCGTGGCGGCGCGCGGCCTCGATCTGTTTGCCGTGCATGGCAGCAGCCGGGTCATTCCTGTGCGGATTTCCGGCCGGTTCGACGGCGGTTGTCTTGTTGAGGCCGATGGCCGGCAGAGCCGGTTGCAACGGCTTGAGATCGCGAGGGGTTTTACGCTTCTTGTCGACGGCCGGGCCTTCGATTTCCATGTTCCCGATCCGCTGGATGGCGAAGCAGAAAGTGCCGCGGGAAGCGACCGCCTGACGGCGCCGATGCCGGGGCTGATCAAGCTGGTGCGCGTCAAGGCGGGAGACGCGGTGTCGAAGGGCGATCCGCTGATCGTCATGGAAGCCATGAAAATGGAGCTGACGCTTTCGGCCAGTCGTGACGGCATCATCGACAGCCTGTTTGTCGCCGAGGGCGATCAGACGTCGGACGGCGCTGTGCTGTTGATGCTGAAGCCCGAGGAAGCCTGATGTCTTTTGTGGCTACAGGCGGAGTTTCAAACCGGGTCTCCATCGTCGAGATGGCGCCGCGTGATGGCCTTCAGAACGAGAAGGCGCTGATCGATACGCAGGATAAGATCAGGCTGGTCGATCGGCTGTCGGGCTGCGGTTTCGAGCGGATCGAGGTGACGAGTTTCGTCAGCCCGAAATGGGTGCCGCAACTGGCCGACGCTGCCGACGTGATGGCCGGGATCGCGCGGCGGCCGGGGGTGCGATATGCTGTGCTCACGCCCAACCTGAAGGGATTTGCGGCTGCCCTTGCGGCAGGTGCAGACGAGGTGGCAATTTTTGCCTCGGCCTCGGAAGGATTTTCGCAGCACAATATCAATTGCTCGATCACTGAGAGCATCGAGCGGTATCGCCCGGTGGCGGAGGCTGCCCGCAAAGAGGGACTTGCGGTGCGCGGTTATGTCAGCTGTGTGGTTGAATGCCCCTATGATGGGGCTGTGGCGCCCGAAAGCGCTGCCGATGTCGCGGGACAGTTGCTGAAACTTGGCTGCTACGAAATCAGTCTTGGCGATACGATTGGACGGGGGATACCGGAGGCGGTGGACCGCATGCTGGCGGCGGTGTTGGCGGACATTCCTGCCGATAGGCTTGCCGGGCATTTCCATGACACGTCAGGCCGGGCGCTCGACAATATCGGCGTGGCGCTTGATCGCGGCATCCGGGTGTTCGATGCGTCGGTCGGCGGTCTCGGCGGCTGTCCCTATGCGCCAGGGGCAAAGGGCAATGTCGATACGCTACTGGTCAACCGCTATGTGAAGAGCCGCGCGTTTGTGACCGGCCTTGATGATGACGCGCTTGAGGCGGCGTCTGCTTTTGCGCGCAGTTTGAGGAGTGCGGCATGACCTACGAAACCATCCGCGTCGCGGTTGACGGCAGGGGCGTGGCGCTGCTGACCTTGGCGCGGCCCGAGAAACACAACGCTCTGTCCGGCGCGATGATTGGCGAATTGACCACCGTGGCGAGATTGCTGGGTGCGGATGCTACAGTCCGGGTCGTCGTCCTGGCCGCGGAGGGTGTTAGCTTTTGCGCCGGTGGCGATCTCGGCTGGATGAAAGCGCAGATCGAGGCGGACCGGGCGGGGCGCATCAGGGAGGCCAAGCGGCTGGCCTTGATGTTCAAGGCGCTGAACGATCTGGAGAAGCCGGTCATTGCCCGCGTTCAGGGCAATGCGTTTGGCGGCGGTATCGGTTTGCTATGTGTCGCCGATGTGGCAATTGCTGGCGATACAGCCAAGTTCGGATTGACGGAAACACGGCTCGGGCTGATCCCGGCGACCATCAGCCCCTATGTGGTGGCGCAGATTGGCGAGGGGCAGGCGCGGCCCTTGTTCATGTCCGGCAGGATTTTTGACGCGCAGGCAGCTCAAGCAGCAGGTCTTTTGACACGCGTGGTATCATCAGGCGATCTCGATGCGGCAATCGAAGCGGAGATTGCGCCCTATCTGCAGGTCGCGCCCGGGGCAGTTGGCCAATCCAAGGCGTTGGCGCGGTCGCTGGGCATGCCGATCACCGCTGATGTCATCGAGGCGACGATCGAGCGTCTGGCAGACGTTTGGGAAACGGACGAGGCGCGAGAAGGGATTTCGGCATTTCTGGAAAAGCGCGAGCCGTGGTGGCGGAAACCGGTTTAGCCACTTTGATTGACAGCTGCGCTTGAAATGCGCATGCTTTGAGCATAGTTTGATACTGTACTTATCAAGATGTGTTAGGAAGGGTCATGACAGCTTTGAGCTTCGATATGACGGCAATCCGGTTCGGCGACGGTCAATCGCCGTTCCTTTCGCCGGATCGCGTCTCCAAGCAGCTCGGGGTGACCCTGTCCGAGCTTGCCCGGCTGATCGGCGTTGCGCGCAATACGCTGACGGCGAAATCCGGCGCGCGCAAGGTGGATCATGCGCTGAGCCATGTCGTGCGTATCCTCGCCATGGCCAGCGAAATGGCCGGCGACGAGAACCGCGCGACCATCTGGTTCAAGCATCAGCCAATCCCCGGCTGGGCTGGCAAAACCGCTTATGATCTGGTGAGCGAAGGCAAATCGGACAAGGTGCTGGCCTATCTCGAGGCGGTACGATCAGGCGTTTATGCCTGACAAGACCCGGGAGACACTGACGCTGTGGCGCGCCTTCGTGCCGCAATGGGCTTTTGCGCCGCTTTCGGGCGAGGGGGCGGCGCGGTTCGGTGGCCGCTGGAATCCGGTGGGTGCCGCGACGATCTACGCGGCGCGCGAACTCTCGACCGCCTGGGCGGAGTATAATCAGGGTTTTGTCCAGCATCCGGCGCTGATCGCTCAGCTGGATCTCAAGGAGGCAGCACTCATCGACCTTACCGATCCCACGGTGCTGTCCGGCCTTGCCGTGCCGGATGATATTCATCTCTGCGAGTGGCGGATGCTCCTCGATGAAGGCAAGGTGCCGCAGACGCACCGGCTGCGGCAGCGGCTGATTGCCGAGGGTTTCGACGGCGTCGTCTATCCGTCCTTCATGTCGCCGGGCGGCACCTGCGTGGCGCTGTGGCGATGGAATGCCGAGGGCGGGCCGCGTCTTGATGTGGTCGATCCGGATGGCCGTTTGCCGAAGACACCGGCATCCTGGGTCTGATCCTTTTTTGTAAGGCGAAGCGATCAATGGATGAAAGCTGCGGTCGATCCGTCTGAAAACGAACGATTTTTCCAACATAGTCCATAATATAAATAAACATAATTATCTATATTGGCCCCCGCGATGTAATTTCCCTCTACTTCTGGGGGAACAGCCGCGCATGTCCGACACGCCATCCTACATCATCAAGATCCCCGCCCGCCGCGTGGAGTGGCCGACCGTCATTCTGACCATCGCGATCTATGGAGGCTTTCTGGGACTGACATTCTGGTGGCAATCGCTGCCCGTCGTCATAGTTGCTCTTGCGGGCGGTTGGCTGATCGCCTGGCAGGGGTCGCTGCAGCACGAAGTCATCCACGGGCATCCGACGGGCAACCAGCGCATCAACGATGCGATCGGCTCCATCCCGCTATCGCTCTGGCTGCCCTATCCGATCTACCGCGAAAGCCATCTGGAGCATCACCGCGACGAACATCTGACCGATCCGATCGAGGATCCGGAATCCTCCTATTTTACCCGGACCGCCTGGGAGCGGCTGGGGCGTGCAGGCAAACGTCTTGCTCGCTGGAATACGACGCTGCTCGGGCGGTTGACCATTGGACCCGCCGTCATGCTGGCGAGTTTTTTGGCGCAGGAGGTGCGGCTGCTGCGGGTCGGCGAGCCTGGCCGGGCGAGCATCTGGACGGTGCATATGATCGGTGTCGCCGCCGTGCTGTTCTGGGTTACGGCGATCTGCGGCATGCCGTTCTGGCTCTATTTCTTCGGTTTCGTCTACCTCGGTGCCGCGCTGACGCGGCTGCGGTCCTATGCCGAGCACCGCTATGCCGAACGCCACGAGGAGCGCACGGCGATCGTCGAAAACAGCCATCTGTTCGGGCTGCTGTTCCTCTACAACAACCTGCATGTGCTGCATCACCTGAAGCCCGGCATTTCCTGGTACTGTCTGCCGTCGGTCTACCGGCGACACCGGGAGGCTCTGATCGGCACGAATGGCGGGCTGGTCTACCACAGCTACTGGGACATTGCCCGGCGGTTTTTCCTGAAACCCCATGACGATATCACACATCCGAAACATTCCTGATGGTTGTGTATCCATGCCAACAACGCCATCGCAATTTTAAAGTCTGGCGATATGGTGAAGGCTGGATTATGCAGTAGACGTAGGGTGCTACGGCGATCTTTGCGCGTCATGAATGAAGCGTGCTGCTGCAGTAGCTCCTGTCAGTTGTGAAAGCATTCTCAATGCGCATTGCCAGTCTTGCCATGTATGCCAGTCCGCCGCCACTTGCCGAGGCCACGGCTAAACTGTGGGATTTCCTCAGCCAAGCCCTGAAGCGGACAGGGCTGGACGAGGTTCCGGCCAAGTTGGACGATGCCGTGGACTACCATCAGGCCTGGACGCGTCCGGACCTGATGCTCGCCCAGACCTGCGGCTTTCCTTACGTCAAGCATCTGCGCGGCAAGGTGAAGCTGGTGGCAACACCGGTCTATGGGCATCCGGGCTGCGATGGGCCATTGATGTGCAGCTTCATTGTCGTGGCGAAGGACAGTGGTGCCCAATCCGTTGAAGACGTGCGTGGCGGGCGGGCAGCGATCAACCAGCCCGACAGCAATTCCGGCGTCAACCTGTTCCGCGCCGTCGTTGCGCCGCTGTCGCGGGATGGCCGGTTCTTTTCCTCGGTGATCGAAACGGGTGGCCATCGCAACAGCATAGCGGCGATCACCAACCGCAAGGCGGATGTCGCGGCAATCGACTGTGTCACCTATGGCAACATGCTGCGCTTCGATCCCGAGAGCCTTGCCGGTATCCGGATCCTTGCCGAGACATTCAACGGCCCCGGATTGCCGCTCATCACCCGGGCGGATGCCTCAGATGCGGAGGTGGCGCTCATGAGGCAGATCCTGCAACAGGCCATCGCCGAGCCTTCGCTGGCCACCATGCGCGATGTGCTTTGCCTTCAGGATTTTGCCGTTCTTTCCGATGCCGATTATGAACCGCTTGCCGAACTGGAACGGCAGGCGCAGAGGCTGGGCTATCCCGTTATCGCCTAACGCCCGGCCGGCGTGTTCATCATCAAGGACGCTGACGCCAGCAGCGTAAGCGGGATCCCTTTACCCCTTTCCCCAAACTATCCGCACCGGCCCAAACGCCGGTGTCGCTGAGCACGGCGGCGGCGGACGCGGGATAATCGTTTCAGCCGGATCGGTGATAGCGCTCTTTTGGTTCGTCTCTGGAGCCCGTCACTTTCACTGTTTTCACTTCACAATTTTGGGTTACCTTGTCTCTGCTTACGACGTTTTGTGCCAATAGGTTTTTCGCGTTCCAAATTGCCTATTAGCGGCGGTGCCACCATCACATCCGTGGACCTGGTAACGTTGTTAAGAGCGTGTCGTCCACGGGCAGCACACGGACAGGCGCGCTAAGTAGTGCGCCCGAACGAGAGGATCGTGTCCAGTGCGCTTAGTCGGATCACAGCGCGCGATATGGCGGAAAGCGCCGACAGCGAAACCGCGAATCCTCTGCGGAAAGCACGCTTGTCCTCGATCTGAAAGGATTTCTCGGCTCATGACCACCGTTGCGGTTAATACCTTTACCCACTCGGTGACGTATGTGGCCGACAATATCCTAAAAAGCCTCAAGGCATCATTCGCTTGAGCGACCTTAACCCCTCAGCCTTCGTCGATGACTGGGAATCTTACAAGCGGGCCCTGCATACTTGGTTGGGAACGGGAGACCTCGAAAGGGTCGTGCTGGAAGTCTTCAACAAGACGACAGGCGCTCTCATCGTGCGCTGGGACATTGACATCGTATATAGCTGGAGCGGCGGCGGGGGCTTCTGGACCGATACCGACCAGCTTAAATACCACCTGCGCAAAGCGGGCGTCGCGCCGTCAGATGCCAGCTACGACATCAAGCTGAAAACCAAGCCCGGCCGACCGGACGTGCCCGGGGCGCAGGCTCCTATCGGTCCACAGACGGCTTTGCCCGACACAATCTCGGATCGACGATCGACCACAACGGACTGGGCGGCAGTGCGGCCTATTGGACATACAAACGTCATACCAAAACCAAGCCCCTCAAGGACATCGACAGGTCCGGAGCTGACATTGAAAAGCTCGCTCGCGATGCACGGCGGGCGGTTCGGAAGGCGGGAGGAAGGCTCGTTACTGAAAACGGCTTGATCAACGCGATGCCGCCTGTGGTCTCTTTCACCGACGAGCAGCGCTTCCGACTGGCGGTGCATGAAGCCGGCCACGCGGTCTTGGGACACACTCTACGTCCCGAAAGCCTCGTTAAAGTCACCATTTGCAGTGTAAGACCGCTTGGCGCGAGATGGACGCAGATTGGAACTACCGAGTTCAGCTACTCCTTGCCGCTCTTCGCAACAGCAAGCGATTTCGAGAAGAACATTACCATCTTCCTCGGGGGCATGGCGGCGGAGCGCATCGTGTTTGGAGAGCACTCGACCAGTGCAGGTGGAGACGTTGCTGCGGACCTTTGCCTCGCGACAGATGCCGCCACATTGATGGAGAGGAGTTTCGGGTTTGGGAAGGGGCTACTCGCCGATCTGGGGTCAGGCGGGCGACCTCTGGAGAGTTTAAGGCTCGCGGATAGGGCTCTACAAGAGAGCGTCCGCCGGCGACTGGACGTCCTTTTCAAACGCGCAACAGAAACGCTGGAGTTGATGCGAAGCGAAGTGGAGAAGAGGGCAGCCCAGTTGGCGGTTTCGGCGGAAGAGGTCAGAAGCATCTGCGAGCCGGGCTTGGGACGTATGGAAAGTCGCGAGAGGGTCGCATCATGAAAATTTGGATTTTCTCCGACTTGCACCTCGAGTTTGGCGAGCGCTTTGATGTGCACCCGCCGGCCGACACCGACGTCGTGGTCTGTGCAGGCGATCTATTGACCCGCGGTGTCGTCCCTAGCATCGAGTGGCTGGCGAAGAACGTCGCTCCATCGCTTCCCGTCGTTTTTGTTCAGGCAATCACGAGCATGACGGTGGAGCCATTCGAGAAGGTCTCAGGGATGCCCGAGAGCTAGCGGCCCGCCGTGCCAATATTCATTTTCTTGAAAACGATGCAGTGAACGTGGGTAATGTCCGCTCAGTCTGGTATGAACGAAGGGGGCAATATGGCCAAGCGCTTGGCCGTTCGCGAGGCGGTTTCTCGACCAAAATCCACCTGAAGACCTATTTCGACGGGCATCGGTTCCCGCCATCCCTTATCGTTCAACGGCAAAATCAAAGCCGCCCTTCTTCCCAACAACGCTCTACAAAAGTCGCGACGCATCGAACACGCAGTCGGAAAACTCAAGCGCTCCAAGCGCGTCGCGCTTCGATGCCCGAAGACCAAACAAAATCTCGCATCCATCGTCGCAATCGCCGCAGGCTTCAACTTGATCAAATCCGTCCACACTGCCTAACACATTCGGTCTCGTAAGCCAGCTGCGAAGAGGTTGCGCAGGTCCGATGGCAAGGACTGGGCTCTTGACGAGGCTGATGAAATTGGCCGTGTGAAAGCAAGCATGCGTGAGTCTGGAGCCGAATAGTCAGCCACGCCACGGCGATGATTGGAACCTAATCTGCTCAGGACGGTTGTTTGAATGCCGGGCGACCTGTTCTGCAGAATTTCGGAGGATAAGTTGCGGGACGCTCAAAAGAAGGGACAACAGCGACCAGATCGGGTTCCGATCGCTGGACAAGACGCAGTCCGGGACAAACCTGGCTTGCCACCGCTTTCCGAACGGCGACGTTGGCCCCGGCAGCCAAGTCCTGCAAAGGAAGGCAGCCTGCCGTGTCCGCCGGCCTTGGAACCGCTGCATTTTTCCACGCGCGATCTCGTCCCGGCAGATCAGTTTGCCGCTTGGCAGGCCTATCTGGCGCCGCTGATTGATATCGAACTGCCGGACGGTGTATCGCCGGAGGCGGGATTTCCTGCCGACCACACAGCTTGGAACCTTGGCAGTATGCTCATCGTTCAACAGCGAGCGCCTCCCCACAGCTATATACGCTCAGCCGCCAAACTGAGATCAAACTCAATAGACCATTGGCATATTGTGTTGTTGCGTACTGGTCGGACATGGACGGAAGTGGACCGGCATGTTTCGGAGGGGGCGCCGGGAAAAGTGGAATTGAGGTCGTTGGGCCGCCCCTTCAGAGGTCGATCGACCGACTCTCAAAGTCTCACGTTCTATCTGCCTCGCGAACTGTTTTCGGACGCTACACCGTCAGCTGATGTGAACAATAATACCGCATTGACGGGGACCTATACTGACCTTTTGATCGAATACATGAAAAATATCGAGGCAAGACTTTCGAGTCTGGCTGCCGCAGACCTTCCGCAGGTGGTTCGGACAACACGCGATATGATTTTGACGTGCCTGTCAGCATCGGCAGAACATTCTGGGCCAGCAGAGACGCAGGGCAATCTTGACCTAATCGGACGGGTGCGCCGTTTCGTCCAGAGCAACTTGAACTCGCCTGATCTCACATCTGATATCCTGTGCCGGGAACTCGGTGTTTCGCGCACACGGCTCTACCAACTGTTCGAGCAGAGCGGTGGGGTCCATCACTACATTCAAAAGCGCCGCCTTCTTTCAGCGCATGCTGCGCTGAGCAATTCCGCCAACCGCCAGCAAATCGTCGAGATTGCTTCAGCTGTCGGGTTCACTTCCGCTGCCCACTTCAGCCGGGCCTTCAGCAAGGAATTTGGCTACAGTCCGCGCCAGGCCCGGAATGTGGCTATTCCACCCTATTTTGCCCATGCAGTTGGCCCCGTGGAAGTGGTAGACAGCGCCCATTGCTTCGATGCTTGGCTCAAGTCGCTTGGCCATTGACGCCAATCTTCCGTCACAAGGCATGATGACATAGGACGAATGTCCCAATAGCCGTCCTGCGACCTGCGCAGCCACTTACGCTGCGCCTTCTATCAACGCCACGCTCTATCGTTTCCTTTCACCATTCCCTCGTGCCCACCCCGTCCCGTGCAAAACATAGCTGGGAGACATATTGCATGATGTTTCATTGCAGAAATGGACGCTGTGATAAGTTTCCGGATGCGCATCTAACGACAGTTGGCGCGCAAGCAAGTATACAAGGACTAAGAAACTACGCCGATAAACAGAGCCTTGGCCTGAGTAAGTACATGACCGATGTGCTCTATTTCAGCAAAGTACAGGCACATTTTTGGGAGGGAAGATCAATGAAGAGAATGCGTCCAATACAAAACCGTCCTAGTATCAATGCGCTCTTCGGCGACGTCCGTGTCATCGGCTCGACGCAACGCGCCCGGCACATTCTCGTCACCGGTGGCGCAGGCTTTCTCGGATCGCATCTTTGCGAACGCCTTCTCAAAGCGGGCCATAAGGTCATCTGCCTTGATAATTTTTCAACTGGGCTCGAACGCAATATCCGCCATCTGCGGAATTTCGAACGCTTCAGTGTCGTAAAACACGACGTTGTTGATCCGATCAATATCGAGGTCGACGAAATCTACAATCTTGCTTGCCCGGCATCACCGCCGCATTACCAGGCCGATCCCGTGCATACAATGAAAACCTGCGTCCTCGGTGCGCTCAATCTGCTCGAACTGGCAGCACGCACCGGTGCCCGCATTTTCCAGGCCTCGACGTCAGAAGTATACGGCGATCCGCTGGTCCATCCCCAGGTTGAAGGCTATTGGGGCAATGTAAATTCCTTTGGCCCTCGCGCCTGCTATGATGAAGGCAAGCGCGGCGCCGAAACGCTCTTCTTCGATTTTCACAAGAAACATCACGTCGAAATCAAGATCGCACGCATATTCAACACCTATGGTCCGAATATGCGCCCCGATGATGGCCGTGTTGTATCAAACTTTATCGTGCAGGCGCTGAAAGGCCAGGACATCACCATTTATGGTGACGGCTCGCAGACGCGTTCATTCTGCTTCGTCAACGATCTGATTGATGGCTTTCAACAGCTGATGGCAACGGCGCCATCATTCACTGGCCCCGTCAATCTCGGCAATCCCGGTGAATTTACCATCCTGGAACTCGCAGAGCTGGTAATTCAAATGACCGGATCGCGTTCGAAGACTATTCGCAATCCATTACCGACAGATGATCCGCGCCAGCGCCGCCCGGATATTTCACTGGCTCAGCGTGAATTGGGATGGCAGCCAATGGTGCCTTTGGCCATTGGCCTCGAAAAAACGATGCATTACTTCGATCGTCTCCTGGCCGAGGAAGCACATGGACTCGCGGAGACCGCATGATGTCGCCCCGAAGAGTTCTGGTAACGGGCGGTGCTGGATATATTGGCAGTCATACTGCCAAACTCCTCCATACGAATGGCGTCGAACCGATCATTTTTGATAATCTTTCTACCGGAAATCGCTCGTCGGTACGCTGGGGACAATTCGTACACGGCGACATCCTGGATACAAGCAGCCTGACGCGGACCCTGACGCAGTATAAGCCTGACGCGGTCATTCATTTCGCCGCGTCGGCATATGTCGGAGAGTCCGTCGAGGATCCTTCGAAATATTATCGCAACAATGTCATTGGGACTCTGTCGTTGCTGGACGCCTGCCGTCATGCGGAAATCGACAAGGTCATTTTCTCGTCGAGCTGCGCTACGTACGGTGTACCGGATTGTCTTCCCATTACCGAAGCAACCCCGCAGCTGCCGATCAATCCCTACGGCAGGACAAAGCTGGTTGCCGAGCAGATTTTGCAAGACTATGCAGCTGCCTATCAGCTGAGATATGTGGCATTGCGATACTTCAATGCTTGCGGTGCCGATCCAGACGGCGAACTCGGTGAGTGGCACGATCCGGAAACACATCTGATCCCACGAGCATTGCTCGCGGCAGGAGGAAAAATTCCCCACCTTGCCGTCTTCGGTGACGACTACGAAACTGAAGATGGAACCTGTGTCAGGGACTATATTCATGTGTCGGATCTTGCCCGCGCTCACGTGCTTGCGCTTGATCATCTCATCAAGAGCGGCCAAAACCTTTCCGTCAACCTTGGAACCGGGCAGGGCTCGTCGATAGGGGAGATTCTCGGAACCATCAGCCGAATTACCAAACGCGAAGTACCGGTTGAAATGCATCCAAGGCGGGCTGGCGATCCGCCCGCACTTTATACCGATCCGGCTTTCGCACGTAGCGCACTCGGATTTTCGCCCGAATATTCGGATCTCGAGACCATCGTGCGTACCGCTGCTCCCTTCTTTGGTCTGGGGGCACCGGCATGACAAACGCGCGCTACACAGCGATGGAAAGAGCCGAACCGTCGAACGTTCCGGTCCTCACAGGTTATCGGCGAAAGGAATATCTCGCCGGCGCAGTTGTGTGGCTGGCATTGCTTATCTATTTCTGGGCCTGGTGGTTGAGGCCGGAGCATTATACTGGCTTTTGGGGCTTTTCCCTGGTCACAGCCGTCCTGGCCTGGGTGACCCTGCTGCCAGCATACTTCATCGCAATATTCTATCGCGCGCAGAAGCCGAGCGGACCGCTTCGTTTGCCCGTGGACAGCCGTGTCGCCATGGTTGTAACCAAGGCACCGTCCGAGCCCTATTCGATCGTTGCCACCACACTAAAGGCTATGCTTGCTCAGGAGTTTCCCCACGACACGTGGCTGACGAAGATCCGTCGCCGGAAACATTGAACTGGTGCAACGAGCACGGGGTCTTCGTTTCAACGCGAAAGAACAGGCCAGACTATCACCGCACGAGCTGGCCACGCCGCACGCGCTGCAAGGAAGGCAACCTTGCATTCTTCTACGATCATTTCGGTTATGACCGCTATGATTTCGTCGTGCAGCTAGATGCAGACCACGTTCCTGAACCCGGCTATCTCATTGAAATGCTGCGCCCCTTTGCCGACCCAAGCGTCGGTTATGTCTCGGCGCCGAGCATTTGTGATCGAAATGCCTCTGAGAGCTGGTCTGCACGCGGGCGCCTTTATGCCGAAGCCAGTATGCAGGGTTCGCTTCAGGCCGGTTACAATAACGGTCTCGCACCCCTCTGCATTGGATCACATTACGCTGTTCGGACAACCGCGCTGCGTGAAATAGGGGGGCTCGGACCAGAGCTTGCCGAAGATCATTCGACAACATTGATGATGAACGCATACGGGTGGCGAGGCGTACATGCGCTTGACGCGATCGCCCACGGCGACGGACCTCGCACATTTGCTGATCTCGTTACACAAGAATTTCAATGGTCGCGCAGTCTTGTCATGCTGCTTCTGCAGTATTCACCGATCTATGTTCCCCGCCTGCCGCTGAGACTGAAGTCCCAGTTTCTATTTTCGCAGCTGTGGTATCCGCTCTTTGCCCTATTCATGGCCCTGATGTTCTTCATGCCGATTGTTGCTCTCCTGCGTCATGAGAACTTCGTCGCGGTGACCTATCCGGACTTTCTTGCCCACTTTGCGCCGCTCTCCATCGCCTTGATGCTATTGGCATATCGTTGGCGTGCAAGCGGCTCGTTCCGGCCGTTCGACGCCAGGATTTTGAGCTGGGAGACGATGTTTTTCCTCTTCGCGCGCTGGCCCTGGGCCCTGGCAGGAACCGTCGCTGCTGTTCGTGACCGGATGACTGGCTCGCATGTTGATTTTCGCATCACGCCCAAGGGATCATCGGAAGTTGATCCGCTGCCTTTACGCGTTCTCGTGCCTTACGGCGTCTTGTCAATCGCGTCGGTACTACCCGTTTTGCTCGTCGAAAATGCCGGCGAAACACGCGGGTTCTATATCTTCGCGACAATCAATGCCGTCCTCTACACACTCCTGTTGGTGACGATCGTCATTCAGCATGCCCGGGAAAATGTCGTGCGCTTTCGTACAAGAACCTATCGTCCGGCGATGGCTGCGAGCCTGCTCGGTCTCATCCTGCTTCCAGGAATTGCTACCGTCAAGCACGGAAAGGAGGGACTGGAATCCCTAGCGTTCGGCACCGGCCGATTGAGCCTGTTTGAAGCGAAATACGCCGTGTCAGGCGCAGGCTTCGGCGGCGGAGATCTGCGCAAATTGACATTTAAGCCGAGATGGCTGCCGTCGAAGACCATCTTCTCAAAAGAAGGGTTCAGGGAGAGCGAAACAAAATGAAAAACTCAACAATGAGAACGGGCAACTTGAAGTCCACCACGGAGGAAAGTGCGATGACACAATCATTAAAAGTTGAAAGGAAAACGGCTGGCGCCCCCCGGTCGTTGTGCTGGCCATTGCTCATCTCATGCTGTCTGTCGGCCGTCACACTCGCCGATGTTTCACTAGCAAGTGAAGGTCTTGTTCCATCAGCAGCGGCCCGGCCAATGACGGGTGTGGAGCTTTACAAGCTTTACCGCGACAAGTCCTGGGCCTGGTCTGATGGTGCCGGACGCTTTGACGACGAGGCACGCCGTTTCACAGCCAGAACCGGTGCTGGAAATACAGCCACCTGGGCGAAAGGACGATGGACCGTGACCGATGATGGTCGTCTGTGCCTCGATGCCCAATGGCATATGGTCTCCGGCGTTCATGCCAATAAAACCTGCTTCGCTCACAGGTTCGAACGCGGAACGATCTATCAAAGGAAGGAACCTTCCGGAGCCTGGTATATCTTCAAGCACGCTGTTCCCACTGAAACTGACGAGTTCGTAAAGCTTACAGCCGAACATCTCGTGTCCCCGGACTTGGCGACGATAACAACGCATCTCGACGATCAGAAACGACTAGCCGGCAATACCTTGCCGAAAGTTGCTTGCAGGAGGAAATCGCAATGACCAATAACAAAACACGAACAGCAATTGCCGTCTCTCTAACAACCTTGTTCCTGGCGGGCACAGTCCTGGCGGCGAGCATTCCTCGCGGCATACCAGCAAAGGCAACCACCCACCGGGGCCAGGTTGCCGATAAACGGCCGATCATTGGCGCGGGTTCCGTCATATTCGGTGCGTATGATCCGCATGGTGACTTTATTGATGACGCGAACTCCAAGATCGAACATCTTTTCCTTCCTTGGGAAGATGTCGATCTGTCATCACTGTCAGCGGCCGATGAATATGCCCTGCAACGCGGGCGCAAACTGTTGATAACAGTGGAACCGTGGTCGTGGTCTGTGGATTGGCGGTCGACATCGGAGGAACTTCTGCAGGGCATTCTGTCCGGCAGATATGATCGCAACATGGCTACTGTCTGCTCCGCGGCGGCAGCGCTCAAGAGCCCTGTAACCATTCGCTGGGCACAAGAAATGGACGAGACGGACAATCAGTTCACCTGGTCGCATTGGAGCCCTGCCAACTACGTGGCTGCCTATCGGCGGATAGTGAATGTATGCCGCGAACATAACAAGTCGGCCAATTACATGTGGTCACCCAAAGGAAATCCCGGCCTGGCCGCGTTCTATCCGGGGGACGACGTCGTCGATATCATCGGTCTTTCGGTGTTCGGCCTCCAAAAGTACGACAGGGATAATTTTGGAGGAGAAAGGACATTCGCGCAGGCCCTCGCGCCCGGATACCGGCAGGTCGAACGCTTCGAAAAGCCTGTCGTCGTGGCCGAGCTCGGCTATGAAGGCGATTCTGCCTACGTTCATGACTGGGCTGAGAACGCCGCCAAACGATATCCGGAATTTCCAAAGCTCACGGCTGTTGTCTATTTCAACGACAAGGAGGTCTATCCTTGGCCAAAACCTTACGGGCTCCCCAACTGGCGGGTCGTCAGCGAAGTTACAAACTAGACGGGCGCAGCAAAGACCCGGATCAGGAGGAATGCAAATGACTGGATTTGGAACACTAATGCTTCTGGGCGCCATTGCCGGCGCTGTGAGCACACTTTCGTCCGGCGCTGAGGCAGCGCAAAGCAAAATGACGAAGCCGCCGGCTGATTCAACGCCGCTGACCAGCGAGGAACTGTTCAAGCTTTACAACAATCGATCCTGGATATGGAAAGATGGCGCCGGCTATTTTGCAGTCAAGCAACGCCAGTTCAATGCCTGGACAGGAGAGGGCAAGGGGGCATACGGCCTCGGGCGCTGGTTCCTTACCGATCCTGGAAAGCTCTGCTTCAAGGCAATGTGGTACGCAAAGGCAGGCAATGCCCCAGCCTTGACCTGCTTCAGTCATCGCAAGAAGGGCAATGTAGTCTTTCAGAAGCGTGAACCGAACGGGGAGTGGTATGCATTCAAAACAGCTCCGGCGAGCCTCAGCGATGAATACCGCAAGGTGCGACCTATGTTACTGCGCGGTTCGATCGAATGCGTACAAGATTGTCACAATAGATCAGAGCGAAGGCATGCCGCCATATGGTTGGTCTGAATGGATTTCAAGCCAAGCCGACAGTTCGGCTTGAAATCCCTATTTTGTTATGCCTTGGGCCTTGTGCTATCCGCTTTGGAACGCTCTGACTCATCTGCAATGCATAGGCAGTCATCTTGCAAAGCAGCTTGAGGTACGACCAAAACCACTTGGCGTGCAGATATAGGGGGCCCGGCCAAGGTACCTTGCTTTTACAACGGTTTCAGAAATCACCTCGACGTTTTTAGTGGCTTTCCTTGTCGTGTTTCCTTTTAGAGGGCTTGAATAACCGAATCCTATCGAACGCGATTGTCCCTTCGCCATTTCTGTTGGCGTTACAGCACAAGAGGAAACAGCGACAACCAAAGTAGCTGTCAGCACAGCTCTCGTCAGATTTTCTATATGTTTCACTCCGCCACCTGCTTGCTTGCATTTTTTTATAACCGAAGAAATGCGGGTCTTATATTCATTAATCATCTTTAGACGCTCCCCATCTTGAATGTATAGGAGTTTTACTCTGAGGTACATTTCAGTGCATTTAAGCGAACAGATACAATTGGAACGAATCAAAAAATTGATACCCTGCGCAACCGCGCCATGGGCTAGTACTCCTCGACAGGACTTGACATTGCATAACGCGAAGCCAAGCCTTGAAGGCAAGCGGATCCCTATTCTCGCAACAGACGGGTTTGAAGAGAGCGAAATGTTCTTGCAAAGCTATGATGTTTAAGGCCTTGCGGTAGCAATTACGAGGAGGTGCCTTCACGGAATCGTCGCTCCCATTACGGCTGCTCGTTCAAATAGGTCTATTTTGGCTCAGGTGAGCGGGAATGCTCTGGACGAGCCTTCGGTGTGATGAACCGTAACCCTTGTCGTCGTTGAAGAACTTCACTGTACCAGTCGCCATTAACGGTTTTTCTGCATGTGGGTGAGATTGCGGTGCGCGCCGTACAGCGGCGACGCTTCCCCGGGAAGCCCGAGACGATGACGTAGTTGCGCGACGTTTCGGGCGCGTTCCGGCGGCAACCGATACTCAGTCGACAGGGAGGGCTGCGATTGCTGGATCGGAAATCTCCTGCACAGCTACGCCGGGATGGACTTGCGAGCTTAGGACTTAAAGCAGAAGCGGTTCCCGGTATCCGTGTTCAGGACGCAAAATGTGTAGACGCTATCCGTGACCGGGCGCGCCACCTTGCCGTTGATCTGAAGCTTGTCGCCAGTCTTGGTGATAATCGTCTTGTTTCCAGAGGGCCACGTGAATTCGTAACGATCGGTATTTGTCCCGTCTGCGGTCTGACCAGCATTCACTGCGACGCCGCAGGTCTGCCGGTCGAGAAGCTCTGTGGGCGAAAGAACTGTGCACGTGGCGGAAGATGCCCGAGACTCGCTCTGCGAGGTTGTAGGGGAGACCTGCCCGAGCGAAGAGATCGTCGTGTCGGGCTTAAAGGTAGCAAGCCACGGTACGGACTGGCTTCGGTGCTCGAAGTCTTTCAGCTCACATTGCCCTTGGCCGAGAAGGACATTGTACATGCCGTTGTACCCGCATCCCGACAGATAGGTTTTCCTGTCGGCTATCAAGCACCCAGCTTCGGAGTACCCGGCGTCCCCGCTTGTGACCGAATAGATCTTTCCGCCAGGGCCGTCGCTCAACAGCTTTACAACGCTGTCGCCACCATTGTTAGGCCCGAGATCCCGCTGAAGCTTTCGGAAATCAGCGGACGCGCCCATCAATCCGACCTGCCAGTGGAATGAGTTCTCGCACGCGTAATACGCCTGCTCCTGCGTCAATCCCTCGGCTTTCAGGGTGCCGAATATCTCGATCTCAAAACGGCCGGCCTTCTCCACCGTGTCGATGTAGAAGAGGTCGCTTCCGATGTGTTTGAGCATTTGCTGGACAAGGTCCGGCCGCATCATCGTCGAGTTCGACCACGGGACGTGGTTGTTCGCGAGGATCATGATTTTCATCACTTGATTCCAAGGCGGCGTCATGAGCGACGGCCAGCGCGCGTACGCTGATCATCTCGTCCAAGTCGATGTTCAGATAAGGTCGGTGGAAGCCAAGATTGCCAGCGGTGTGTAGCTTCCTGTTGACGAAATTGACTTCTGCGCCTTGGGCGATCCCCATCATGAACATGACCGCGCAGATAGAATAGCACTCGTCTCCTTCGTCGATGACGGTACCGATCCCTTTCGAATAGAAAAACTCGGCGATCTTGACGCCCTCGACCGCGCTGCCGCCGGGACTGTCGAGACAAATGGTGTCCTTGGCCGAACTTTCGTCGTCCGATCCCTTGAACGCCGACGCTCCGATTGTTTGGAGTTTTTGATAGTCGCCTTCCACGATCGCTCCCTCCAGCCTGACGACACAGGTATCCTTGGCCGACATGCTCAAGTCCGCAGCCTGAGCCGTTTGAGCTGAAAGAAGAAGCCCAACGAACACGGCGACAAGTGAAAGAATCGAACAGTTCGCGGATTTGTGCGTCATGGAAGCCCATCTGGCATAGAAGGAAAAATCACCGGACATGCTCTGTCGTCCGTCCGGTTAGCAGGATACCGAAAAATGGACGCCAGGCAAAAGCCATCTTGGCGCGCTCAGAGGCTAGCCATGAGAAGTCCAAACGGCTGAGCCGTGTCTTGGATTCCGCAGATGCCGTCGCGATCGACTGAAAGTATGAAAGACGGAGACGCTTCTTCCGACAATATTGCCGCGCAGAGAGTTCCGCTGTCGTAGGCTCCGCAGTCGAGGTTGATGCGGTTGCGGTAAACTTCAGGGAGCAGGCTCTGGGTGACGGTGTGACCATGCACCACCGTCTTGCCGAGGCGATTTTCATAGGCGACCAGCGATTTGCTGTCCCATCGGAGCGTGTATGGGTCCTGTTGTTCCATCGGTAACCCAGGAACAATTCCGGCTTGAACGAGGATGTATCCGGGAAGCTCAACGAACGCTCGGGCCGTGCGGATCATCTCGATGTGGGATTTGTATTTCGTGCTGAGAATGTCCGCAAGTTCGTCCCGGAGGTATGTGAGTCCGTCCTCGCCTCGGAATCCGTATCCATGGAAACCGTACGACGTGACGGTTGCGAGGCCCCCGTTCCAGCACCAGCTCGTGGACCGTGCGCTTCCGCCGTCGATGAACCGAAGCATAAGGTCTTCATGGTTGCCCATGATGTGCGTCGAGGCCGCGTTTCTTTTAAGCTCGCTTTCCACCATATCGAGGCAGTCTTTCGAGTCGGGTCCGCGGTCGATGATGTCGCCGAGAAAGACGACGCGTGCGCCTGAATGGTGGGCTTGGATATTTTTAAGAAGTCTCTCGAGTAGATCGGCTCGGCCGTGTATGTCGCCGACAGCAATCGTGTTCATCTGTGCCTCCTTTGCATGCGCGAATACTAGCTCGAGGGATGACGGTCGGGTTGAAGCGATGGATCAATTTTTAGACACTGCGATCGATTTTGTAAGCCGCAGTCTGCGGAGGCGGCTCGATGAATTGCGCTTCAGGATCGGCGTCCGTAAGGCGGCAATGCCGCCCGTAGTCGAAGCAACGTCAGCACCGGCGACGCACCTATGGCCGACGACAAAGTCGCCTTCCGCGGGGGGCAGAGGATATCGTGAAAAAGCATGAACGCTGACCAGACAAGTTACGCGATGGCGCGGATTGCAAAACGCGGCCTTTCTATAAGCCCAAACTTTTCAATTCAACTGGCCACTTATCGGCGACACTTAAAGTCCTGTTTCAGCTACAATTTCGAATGTGCACCAACGCATCGGGAAAACGCCGATTTCCACTCGCATGATTCTGATTTCCTAGAAACAGAAGATGAGCACCAACATTACGCTGCGTGAAGTTCCTCACGCTGCGAGCCGAAGAGGTCCGCGAATGATGGCGCCCGCCCGATCGTTGAGGGTGATCGAAGACCATCGGCAGAAGAGTGTCCGTCTTAAAGGCGGAGCCACGCGGAAGGCCGGTGCTTTCGTTCGGCATTATAGAAACCGTGGGATCGTCCAGGGCTTACCGTAAGGTAGGGGAGGTGTGAGGGGTGCTTTCAAGCGTTCTGAAATCTCGAAGTGAATGACTGATAATCTCACAAGCAGCGCGAATTTCCGAGTCCCCCACTATGTCGGCGTCACCTGTTACTATTTCGATGAAGCTGTGACTGCAGGGGGCATCCAACAGAGCGTACACAACGGCTGACTGTGCTTTCAGAAGATCGCCCAGAGTAGGTTCACGGTTGCGTCGTGCGAACTGCCGACAGACAAAAGTCACCATCACCGCCTCGTCTTCCTCCTCTCCGACTCGCTCGACATAAGCTCCGTCAACAAATGTTGCTTGATCCTGAGCGAGGCGATGATCGCCCTCAGGTCCAAAGTGCAGGTAGATTGGCTGGGCAAGCTTGAACTCGATTGGGCCATTTTCTGAGTCACCACGACCGCTAGCTAAAGGCCTTGCTCCGAAGACATCTACAATACGCCTGCCGGCGTCGGACCATCTGGCAGTCAGGCCGTTTACGGCTATCGACAGTTTGATCCTGTGGTCAAACTCAAGATTTGACATGTCGCCATACTCAAGGCGCTGGATACGGTCATGAGGACCTTTGGCTGTCGCCAGGGCTAACTTCTGGCCAGCGATAAATTCCGCGACCCTACTCGCTCTCGCATCGTACTCATTGGCTAGGGCTCTGGACCAGTAGGGGTGAAGGTTGGAAATTGATTGCTCATACAGTTCTCCTTTTGGAGAATTCTGCCGCTGGCCACGCATCAAACAAACTGGAAACGGCGCCTTTTTATCATGCTAAAAATAATGTTTTAAATCAATAATATAAGCTCAAGTTTTTACTCATGGAAAAATCTATTGGATCAAAGGGCTCGCAGGTAGGGAAGTGGAGCCAAACCTTCTGCGCAATATCAATCGGCGTGTCATTTTCCTGTTGACTCATTGAGCGCTTAGATTGATAGTTCGGTGACAGAACGAATTAATTGAGGTGACTGTGAGCGAAACCCTGCGCATCTCCCGGAAGTTTTCCCAAAGGGCCGTGATGGAGGCGATCATCCAGAACGGGCCGATATCCCGCGCCTCGATTTCCAAGCAGACGGGGCTCTCCAAGCAGACCATCTCGGAAATCGTCCGCCAGCTGGAACTGGATGACTGGGTACGCGAGACGGGGCGTACCAGTGGCCATGTCGGACGCACCGCCGTGACCTACGAACTCGTGCCGGATGCGGCCTATATCGCTGCCGTCGATCTCGGCGGCACCAAAATCAGGCTCGCCATCGCAGACCTGGCCTGCCAGGTCTTTGCCGAGGAAGTCGTTGCGACCGACCGGCGCGGCGGCCAGTTCGTCGTCGATCAGATCGCCGAGCTCTGCGCGCAGGCGGCCAGTCATCTCACTATTCCGCGTGAACGCATCCGCATGGCCGTCATCGGTGCACCTGGAGCGCCGGACGCCAAGACTGGCCGCATCGTGCTGGCGCCGAACATTGCCGATTTCGACACGATGAATGTGGCTGCCGCCTTCGAGAAAGCGCTCGGCATCGACGTGATCCTGGAAAACGACGTCAATCTGGCGGTGCTCGGTGAGAACTGGCTGGGCCAGGGGCAGGGCATCGACAATCTCGCCTTCATCGCCGTCGGGACCGGTATCGGCGGCGGCTTGATGGTTGGCGGCCAGCTGGTGCGCGGCGCGATGAATGCTGCCGGCGAACTGGGCTTTCTGCCGTTCGGCGCCGATCCTTTCGATCCAGAATCGCTGCGCACCGGTGCCTTCGAGCGCGTCACTGCCTCGATCGGTATCATGGACCATTACGCGGCAGCGTCCGGGGAGACGGCGACCGTTCCGGCGATTTTTGAGCGGGCAGCGAGTGGCGATATCCATGCCGCCGCAACCCTGGACGAGACGGCGAAATATCTGGCGCGCGGCATCAGCGCGATCGCGGCCATTGCCAATCCGGAAAAGGTGATCATGGGCGGCTCTATCGGCCTGCGCCCGGAACTGATCGAGCGCATTCGCAAATACCTGCCGGCCTGCTTTCCCTATCCCGTTGATATCGAGGCGAGCCAGCTCGGCCCCCGCGCGGCGATCGTTGGTGCTGCGGCGATCGGGCTCAGCCACCTGCACAATGCGCTGTTCGGCGCCGATGCTCCCGACAGCCGCATGTCGTTGCCGCCGGCAGAAACCGTGACCTTCAGGGAGGCCCTGCGATGAGCACGTCGAACGCCCTGACGGAAAGACTGCGCGCCGTACTCGACCGCGAGGACGCAATGGCCCTGTTGCGCGGCGCAATCGGAGCCGAGAGTATTACCGGCAACGAGGCGAATTTTGTCGTCTTTCTCGAAAGCCAGATGCGGGCGCGCAAGATCGGCGGCATCCATGTTTCCGATTTCCTGCCGGGCCGGCCGAACATTCGCGGTGAGCGCAGGGGCGATGGCAGTGGTAAGCGGCTGCTGTTCATCGGCCATACCGACACGGTGCATGTCGACGGCTGGCGGGAGCATTGGGCTGGTACCGAGCGGGAAGACCCATTTGGCGCGCCCGCTATCGACGGGCAGATCTGGGGCCGGGGGGCCGGAGATCTGAAAGCCGGGATCTGCAGTTCGCTGGCGGCGCTGAGCCTGCTCGACAAGGCCGGGATCAAACTGAAAGGCGATGTTGCCTTTGCTTTCGTTGGCGATGAGGAAAGCGGCCAGCCGGGCACCGGCGTATCCGCCGGGATCAAGGCGTATACAGCCGGCATCGAGGCCGGCGCGGTGGCGAAGCCGGATTTTACCGTCTATGTCGAGCCGACTCAGCTGGCTGTTTATCCGGCGCAGATCGGGTTCTTCATTGCCGATATCAAGATCACCGGCAAATCCGCCTATTTCGGCGTACCGGAGCTTGGGCGCGACGCACTGAAGGCGAGCCATGCGGTGATGTCGGCGCTGTGGGCGCATTCCGATGTGATCTCGGCGCGAGCCGAGCACCCGCTGATCGGGCGCGGGTTCCTGTTGATCACTGGACTTTCCGGCGGCGGTTTTATCGCGGTGCCGGAAGAGTGCACGCTGTCGCTGATCCGCAAGCTTTTGCCGGGGGAATCACTCGATGCGGCGGCGGCCGAGCTGGAAGCCGTCATTCGCGGCGCAGTGGCCGATCCGCAAGTCAAAATCGAGATTTCCTATCCGGCAGGGCGCGACCATGCCCTGGGCGGTTCCGCGGCGGAAATCGAACAGGACCTGCCGGAAGTGTCGATGCTTTGTGCGGCTGTCAGCGAGGCGATGGCCGGGCGTGGCAAGATACAGGGCGCGCCATTCTGGTCGGAATCACCGTTCTTCGTCAACCGTCTGGGTGTGCCTGCCGTCTATTGCGCGCCCGGCGATATAAGCAACTGCCACACATTCGAGGAGCATGTCGATGTCGAGGAATATCTCGCCGGGATCGTGGCGTTCGCCACCTTCATGGCGCGCTATTGCGGCATCGTGGAGTGAAAAACTGAACCATCGATAATCTGAAAAAGGGAACAGAAAGATGCTTATCAGGAATTTGTTGAATGCAGCGCTTCTGACCGGCGCAATGATCACCGCAGCCAACGCCCAGACAGTCGGCCCGGCTGGCGAAACCGCGACGCCGAGCGCCGAAATCAAGCTTTCCCAAAGCGACATCGCCAGCCTGAAGGGCAAGGGCTACAAGGCAGCTTTGCTCTGGCACACGTCGTCAGACTTCATCAATGCGGTTTCGGCCGGCGCCAAGGACGAATTCGCCAAGGCGGGCGTCGAGGTTGTGGTGACGACGGATGCAGGATTTGATGCCGCGCGCCAGCGCAGCGATATCGAGACGGCGCTGGCTGCCAAACCAAACATCATCCTCGCCTTGCCGCTCGACCCGACGACATCGGCCGAAGCCTTCCGCCAAGCCGTGACCGACGGGACCAAGCTGGTCTTTCTCTCCAACCTTCCGGCCGGCTACAAGCACGGCACCGATTATGCCGCCATCGTCACCGATGATCTGTTCCAGATGGGCAAGCAGGCGGCCGATGCGCTGGCGAAATCGATCGGCGGCAAGGGCAAGGTTGGCTACATCTTCCACGATGCCAGCTACTACGTCACCAACCAGCGCGATCAGGCCTTCAAGACGACCATCGAGAAGGACTATCCGGATATCAAGATCGTTGCCGAGCAAGGCATTTCCGATCCGGCCCGCGCCGAGGAGCTGGCCAATGCCATGCTGCTGCAGAACCCGGATCTCGACGGCATCTACGTGACCTGGGCCGAACCGGCTGAAGGTGTTCTCTCTGCTCTGCGCGGTGCTGGCAATACCAAGACAAAGGTCGTGACGCTCGATCTGTCGGAACCGGCAGCGCTCGATATGGTCAAGGGCGGCAATGTCGTAGCCCTTGTTGCCGACAAGGCCTATGAGCTTGGCCAGACGATGGCCGCCACCGGCCTGAAAGCGCTGCTTGGCCAGGAGACGCCTGCCTTCATCGTGGCCCCGGCGCTGACCGTGACCAAGGCCGATGTCTCCGAAGGCTGGAAGCAGTCGCTCAACCGCGATGCGCCGCAGTCGGTCCTTGACGCCGCCAAATGATTTGTTGCGCCGGGCCGAGCCGAGAGCCGCCTCGTGCGCACCGACCCAAGATTCTGGAGGAGTGATAATGAACAAGCTGTCGATGATCCCGGCGGGGCTGGTTGCCGCGCTTCTATCCACCCATGCTTTTGCCGCCGATGGCGCGACCACCGGCCCGCATGGCGAACAGCCGGCGTCGGCCGCAAGCTTCACGCTGACGCAGGATGAAGAGACGAAAATCAAGGACGGCAAGTTCACTGCCGCCCTCGTCTGGCACGAGATGAGCGAATACACCAATGCCGTCAACAGCGGCGCGCAGGACGAGTTCAAGCGTCTTGGCGTCGAAGTTGTTGCCCAGACGGATGCCGGCTTCGATGCCGCGCGCCAAAAGGCCGATGTCGAGACCGTGCTTGCCAAGAAGCCGTCGATCATCCTGTCGCTGCCGGTCGATCCGGCAACCGCCGGGCCGATCTACGATCCGGCGCTGAAGGCCGGCGTCAAGCTCGCCTTCGTCGACAACTCGCCGCAGGGCTATGTGCAGGGCAAGGACTATGTGACCATCGCCTCGGACGACCTGTTCCAGATGGGCCATAAGGCCGGTGTTGCCATGGCCGATGCGCTCGGCAAAAAGGGCAAGGTCGGCTATATCTTCCATGATGCCGATTTCTACGTGACCAACCAGCGCGACCAGGCCTTCAAGTCGACGATTGAGCAGGATTATCCCGACATGACGATCACCGCCGAGGCGGGCATGGCCGATCCGGCCCGTGCGGAGGAGATCGCCCAGGCGATGGTGACGCAAAACCCTGATCTTGATGGCATCTACGTGACCTGGGCGGAGCCTGCGCTGAGCGTACTCTCCGCCCTGCGCGCTGCCGGAAACACCCACACCAAGATCGTTACGCTCGATCTCAACGAACCGGCAGCACTCGACATGGTCAAGGGCGGCGCAGTTGCAGCACTCGTGGCCGACGAAGCCTACGCGATCGGCGTCACCGCTGCCCGTGCAGCGGCCGGATCGCTGGTCGGAAAACAGGCCGAACCGTTCCTGGTGGTGGATTCGCTTGCGGTCACCAAGGACACGGTCAAGGATGGCTGGAGGAAGTCGCTCAACAAGGATGTTCCGGCCACCATTGCCGAAGCCATCAAGTAAACATTGACGCTCGACTGCCTAATCCCTTGGATGAGAATCTAAAAATGGAAATTACGCAGAAGAGTCCGGATGTTACAGCGTTTTTTACATGTGATGTGTAACGCGCGGCGTTGTAGCGCCGATTGAAATCGTCGCAGCGGCCGCACAAAAACGCGCCGCTGCCCGGCGGGAGCCAGGAGTTCCCGTCCATACCCCGCTCTTCGGAGGAACCGCTATGTCCAGCGCCCCAAGCAATGCCGCCAACCCGGCGATGAGCATGATCAGCCGCATCAATATCCAGCAATATGTCGTCTATGTCGGCTTTCTGGCGATCTTCCTTTTCTTCGCCATCGTGCTGAAGGACAGCGGGTTCCTGACGGTGCGCAATCTCTCCAACATCGTGCTGCAGACTGCACCGATCACGATCATGGCAATCGGCATGGTCTTCGTGCTGTCGGCCGGCGAGATCGACCTGTCGATCGGTTCGACCGTTGCGGTCGCAGCGCTCGCTGCCGCCGTGACGATTAACGCCTATGGCATGATCGCCGGCATTGCTGCCGGTATCGGGGCAGGGGTTGCCATCGGCCTGGTCAACGGCATTTTGGTCGCCTATGTCCGGCTGCCGTCGTTTCTGGTGACGCTGGCAACGCTTGGATTGTTTGCCGGTGTGGCCCGGTCGCTCACCAACCTGCGCTCCATTCCCGTCACCGACAGCACGTTCACCGGTTTCTTCGGGTCCGGCGCGCTGCTTGGTATTCCCTCGCTGATCTGGTGGACGGTCATTGCCATCGTTGCCGGACACCTGATCTTCCGTGAAACCCGGTTTGGCGCCCATGTGCTGGCAACTGGCGACAATGCCCGCGCTGCCAGCGTCTCCGGCATTCCCGTGCCGCGCATCCGCCTTGCCGTGCTGGTGATCAGCGGTGCGCTCGCAGGGCTCGCCGGTCTGCTCTATGCCGGCCGCCTGCAAGCGGCAAAGTATACGCTGGGCGAAACCGACCTAATGACGGTGATTGCCGCTGTCATCGTCGGTGGCACGCTCTTGAACGGTGGAAAGGGCTCGATCGTCGGTGCGCTCGTCGGTTCGCTGATGATGGGCATGCTGAACAACGGGCTGATCCTGATGGGGCTTTCCGTCTCCGACCAGATGATCGTCCGTGGCCTTATCATTCTCGCTGCAGTGGCCGTATCGCTGCGCGAAAAGCTGCGCTGAAGAAAGGATACCCCATGTTTCTCGACGTTCTGCGCCGCCGCAACCCGAAATTCCTTGAAGCTTCGATCGCGCTGCACCGGCAGGGAAAGATCCCGGCCAATGCCTATGTGCTGGATCTCGATGCTGTCGAGGCCAATGCCCGCGTACTGAAGACCGAGGCTGATCGCCTTGGCTTGAAGATCTTTGCCATGACCAAGCAGGTCGGCCGTGCCAGCTCGTTCTGCGCCGCCGTGCAGCGGGGCGGCATCGATCGGTCCGTGGCCGTCGACATGGCCTGCGCCCGCGCAACCCACCGGGCAGGTCTGCGCGTCGGCCATCTTGGACATCTGCAGCAGGTTGCCCGCCATGAAGCCAAGGCCGCCGCTGCGGCGTTCCAGCCGGACTACTGGACCGTCTTCAACGATGACAAGGCGGGCGAAGCCGCTGAAGGCGCCTGGGCAGCGGGCTATACGCAGAACCTGCTCGCCCGCATCAAGGCTGATGGCGACACCTTCTATCGCGGCCATGAGGGTGGCTTCGACGCTGCCGATGTCGCAGCCGTGGCCGATGCCTTCGACGCGCTCAATGGCGGACGGTTTGCCGGGATCACCACGTTTCCGGCGCTGCTGTTCGACCACAAGAGCCGCAAGGTTTTGCCAACGCACAATCTGGCGACGCTGACCAAGGCTGCCGAGGCGCTGGCGAAGGCCGGACGCACCGGCATTGAAGTCAATGCACCGGGCACGACATCCTCGGTTCTGCTGCAGGGACTGGCTGATGCAGGTGCGACGCAATGTGAACCCGGAAACGGTCTGCACGGTATGACGGCGCTGCATGTCGTCGAGGACCTGCCGGAGCTTCCGGCCGTTTGCTACCTCACCGAGGTCTCGCACCTTTCTGGCGGCAAGGCCTATTGCTTCGGCGGCGGCTTCTACATCGACCCGATCTTTCCGGACTACGATGTCAAGGCGATCGTCTCAGGCGAGCCGACGGTCGCGGCATCGTCGCTGCGCAGTGTCGAAGTGCCGCCGCCATCGGCCATCGACTACTACGCGATGATCGATGCTGGTGGACCGAAAGCACCGAAGCCCGGCGATACCGCCGTCTTCGGTTTCCGCGGACAGGCCTTCGTCACCCGCGCCTATGTCGTCGGCGTCGCTGGAATATCCAAGGGCATGCCGAAAGTCGAAAGCATCGAGAACGGTTTCGGCGAACCTCAATCCTGGCCGGTGTAGGAGAACGACAATGAATAATCAGGCCCCTGTGCTGCAGTTGAAAGACATCCGCAAGAATTTCGACGCGGTCGTCGCCATCGAGAATTTTTCGCTCGATATCTATCCCGGCGAGATCGTCGCCCTCGTTGGCGATAACGGCGCTGGCAAGTCGACGCTGATCAAGATCGTCTCCGGCGTCTATGGCCCGTCCTCCGGCACGATCACCATCGAGGGCGAGACCGTCGCCATGTCCAACGCCACCATGGCCCGCTCGCACGGGATCGAGGTGGTCTATCAGGATCTGGCGCTGGCCGACCAGCAGACGGTCTATATGAACATGTTCCTCGGACGCGAACTCACCAACAGTATTGGCCTACTTGATCGCAGCACGATGATTTCCGAGACGGAAAAGCTGGTGAAAGAACTCGATGTGCGCATTCCGTCGGCGCATGCGACGATCCGCGATCTCTCCGGCGGCCAGCGACAGGGTGTAGCGATCGCCCGTGCCACCCGCTGGGCAAAGAAGCTGATCCTGCTCGACGAGCCGACGGCAGCGCTCGGCGTTGCCGAGACTGCGAAGGTCGAGGAAATCGTGCAATCGCTGAAGTCGCGCAATATCGGCGTGCTCATCATCAGCCACAGCCTCGATCAGGTGTTCAAGCTGTCTGACCGGATCTGCGTCTTAAGGCGCGGTAAGCAGATCGGCATCCGCAGGACCGCGGAGACCAACAAGAACGAGATAGTCTCGATGATTACCGGCGTCAGTTGACACCGGGATTCACGCCGTCTTGACCGCCAGCGTGTTTGCCTGCGCTGGCGCATAGGCCCGCATGAATGTCCGTACGGCATTGCGGGCGGCCGTTTCCAGCTCCGCTTCCGTTGGCGTCACGCCAAACAGCGTGCTCATCTGCAGGTCGGCATTGACCAGTGCCAGGAACTGACGGGCAGCGACGTCGAAATCGTCTATATCCAGCAGGCCCTTGTGGGCAAGCCTTGAGAAAAGCGCTGCCAGTGCCGTGCCGATCTTGCCGGGGCCGTGCTGGCGCCAGCTTTCGAACAGATGCGGATAGCGCTCGCCTTCGGACTGGACCAGCTTGCGCAGGAACTTTCCGTCCTGGTTGCAGATGCAATTGTGGCTAAGGCGAACGGCGAAAGCGACGAGATCGTCTTCGAAATTGTCCGGCTTCTCGGGAAATGTCGACAGCGTGGTGAACAGCATGGCGTTGGCCCGGTCCATCACGTCCTCGACCACGGCGGTGAACAGGTTCTCTTTTTCCCGGTAGTGATTGTAGACGGTCTGGCGCGAGACACAGGCTTCGGCAGCGATCTCGTCGATACTGGCGCCGGTAAAACCTTGACGGCAAAACACTTCTGCGGCGGCTTCCAGAATAGACTTGCGCTTGGCGCATTGCCCGCGCTGGCTGTGCACGGACATTTTCGGAACTGGGTCACGATTGGTTTTCATAGGCCAAACATAAAGTCTCTTGACGTTTTAGACAATGGTGTCTAATTTTACATCTATGTCCAATTATTTTGACACTGACTGCCAAAGGCGCAGAGGTCTCCCAAGCACCGTGACCTTGGCAACGATCACATTGAACCCTTGAGAGCAACGCGGCATGACACCGGTCCGGTCTTGTGCGGCCGTTTTCTGAAAGATGACCCCATGACGTCCTCCTTCTTCCGGACTGCCCTCATCCTCGGCCTGTTGTCGGCCATCGGCCCCTTCGCCATCGACATGTATCTTCCGGCGCTGCCCTCGATCGGGCAAGACCTCGGCGCCGAGAACCATATCGTGCAGCTGAGCCTGCTTGCCTTCTTCATCTCCTTTGCGCTGGCGCAGCTGGTCTACGGCCCCTTGTCCGACATGTGGGGCCGCAAGGCGCCACTGTACATCGGCATCGGCATTTTCGCGTTCGCCAGCATCGGCTGCGCGCTGGCAAGCGATATCGAAACGCTGATTGCCTTCCGCTTCCTGCAGGGGATTGGCGGCGCTGCAGGCATGGTTATCCCGCGCGCCATCGTCCGCGACATGCACACCGGCGTGCAGGCTGCCCGCCTGATGTCGCTCTTGATGCTGGTGTTCAGCATCTCGCCGATCCTGGCGCCACTGACCGGCAGTGCCGTCATCGCGTTCTACGGCTGGCGCGGGGTGTTCTGGGCCGTGATGATCGCCGCCTTGATCGGTCTCATCCTGTTGGCGACGCAACTGCAGGAAACCCGCCTCAAGGAACATCGCGCCGAAAGTGGCCTGCGCAGCGCCATGGCGGCTTACGGGCTGTTGCTGAGGGACAAGAACTTCCTGACGCTGACCTTTATCGGCGGTCTCGGAATTTCCAGCTTCCTCGTCTACCTCGCCAACTCGCCCTTCGTGCTGATCGACTACTACGGGCTGACACCGATTCAATACAGTTTCGCCTTCTCCATCAATGCCGTGTCGTTCTTTACGGTGTCGCAGGCGACGGGCTGGTTCGGGGAACGTTTTGGGCTTGTCCGCGTCATGCGCATCGCGGTGACGGCCTTCGCGCTGACCATGGCAGTGATGGCGATCGTGATGAGCCTCGGCTTCAACCAGCTTCCGGTGATGGCCGCATTCCTGTTCGTCGGTTACGGCTTCCTCGGTCTCGTCATCCCGACAAGTGCGGTGCTGGCGTTGGAAGAGCATGGCGAGATCGCCGGCACGGCGTCGTCGCTGATGGGCACGCTGCATTTCGTCACCGCAGCCGTTGCGATGGTCATCGCGTCGGTGTTCTTTGATGGCACGGCCGTTCCGATGGCGATGGGCATCGCGCTCTGCGCTGTCGGAGCACTGCTGCTCACCCAGGCCACAATCGGTCGCCGTCGCACGGTTGCCGCCGCCGAGTAAGCGGCCGGTCATAGTGATAGGGAACAACAAAGGCCCACCGATGCTCCGGGCCTTTGTTGTTCAGATCGCTTTGGTTTTCCGCCATTTCGGCCAGGCGGCGATGGTGATGGCCCGCAACCCCCATTCCAAGGGGCCATAGGCAAAGCGCGCCATCCACCAACGGCTGAGTGCCAGTTGCAGCATGAAGATTCCCAAGGCGGCAAGCAGGCCGGCAAGCGGCGGCCACTGTCCCATCAGCCGGAAGCCGTAGGCATGGAACAGCGCGGCGCAGATTACGGATTGCAGCAGATAGTTGGACAAAGCCATGCGCCCGGCCGGTGCCAACGCTGCGGCCAAGGTCTCGCCTGCCTTGCGCTGAAACAGCATCATCGCAGCGGCGAGATAGCCGGCGGTGAGGAAAGGGCCGAGCAGAATGCCGAGCGCCAGTCCCAGCACATCCCAGCCGGAGCCGACCAGATAGACAGCGCCATAAGCATAAAGCGCCGAAGCCGGCAGGCCGACGAGCAGGCCGATCCGCAACATCCGCCGGTAGAAGGGCGCATACGTTTTGAAGTCGGCCAACATCCGTCTTTTGCCCGCCGCCATGCCGGCCAGGAACATCGCGAAGGCGCAAGGCGCCTGCATAACACCGATCACGATCCAAATTTCGCTGAGATCGCGCAGATGTTGAGCAATCACCGTTGCCGGCGTCTCGCGATAGGCGGCCATGACCCTGGCGGCATCACGAAACGAGGTCGAGAGGTCGATGGCGGATGGTACCAGTATTTGCGTGAGCCCCAGTGATGCCCAGAGCAGGGCCGTCGCGACGATCAGCCCTTTGGCAAGTCTGAGCACCTTTGCCTCGGGCGTTTGCCGAAAGGCGAGAAGCAGGGCGCCGAGGAAAGCATAGGTGGTAAGGATATCGCCGTGGAACAGGAGAACGGCGTGCAGCAGCCCGATCGTCCACAGCCCAGCCTGACGCCGCAGGATCCGTGGCAGAAACGCCGCTCCGGCTTTTTCCGCCGATTGCATCTGCAGGGTGAAGCTGTAGCCGAACAGGAACGAGAACAGCAGATAGAATTTCATTTCAAAGAGAAAGGCGACGAGAAATCGGACCGCCATGTCCAGTTCCGACGTGAAGAATGGATCAGCCACCGAAGCACCGTAAAAGGGGGACAGGAAGGCGCAGATATTGACGGTCAGGATACCGAACAGGGCGAAACCGCGCACGGAATCGACGTCGAGGATACGCTCCTCGGAAATTGTTTGATGCAGCATCACGTTCAGCATTCTCTGGCGGCGATGCCATGGCGCAGGAAACGGTCGAGCAGCGTGTGCATCATCTTCCGGTTCTGCAGCGGCCGGAATTCCGGGTCGACGGCAATCCGGCTGAAGATGCCGTCGATCAGCGCAGCGATCCAGACGGTCGCAGCTGGGACGTCAAGCGTCGCATCGATCTGGCCGCGGCTTGCGGCCTCTTGCAGCACGGCTTGAAGGGCATCGCGCATCGCCTTGTCGTTGCGCTCGACGCGGCTGCGGATTTCGCCTTCGCGCCCGGCTTCTGCGGCGATTTCGAGCGTCAGGCTGGCGAAGGCTGTATCAGCGGCGAGGTCGAGCACCACGTCCATGAAGGTGACAAGCGCTGCATAATGATCGTTCTCACGACCGATCGCCTCGAAATAGGCGGCTGTCGACACACCCTCTTCATCGACGATCGCGGCGATCATCGCCTGCTTGTTTGGGAAATAGTGAAACAGGTTACCGGGGCTCATCCCGGCAGCAGCGCAGATTTCCGCAGTGCTCGTGCCATGAAAGCCCTTCCGGGCGAAGCATGCCCTTGCGGCATCAATGATTGTCTGGCGGCGTTCAGCATGTTTTTCAGGATCGATTTTTCGCATCAAAGTTGCTCAAATACTTACTAGACAGACTACTCTATCTAACAAATATTCGAGGATGTCAATTGGCTGCTACATGTAGGGTCCGGCCGGTGGGCGTCCCGGCGTAGCCGCACGGTCGCCGAGCTTGCTTCATCCCGCCGTATAGACTTCAAGCATCCGATCCACGTCGGTTCGATCATCGACGTGGTCGCTGAGATTGTTCGGCCGGCAGGCGTTCGGTGACGGTCGCCGTCGAGCTTTGGTCGGAGACATTGTTGGATGGCAGCCGGATTGGTAATGGTGTCGGTCGGACCCGACGGCAGGCCGGTGGGTTACGGGCGTGGCTCATAGCGGAAAGCAGAACGGCTGTCCCGGGCTGCAGCCGCGCTACCACAGCCGATTGCTGTGCCCGCCGTTAACTCCCCGTTATCCACAATACTGCGAAAATTCTGCACTGCACGGCATGTTTCCGACATCTACACATTGACGACATTTTCCCGTAGTATACCATATATAGTGTTCAAGGCTCCTCCGAATCGCAAGGTGCGGAGGCTAAGAGGGAATGCGGTACGCTTGGCCATTGAGGCTAGGCAAAACCGGAGCTGCCCCCGCAACTGTAAGCGACGAGCGTCTGTTTCATTTCAAGTCACTGGAGCATCAGGCTTTGGGAAGACGGAATGGACGCAACGACCCGCAAGCCAGGAGACCTGCCTTAAACAAAACGTCCACGGGCGGGGTGCCCGGAAGGTCGCGTGATGTGCAGCGGAATGACTCCGCTTTGGATTGCGTTCTTCCGATGCCCGCCAAAAAGGCTTCGGGGTGAAGGCATGTCAGTCAATCGAATTCGCAGACCAAGAGTTGCGGGATCGCGAGCGGCAGCGCAGGCCTAACCTCTCGCAAGCATCGCAATACAAGACCCCACGATCGGATCCGTGTGCAGCGGCTCGGAGCCTGTCGTGTGCCAGTAACATCACAGACCCACGAGGAACCTCATGAACATTACCGTCTACAGCAAGCCTTCATGCGTCCAGTGCACAGCGACCTATCGCGCGCTGGATCGTGAAGGCATCGACTATCAGGTCGTTGACATTTCCAAGGACGAGGACGCCTTTGCAAAGGTGATCGGCCTCGGATACCAGCAGGTTCCGGTCGTGATTGCCGGGCAGGACCATTGGGCTGGCTTCCGGCCGGACAAGATCAGCGCACTTTCCTGAGTGAAGCCAAAGCACGGTAGACAAGCGATGGGCCTGATCGTCTACTATTCCAGCCTTTCGGAAAATACCCATCGCTTCGTCGCCAAGCTCGGTCTGAAATCGGCCCGCATTCCTGTCAGCCTAGGCGCGGAAACGCCCGATGTGCGCGAACCCTTCGTCCTCATCCTGCCGACCTATTGCGGCGATGACGGCAAGGGCGCTGTTCCCAAGCAGGTGATCCGCTTTCTCAACAATGCGGACAACCGATCCCTCATCCGGGGCGTGATCGCCGCCGGCAACAGCAATTTCGGCGAGACGTTCGGTCTCGCGGGCAATGTCATCTCGGATAAATGCCGGGTGCCGTACCTGTACAGGTTCGAGCTTCTGGGTACCGACGAGGATGTCGCCAATGTCATCAATGGATTGGAACGATTTTGGACGTCTCAGAGACTTTGACGCGGAATGCGGGCGGAAAACCGTTGAATACTTTTCCTCATTCCGCTGGTGAACGCCCCTTGAAGGCGACAGAAACCGCGATTGATTATCACGCGCTGAACGCGATGCTGAACCTTTATGACGACGAGGGGAAGATCCAGCTGGACAAGGATCGGCTGGCCGCAAAGCAGTATTTCCTCCAGCACGTCAACCAGAACACCGTGTTCTTCCATAATCTCAGAGAGAAACTCGATTATTTGGTGACCGAAGGCTATTACGAGCGCGAGGTTCTCGACCAGTATTCGTTCAACTTCGTGCGCGACCTCTACGATCATGCCTATGCTAAGAAATTCCGTTTCCCGACCTTCCTCGGCGCGTTCAAGTATTACACCAGCTACACGTTGAAAACCTTTGATGGAAAACGCTATCTTGAGCGTTACGAAGACCGTATCTGCATGGTGGCGCTGGCACTCGCCTAGGGCAACGAATCCACGGCCCGCGACATGGTCGACGAGATCATTTCCGGCCGCTTCCAGCCGGCGACGCCGACCTTCCTCAATGCCGGCAAGAAGCAGCGCGGCGAGCTCGTGTCGTGCTTCCTTCTGCGTGTTGAAGACAACATGGAATCAATCGCCCGCGGTATCAATTCAGCACTGCAGCTGTCCAAGCGCGGCGGCGGGGTAGCGCTGTCGCTGACCAATATCCGCGAGGCCGGAGCCCCGATCAAGCAGATCGAAAACCAGTCGTCCGGCATCATCCCCGTGATGAAGCTATTGGAAGACTCATTTTCCTATGCCAACCAGCTCGGCGCCCGCCAAGGAGCAGGGGCCGTTTATCTGAACGCCCATCACCCCGACATCATGCGCTTCCTTGATACCAAGCGTGAAAACGCCGACGAGAAGATCCGCATCAAGACGCTGTCGCTCGGTGTTGTCGTTCCGGACATCACCTTCGAATTGGCGAAGAACAACGAGGACATGTACCTGTTCTCGCCCTATGACGTCGAGCGCGTCTACGGCGTGCCGTTCACCGAAATCTCGGTGACGGAAAAATACCGCGAGATGGCGGACGATGCCCGCATCTCCAAGAAGAAGATCAAGGCGCGCGAATTCTTCCAGGTGCTTGCCGAAATCCAGTTCGAGAGCGGCTATCCGTACATCATGTTCGAGGACACGGTGAACCGGGCAAACCCGATCGCCGGCCGCATTACCATGAGCAATCTCTGCTCGGAAATCCTGCAGGTGAGCGAAGCCAGCGACTATAATGACGACCTATCCTACAAGCATATGGGCAAGGACATTTCCTGCAATCTCGGCTCGCTGAATATCGCAGCGGCGATGGACAGTGCAGATTTCGGCAAGACCATCGAAACGTCGATCCGGGCGTTGACTGCGGTTTCCGACATGAGCCATATCTCCTCGGTGCCGTCGATCGAGAAGGGCAATGATGACAGCCACGCCATCGGTCTCGGCCAGATGAACCTGCATGGCTATCTCGCCCGTGAGCGCATCTATTACGGCTCGGAAGAAGGCGTCGATTTCACCAATATCTATTTCTACACGGTGACCTACCACGCCATCCGCGCATCGAACCGGATCGCTGTCGAGCGCGGATCGAGCTTCAAGGGCTTTGAGAATTCGAAATACGCTTCCGGCGACTATTTCGCCAAATATACGCAACAGGAATGGGTGCCTGCCACCGGGCGCGTGCTTGAACTGTTCGAGACCGCCGGCATCCACATCCCGACGCAGGAAGACTGGCTGGCCCTGAAGAAGAATGTCATGGCGACGGGCCTCTACAACCAGAACCTCCAGGCCGTGCCGCCAACCGGGTCGATCTCCTACATCAACCACTCGACCTCCTCGATCCATCCGATCGTCTCGAAGATCGAGATCCGCAAGGAAGGCAAGATCGGCCGCGTCTACTATCCGGCACCGTTCATGACCAACGACAATCTCGATTACTATCAGGACGCCTACGAGATCGGGCCTGAGAAGATCATCGACACCTATGCGGCAGCAACGCAGCATGTCGATCAGGGCCTGTCACTGACCCTGTTCTTCCGCGATACGGCAACGACGCGCGATATCAACAAGGCACAGATCTATGCCTGGAAGAAGGGGATCAAGACGATCTATTACATCCGCCTTCGCCAGATGGCGTTGTCCGGCACCGAGGTGCAGGGCTGCGTGTCGTGCAGTCTATAAGCATTGCAGGCCCCCTCATACTACCTGTCGGGCATCTTCTCCCCGTAAACGGGGCGAAGGGACCTGCGGCAACCTCCGTCGTCCCCGGGAGAGGGCTAGGGTGAGGGGCATTTCCATCGTGCGAAACACATAAAGACCAAGGATCAAACTCCCATGAACATCGCCATCAAGCCAGTTTCGCGCGTGCGTGCCATTAACTGGAACCGCATCGAAGACGACAAGGACCTTGAAGTCTGGAACCGGCTGACCGGGAATTTCTGGCTGCCGGAAAAGGTGCCGCTTTCCAACGACATTCCGTCCTGGGCGACCTTGCGGCCGGAAGAGCAGCAGTTGACGATCCGCGTCTTCACCGGACTGACCCTGCTGGATACGATCCAGACCAGCATCGGCGCGCCAAAACTGATGGAGGATGCGATCACGCAGCACGAGGAAGCTGTCTATTCCAACATCTCCTTCATGGAAGCGGTGCATGCCCGTTCCTATTCTTCGATCTTCTCGACGCTCTGCTCGACGCCGGATGTTGATGACGCCTATCGCTGGTCGGAGGAAAACGAGCATCTGCAACGCAAATCGGCGCTAATCCTCGAACAGTACCGCAATCCCGATCCGCTGAAGCGAAAGGTCGCCAGCGTCTTCCTCGAAAGCTTCCTGTTCTATTCCGGCTTCTACCTGCCGATGTTCTGGTCGAGCCGGGCCAAGTTGACCAACACCGCTGACATGATCCGCCTGATCATCCGCGACGAGGCGGTGCACGGCTATTATATCGGCTACAAGTTCCAGAAGGGCCTGGAGCGGTTGAATGCG
Organism: Pararhizobium sp. PWRC1-1; assembly: GCF_049897905.1. Lineage (NCBI taxonomy): Bacteria > Pseudomonadati > Pseudomonadota > Alphaproteobacteria > Hyphomicrobiales > Rhizobiaceae > Pararhizobium > Pararhizobium sp. PWRC1-1. Next base: position 35,344 of record NZ_JAFCXE010000029.1, on the reverse strand, counting down.
GAAAAGCAGCAGGAGATCAAGGACTTCGCCTACGAACTTCTATTCGAGCTTTATGATAACGAGGCTAAATATACGGAAACCCTTTATGACGGCGTCGGCCTGACCGAGGACGTCAAGAAGTTCCTGCACTATAACGCCAACAAGGCGCTGATGAATCTCGGCTACGAGGCGTTGTTCCCGGCTGAGGCCTGCAAAGTCAATCCGGCGATCCTCTCGGCGCTATCGCCGAACGCCGACGAGAACCACGACTTCTTCTCCGGCTCCGGCTCGTCCTACGTCATCGGCAAGGCCGTGGCGACCGAAGACGATGACTGGGATTTCTGAGCGATTTTCCCTTCGCCGTTTTGGCTCCCTCCTCGAACAGAGCCGATGTTGCGGCCGTACTTGATGTCCTCTCTGACGCAATTGTAACCGGACCGTACTGCCATCCGATCTGAAAAGGGGGATACATATCTGGCTAACCGGTTGACGCTCCACCTCAGCGCAGCGGGTAAAATTCTAGGGTATATATTCGGCCAAACAAGGTACCAGATCGATGCCGACAGACGCGGCGCAGAAGGGTTTGTGGAAGCTGATGTTGAAGTTGCCAGCCCTGCGCGGGCAGCTTCAGCTTCTCACTGTGAGGAATACAAGCTTGCTCAGTCTTTGCGCCGCTTTTCACGATGCAAGCTCTACGCTCAATTCCTTGAGGAAGGATCCGAATGTCGAGAGTGCGATCATCCGGGGATATGAGACACTGTGCAGCGAAATCGAAGGCGAAGTGATCGAGATCAGTCTGCAGGGGCCAGCCAAGCAGCGTTAAGAAATCCGCGTATGCTGCTGTTTCTCTCTTCTTTTATCCTGTTCCGAAGTGCGAAGACATAGCACTTTTGAAACAGTCAAAAGAATTTTCAGCCTTTGTGGACGCAATTATTCCACAAAGAGCGTTTGACCGCTGTTCCGATTCCGAGTGCTAATGTGACCCAAAGTTGAATACTTGGGGGCGGGTATGCGGCGAGCGTAAAGTCGATCAATCATTCTGCGATCACATAGACCAAGTGGAGGCGCAGGTCCGCGTCGATCCCGCGGCTGATATGTTCCCGTCTTCACACGCATGCCGCCGTCATTGGGGTGGCGGCTTCCGCCGGCGCTAGGCTTTCACGCCCGGATCGAGCCGGCCGCTCGGTATTGCCGCCTCAACCTGCACCAGGATATCAGGCGTAGTGTCACCGATACCATGCCATGGACGATACCGGTGAAACGCAGTTGGCGAGGCTTGGCAACGTGCCGATTACGCAGTGAATGATGGCGGTGAGAAGGTTGGCGGAACCCGCCAGCATCGGGTCTGCGAGGTTAACGTAAAACCAGCCGCAGTGCCCTTTGCGTCTCTTTCAGTAAAATCAGATAGCGGGCCACCATCTCGGCAGCTGGCACATGAGCCGCAGGCGCGCCGATATTGATGGCGGCGACCACGCGGCCGCGGTCGTTTTCCACCGGGACGGCGATGGAGCAGAGGCCGAGTTCCAGCTCTTGGTCGATAACGGCGTATCCTTCGAAGCGGACGCGGCGAAGTTCCTCCATCAGCACGTCCGGATCGGTCTTCGTCAATGGCGTATTGGCTTTGAGTTCAGAGCGATCCAGCAGACCACGAGCTTCGGTTTCAGGCAGAGCGGCGAGAAGTACCCGCCCCATCGACGCGCAATAGGCCGGCAGGCGCGAACCCGGCGAGAGATTGATCGACATCACACGCTTCTGCGAAGCGCGGGCGATGTAGACCACCTCGGTCCCGTCCAGCACGGAGGCCGACGCGCTTTGGCCGGATTTTTCCGAGAGCTGGTCAAGATGGGGCTGGATCATCAGCGGCAGCGGTGTCGCCGACAGATAGGCATGGCCGAGCCGCAGCACCTTCGGCGTCAGCGCAAAGAACTTGCCGTCATAGTCGGCGTAACCGAGATCGGCGAGCGTCAGCAGGCAGCGGCGCACCGTTGCCCGGTCGAGCTCCGTCAGCTTGGCCGTCTCGGCGATGGTGAGCTTTGGCCGCGTTTCTCCGAAGGCTTCGATGACTTTTAGGCCGCGCGCAAAGCCGCTGACAAAATCCGATTCCCGCATGCCAAAGCCCCCCCAATTCAAGCTAATATGTGCGTTATACGAACAAATATCAAATACCGCACGAAATATTTGACGGGATACGGATTCGAGCGCTTATTTGCGCCGACCAGACAGGAAGACAGATCAGGAGGAGAATGCCTTGGCGCGATTGATGTCGCTGGCGGAAGCCATTTCCGAAAACGTGCGTGACGGCGATACCGTTGCCATGGAGGGGTTCACCCATCTGATCCCCTATGCCGCCGGTCATGAAGTGATCCGGCAAGGCAAGAAGGACCTTTTCCTGATCCGCATGACGCCGGACATCCTCTATGACCAGCTGATCGGAGCAGGTTCCGCCCGCGGGATGAAATTTTCCTGGGGCGGCAATCCCGGTGTCGGCTCGCTGCACCGCTTTCGCGATGCCGTCGAAAACCAGTGGCCACGGCCGCTTGAGATCGAGGAACATTCCCATGCCGCCATGGCCAATGCCTATGAGGCAGGGGCGGCAAACCTGCCATTTGCCATGCTGCGCGGCTATATCGGCGCCGATCTCACCAAAGTAAACCCGAATATCAAGCAGGTGACATGCCCCTTCACCGGCGAAGTGCTAGCGGCTGTTCCTGCCATCCGCCCGGATGTGACGATCATCCATGCACTCAGAGCCGACCGGAAGGGCAATGTGCTCATCGAAGGCATTCTCGGCGTGCAGAAGGAAGCGGTGCTTGGCGCCAAGCGCTCGATCGTCACAGTCGAGGAGATCGTAGATGAGTTGAACCCGCCATCGCCGAACTCGGTCGTGCTGCCGTCCTGGGCGATGACTGCGGTTGTCGAGGTGCCCGGCGGTGCCTACCCGTCCTATGCGCAAGGCTATTATCCGCGCTCCAACGCCTTCTACATCGCCTGGGACGAGATTGCCCGCGACCGCGATACGTTCCAGGCCTGGATCGAGGAGAACATCATGAAGGCCAAGCCGGAAGACTTTGCCAAACATGCGAAGAAGGCTGCGTGAGGAGACACCGATGAGCGATTTCACCCCCACCGAAATGATGACCATTGCCGCTTCGCGCGCGCTCACTAATGACGATGTCTGCTTCGTCGGCATCGGCGCCCCATCGGCCGCCTGCAACGTCGCGCGCCTCACCCATGCGCCGGATATCACGTTGATCTATGAAAGCGGTACGGTCGGCACCAAGCCGGATGTCTTGCCGCTATCGATCGGCGATGGCGAGCTGTGCGACACAGCCCTTTTCACGGTCTCGGTGCCGGAAATGTTCCGCTACTGGCTGCAGGGCGGACGCATCACCACCGGCTTTCTCGGTGGTGCCCAGATCGACAAGTTTGCCAACCTCAACACCACCGTTGTCGGTTCCTATGACCATCCGAAAGTGCGGCTGCCCGGCGGCGGCGGCGCTCCGGAGATCGCCAGCAATTGCGGCCAGATCTTCATCACCATGGCGCTCTCCAAGCGCGGCTTCGTCGACAAGCTCAACTTCATTACCTCCATGGGGCATGGTGAAGGCGGTAACCATCGCGAACGATTGGGCATGAAGACCAAGGGCCCAACCCGCGTCATCTCCGACCTGTGCATTCTTGAGCCGGATCCGGTCACCAAGGAACTAACCGTCGTGTCGATCCATCAAGGCGTGACCCGCGAGCAGATCGTCGAGAACTGTGGCTGGCCGATCAAGTTTGCCCAAGCCGTAATCGACACACCGGTTCCGACGGAAATCGAGCTTCAAACCCTGCGCGACATCAATGCGCGCACCAAGAAAGCCCATCAGGGCAGCAAGGAGGCTGCGTAAATGGCCGAGGCTTACATCTGTGACTATATTCGCACCCCGATCGGCCGCTTCGGCGGTGCGCTTTCCTCCGTCCGCGCCGATGATCTGGGGGCCATTCCGCTCAAGGCCCTGATGCAGCGCAACGCCGCCGTTGATTGGCAAGCGGTCGATGACGTCATTCTCGGCTGTGCCAACCAGGCGGGCGAGGACAATCGCAACGTCGCGCGCATGTCGCTGCTGCTTGCGGGCTTGCCGCTGGAGGTCTCCGGCACGACGATCAACCGGCTCTGCGGCTCCGGCATGGACGCCGTGATTGCGGCCGCCCGCGCCATTCGTGCAGGCGAGGCGGAGTTGATGATAGCCGGCGGGGTCGAGAACATGTCGCGTGCTCCTTTCGTCATGCCGAAAGCCGAAAGCGCCTTTTCCCGCGCCGCCGAAGTTCACGACACGACGATCGGCTGGCGCTTCATCAATCCTCTGATGAAAAAGCAATACGGTGTCGATTCCATGCCCGAGACCGGCGAGAACGTCGCCGAGGAATTCAAGGTCAATCGCCAGGATCAGGATGCGTTTGCTGTTCGCTCGCAGAACAAGGCGGCAGTGGCCCAGGAAAACGGACGGCTCGCCCAGGAGATTACCTCCGTGACCATCCCGCAGCGCAAGGGCGACCCAATCGTCGTCGGCAGGGATGAACATCCGCGCGCCACGACGATCGAAACGCTTGCCAAGCTCGGCACGCCGTTCAAGAAGGAAGGCGGCACCGTTACCGCAGGCAATGCCTCCGGTGTCAACGATGGTGCAGCGGCCCTGATCATTGCCTCCGAAGCCGCCGTGCGGAAACACGGCCTGACGCCGATTGCGCGTATCATGGGTGGCGCTGCTGCAGGCGTGCCGCCACGCGTCATGGGCATCGGCCCCGTGCCTGCATCGCGAAAGCTGATGGCCAGGCTTAGCATGACGCAGGACCAGTTCGATGTGATCGAGCTCAACGAGGCCTTCGCCAGCCAGGGCCTCGCGGTTCTACGTGAACTCGGCATTGCCGACAACGATGCACGCGTCAATCGCAACGGCGGCGCCATCGCACTCGGCCACCCGCTCGGCATGTCCGGCGCCCGCATCACCGGCACGGCAGCACTCGAACTCAAGCTGACCGGGGGGCGCTATTCGCTTTCGACCATGTGCATCGGGGTCGGGCAGGGGATCGCGATCGCGCTGGAACGCGCCTGAGGAGATCGGCGGCAGGAAGTTTTCCTGCCGGTTGCGTCTTCCGTCTGCCCGGCGTCCGTAGAGCGGTCGCCTATTTCACAGTGGAGACCCGTCTCAATTCTCGTTGACGTAAACGAAGGCAAACTTGTCTTGATAGGCTTTGCGCCAACCGGGAAGTTCGTTGAAGAAGGCAATGCGGCTGTCGTCAGCGGTGAGAAGCGCCCACTTGATGGCGCGTTCATCAATCTCTTTCAGCAGGATGGTCTTTCCGGCGGGTGTGCCCATTTCAGCCGCCCTATTCGAAAAACCATCGAGAAAAAGCTGGTCTGTCCGGCCATCGACGTAGGTCTTGATACCATGAAAAATCAGTGTGCCCCCGAAATTATAGGAGTTCAGCACATTGCCTGAGAGATTATGTGCCCTCGCGAAAGCAAGTGCTCCCGACGCGGACACCGTGTCACTGGGTGTGGCAGCCGAAAAATTGAGAAAGATCATGGCGACAGCAAACCAGCCCGCCACAATCGCACCGCTCATCTGACGAGCGTATTTGACAATGGCCTGTTCCAGAGCATCGTGGGTCTCCGTCATCCATTTTTGCATCGACAGGCCCGGAAACTGTTGCGCAATGTCGGCAGCCAGGACGATCGGTGCTAAAAGCAGCCAGAGGTACTGAAAACGCGAATAGGCTAGAAAAAGATGCAGCGTGAAAACGAAAAAGGCGGCGTAGGTCCAGCGGATGCGGGTACCCGTTACCAACAAAGCAGCGACGACGGTTAGGAGCGCAATCTCGGAAAAATGATCCGTTCTGGCATTGAAAGGGTTCCACTCCATTATCAAGGGGACTGCCTCATTGCCAGAAGCTACCGTGAAGGTCGCAAGGATAGCCTGCAGGCCATATGGGTTGATCATGCTGACCAATGGGCAAAGAAGGCCGAATGCGATCCATTTCGCGAGAAGTTTTGGTTGCGACAAGCGTACGCGGGAAACAAAATCCAACCCTGCGAAGGCCGCGATGACGAAGCCGAATGTAAACGTTGCGTGCAGATTAGCCCAAAGAACGATGAAAGTGAGCAACCAGAACGGCGGTGACTGACGATCCCGCGCGGCGCGAAACAGCACGGCCGTCCACAAAACGATAATCGGCAGGCTAAAGATGAGCGGCCGCGCATTGTAAACCGATCCGGCCAGAACGGTGATCGCCAGGACAGTGGCAATCGTGACCATCGGCTTCAAAGCTGCACTTAGATACCAGGTTAAAATGAATATCATCGACGCAACAGCCGAAATCGTAACAAAGAGCACACCGCTCCAGCCAAAGGCGTTGTAGCCGGTTGCTAGCAGTATCTGCCCAAGCCATTCCTTGGCGATCCACGGCTGACCCGCAAAGGTATAGGAGTAATTATCGACGACCGGGAAGGTCCGGCTTGCCAATATGTCGAGCCCGACTTTGACCTGCCACCAGTTGTCCGGGTCTTTCAAAAGCTCCGCTGAGGCGAAGCAAAGATGGGCCGTGATGATCAGCGCCATGGACAGGCAGAGCACCAGCCGGATCCGCCGGCATTGTTCCGTGGCCGAAAGCACATCATGGCGGCAGCTTGGTTCCTGCGGGATAGCTTTATCTGTATTCATTTCCGTCGTGGACATTACCCGGTCTCACAATACACTGTTGTCTGCATTCCCGCGTCCTGGCTCAGAGACGAAAACGAACCATGAACTCGCGAGATAAAAGAGAGCCGAATAGACACCGATGCCGGCCAGATGCACCCAGGGATTGTTGCTGAGGCCGAAGGAAAGGGCGATCAAAACAACCGTCAGATTGGCGCCATAGGCGACGGCAAAACTCGCTGCGTATCGCAGCACGGCGCCTTTGCGCAAGTGTATCGCATCTGAAAATGTCCAGCGGCGATTGAGAACGAAGCCGAGCATCAAGCCCCCGGCATAGCCAAGTATATTGGACAGGATATCGTCGTAGCCCAGCGTGAGCCCGGTGAGTATGATCGTATATCCGAGCGCGGTATTGAGCAGCCCGACAGCCGCGAACCGCAGGAGACGCCCAGTCTCAAGGGTTCGGTTTGACTGCGTGAACAAAATACTGGGCTCCCATCGGAACTTTGGTGAGGTAACGCTCCAGCGGCCGCAGCTTGGCGAGGAACCGGGGGAAAAACAGGCGATAAACGGTCTTTCTCCGGGAAAGACCGGCAACGGCCATCCGGCTGTTCATCTGGTTCGCGTTGATCAGGACAGCATTCTTATCAAAGCTGCAGTTTCGCACCGCATGCAGCGTCAGAGGATTCCAGGGGTTGTGCTCGAACAGAAAGAAGCTTCCGCCCGGTTTCATCACCCGGCCAATCTCACTCAGGAGGCCGGTATGGAGTTCCTCGGGGATATGATGGAAGACGCAGGCCGTAAAAACGAGATCGAAATGGCCATCGGCATAAGGAATGGTCTGGCCGTCAAAGGGCTGGCAATGCGCCTGGCCCGGAAAGCGGTTGCGGGCAATATCGAGCGACTGCGACGACGGGTCCAAAAGGACGATCTCACTTTCGGGAAAGGCCGCGCGCATGGGGCCGAGCGAGTTTCCAACCCCTGCACCGAAGTCGAGTATCAGCAGCGGGTTCTCACCGCGCTTTGCCAAGACCGCCGCGACATCGGCAATCTTGTATTTCGCAAAAAAGGCCGGCGTTTCTCCGCTCAACCGAATGCTGGCGGCGTGTTCCTGTTCGTATTCCGCAGCAAACTTGTCGAATTCAGCCTCAAGCACGCGACGCTCCTCTGGCCATAGCCTGAAGGCGATGCACGTGAGAACCCGCGTCTTCTACGGCGGGATCGCAGCAGACAATCTCATTGACAATATAAAGCGGCCGCCTTTTTGTCTCCATGTACATGCGGCCAAGATATTCACCAAAGATACCCAGCACGAGCAGTTGAACGCTGCCCAGTATCAGGACAATCGCTGCAAGACTCGTCCAGCCGGGTATGACATTGCCATCGATCCACGACACGATGGTGTAGCCCAAGGCCAACAGACCAATCGCGCCGAAGACCATGCCAAGATGGGACGCAAAGCGTAGTGGTACAATCGAAAAGCTGGTCATCGCATCCATTGCCAGCAGGATCATCTTGCGCAGTGGATAATGCGTTGTGCCGGCGAAACGCGCCTGCCGGTGATAGTGAAAGGCGGTCTGCTTCAAACCGATCCAGGTGACCATGCCGCGGATGAAACGGTAGCGCTCCGGCATGGCGTTGAGATGATCGACCGCACGGCGGCTCATCAGCCGGAAATCTCCGGCATCGGCGGCAATATCGATATCGACCATTCGCCTGAGCAGCCGGTAGAACAGCGTTGCGGATGACCTCTTGAAAAGGCTTTCGCCTTCGCGCATCAGCCTCTGGCCGTAGACGACATCGAATCCCTCGTCCATCCGTGTCATCATCGGCCCGAGGAGTTCCGGCGGGTCCTGCAGATCGGCATCCAGAATAAAAACCCTCTGGCCGCGGCAAAGCTCCAGTCCGGCGCTGAGCGCAACCTGGTGACCATAGTTGCGCGAAAGATCGACGGCAACAACGTGGGGATCATGTGTGGCAAGTTCGATAATGGCCTCACGCGTGCCGTCGGTCGCGCCATCAATCACGAGAACGATCTCATAAGACGTGCCAACGTGTGCGTCACAGGCAGCCGTAACGCGCCGGTGCAGTTCTCCCATACCATCCAGTTCATTGTAGCAGGGGATGACCACTGAAAGTGCGATTGCCTGTTTAGTCGCGATATCCATCCGCTTCGGCATCCTGCCGCTCCCCGATATTCACTTGGGTTGTAGGACACAGCGATTAAAAATCCGTTCGTGCCTTGCCGGGAGCGGCCACAGGCGATCAAGGTGGACCGTCATCGGGCGCTGAAGCGGTGGCGTGTTCATCAATGATCTGCAACCGTTGGCAGGCGATTCGAAACGTTCCGTTAACCATTCAGGAGCAGTCTGGATATTCCAACAGGGGAGTCTAATATGCCTGATGCAATTATGGACTTACTGGAGAGTGCGAAAATCTTGAGTGATGCAAATTCGGACTACACATTGTCCTATCTTATCGGGATGGCCATACTGCAAGCACGGGAAACAGCTCCAAAAAAGCAGAAAAAGGCAGCCTGACCGGCCTCGGCCATTACATGGTCCGCCGGCGTTGTTAGGCGAGGGTGGCGCTCGGTGTTTCAGCCAAACTTTCGATGGGTTAGCACGGTCTTTGAGCGGCAGTGCTGCTGAGATCGGACGGCGGATCGAAGAGACGAACTGTCAAGTCATTCTGCCAAGTCATTGCGGCCGGCAGTGGTGCGGGTTCGACATGCCCGTTTTCGATCCCGCGTCTGTCTCACGGATGTCGGCTTTGTGAGCCGTGCCGAAAAGTATCACGTTTATGCGGTCTTCGCCCATTATCGAGGGTGCTGGATACCAAGCGTGTGTTGCATTTTTCAGAGAAATTGTCATTCTAATTGAGATCAACGCATGATTGAGCCGGAACATCTACTGGAGTATGGCACTTGGTAAAGAACGCACCTCACCAAATCGATATTCATGTCGGCAATCGTTTGAGGTCGCGCCGCCTTGTGCTGGGGTTGAGCCAGGAAAAGCTTGGCGCCCGCCTGGGCATTACCTTCCAGCAGATTCAAAAGTATGAAAAGGGCACGAACCGTATCAGTGCCAGCAAATTGATGGTGGCTGCAGGCGTGCTCAGTGTGCCGGTGAGCTACTTTTTCGAAGATCAGCCGGTCTCCGAGCCGGACGGGCTTGCCCGCGAAGTCGACGAGATGGGGACGTTCCTTCTTTCGCGCGACGGCATCACCCTCAATCACGCCTTCACGTCGATCAAGGACAAGCGGGTCCGTCAAAGCATCGTTACGCTTGCAAAAGCTCTGGCTGACTCGGATGATTTCGTCAGTCACGCCGCCGATCCGGAGCATGATTTGCCTGCAACGCCGCGATGAATCCTATGTTGCTGCAGACGTTCGGTGGGTTACGCCTGCTTGATGCTGCAGGGCGCGAGTGCAAATTTCCTCGAAAGGGGCTCTTGCTGGTGGCGTATCTCGCCATCGGCACATCTGCGGAGATCAGCCGCGACGAAGCAGCCGAATTTCTGTGGGGCAACGACGATCGTGCACTTGCCTTTACCAATCTCAGAAAGCTGATTTCCCGCTTGCGCGCTGCTGATAGTGCGCTTCTGAGGTTTTCGGCATCCCACCTTTCTCTTAATCGTGCCCATCTCGTGTGTGACACGGATATACTGGAGACGACCGGTGCGGCTGCGCCACTGTCGGCTCTTGTCGATCTGATGAGCCGGACATTTCTTCCGGAACTGGACGAGGCTGAAGGATCCGCCAGCCGCTGGTTGAAAGAGCAGCGTCAGAGACAGCTTGAAATTCTGCGTGCCCGGCTGCTTGAAACATCATCGGATGTGTCAACGGCCGTTGAGATTGCTGCGTCACGGCAGGCGGCTTTCTTTCTTCTGGAACGCTTGCCCGACGATCAACAAGTCCGCGACACACTGTCGATGGGCCCACGTCTAACAGTGATCGAACGACCGGTGGAGCGGGAAAATGAACTGGTGCCGCCGGCCAGGTCAGGTGCCGAAAATCCATTGCATCTGTCGAAACTTCCGCGCGTGGCACTTTTGCCGCCTGTTGGAATACATTCCGCAAACTTGGATATTCCGACAGCCAGTGCCCTGATTGACGATGTTGCCATCGCACTTTGTACGCTCCGCGGCCTGTCGATAGTCGCGCCCTATACGGCAGAGCGTATCCGGGCCAGCGACGACAAACTCTTCCTGCTGGAGCAGTACGATATTTCCTATGTGGTGGATACGAAGCTGACCGGCGACGGTCTCTATGTTCAGATCATCTTCGTCCCATCTGACAATGTGATTTACGCGGAGCGTTTTGATATCGCCCGGGGGCTACTTTCATCCCATCGCAAGGCACTGGCGGAGATGGTGACGGACCGGATCCTTTCTGAGTTGAAGCGCAACGAGCGCGCCCTTGTCGATTACGAATTCCATCCCGGCGCCTATCAGCGGTATCTCGCTGGCGTGCAGCAGATGAGCAGGCTGACCCTGCCTTCGGTGCGCGGTGCTCGAAAGGCATTTCGCGAAGCCTTGCAGCACAATGCCGATTTCTCCCACGCATTTAGCGGCATCGCCAAAACCTATTCCATCGAATGGGTTTTGACCGCGCGCGGAGATCCGGATCTGCTTCGCAAAGCAGAGAACAGTGCGCGCTTGGCAATCGAACGTAATCCCGACATCGCCTATGGCTATAAAGAGCTCGGCATGGCCAAGCTTTATCTGGGCAAAATTGACGAAAGCATTGAGGCGCTTGCCCGCGCGGAAGAACTCAGTCCGCATTATGCCGATGCCGTCTATAGTTTCGCCGATACGCTCGTTCACGCGTCGCGTCCCAAGGAAGGCCTTGAAAAGATCGAGCGGGCCATCTCGCTCAACCCGCTTGGACCGGATGAATATTTCTGGTGCGCTGCCGGTGCGAGTTATTTCGTCGGTTCGTTCGACAAGGCTGTTTCGCGAATCCAGAATATGTCCAACCAGGCATCCGCCTACAGGCTGCTGGCCGCGAGCTGCGCCATGCTTGGCGATACCAAGCGCGCCAACCATTATCGCCGAAAGGACAGGGAGGCCAATCCTCAGTTTGACCTGCAGAAATGGCTAGAAGTGGTGCCGATCAAGGAGCACTGGCAAAAAGAAATGTATCGGGAGGGCCTGTTGAAGGCCGGATACTGAGAGTTCAACAAAAGGAGAGGTGAAATGTCGAAGGTGGTTGTTATCGGTTTTCCGGGAGACCCAAAACTCTATATCGCCGACGTGGCCGCTGGGACACTTGCACCGCTCACCAATGTCACGGGATCGCTCGCTGCTGCAAGCCAACTGCGTGCCTCCGGCGGTGTTGTCATCAAGGATGTCGATTTTGCTGTGGCAGTATCGTCCGCCGCTTCCGTATCGGCCGGTCTCTTCGACACCTGATGTTGGAGAAAACGGAATGGCAGGATAGGGCGTGCGGCCCGGCAGAGACTTACGATAGGGTCTCATCCTTCCTTCCAGAATTCGGCATTACCCGTGTGGCGCGCCACACGGGTCTTGACCGGGTCGGTATTCCTGTCTGGTGCGCCTACGCTCCCAATGCGAAATCAATCGTTGTTGCACAGGGAAAAGGCCTGACTGACGAAGACGCACGGATATCTGCGGTCATGGAGGCACTGGAGCGCGTCGTTGCATCCCAACCGTATTGCGATGTTACGTGTGCTTCCGCTGGTTCCCTCAGGGCCAGCGGAAAGCGCGTTGATGCACTCCCCTGCCTGATCGCCACCGGTCAGTCGGCCATCCGTGAGGAAGAGGATATCCCCTGGATTGCCGGCCGTGATCTTCTGACTGGGGAAACGGTCTACGTACCGTTTGAAGCCGCAACTCTCGATCGCACGGTGAGGGCACGCAGATACTGGCAATCATCCGATGGCCTGGCATCGGGAAACACGCTGGACGAAGCGATATTCCACGGCCTGAATGAACGGATCGAGCGGGATGCCTATGTCCTGTGGCAGGTGTCCAGCATCAGGGCCCGGCAGGCGTCGTGTTTTGACCCCAAATCTCTTGGCTGCCGGGAAATATCATCACTGACCGCCCGTATCGAGAAAGCCGGGCTTGTATTGCGCATGTTCGACATGACCAGTGATGTCAGCGTTCCCTCATTCACGGCCCTTGTAGCGCCCAGCGAAGTCTTGTCCTCACAGCGCCCGCGGTTTGTCGATGTGAACTATGGGGCCGGGACACATCCTTCCACTCGAGGGGCCATAATTCGGGCGATAACCGAAGCAGCCCAATCGCGCATGACCTATATCAGCGGCGCTCGGGACGACATCTATTCGTCGGTTTACCGCCAGACGTTGGCCGAGGAGACGCGCAGCCTGCTGAGTGCGGATCAGAGAACGCTTCATTTGCAGAATTTTGCCGATCTGGCGGGGGACAGTCTCAGCGAAACTATCGAGGTGTTCAGGGAAAAGGGGTTGGGGCCGGTCATCGCCGTGTCCCTATCCGATCCCTCCTGGCCATTTGCTGTGGCAAAAGTGTTGGCACCGGCGCTGGAAAACCCGGAAGGTGCCCGCGCACAACGGTACGGCTCCAGAGCGCTCGCCAGGGGATCGTTCGGATGAAAATCCTTCACGTTGGCCCAACGCTGCCGAATGCGCATCAATGGGCAGGCGATATTCTTGTCCGCGACCCGGCTGTGCAGGGGGATATCTTCCAGTCGGTGGAGGATGGCGCCACCGTCATTGGAATTGTGGATGGCGATTTTGAATATACCGCGCCGGTATGGCACAAGGAAATCCTCTTTGCGCTAAGCGCTGGTGTGACTGTACTCGGGGCAGCGAGCATGGGGGCGTTGAGAGCCGCTGAATGCCACGCATTCGGTATGATCGGCGTCGGCAAGATTTTCCACGAATATGCAACGGGAATCCGCGTCGACGATTCCGATGTGGCGCAGTTGCACGGACCGGCCGAGCTGGGTTGGCTGCCACTGAGCGAGCCGTTGGTCAACGTTTCCGCGACAATCGATGCGCTGGCGGAACACCATGTTGTCAGCGGCCAAGAAGCCTGCCAGCTGAATGCGATCGCCACCTCAATCTTTTTCAAAGATCGGACATGGCGGTCAATCATCGCGCTTGCCGACTTTATCGATGCGAGCAGGACGCCTGCCATTAGACAGGCGCTGAGGGCATTTTCGATCAACCAGAAGCGCGCCGATGCGCTCGAATTGTTGAAAGTCATGGCACATTGCAGCGGTGTTCGGGCCGCAGCTGAAACCGGTTGGCGGTTCCAGCGGACTACCCTTTGGAACGAAATGGTGAAACAACACTCCACGGCGAAAGTGCCGGGCGAACTATCTTGAGCTGTGTCACGCTTGTGTCACGCGCGGTTTCCGGTGGTTGCAGTTACTATTGCTGCACGATCATTGCGGAGCTAGAAATGACAGCAGCATTTGCCACTATACCGTTCAGCGGCCGGGACAACTCCGCCGAGGGCGAGATCGAGGAATTCCACGCTATTACGCGGCTTATCGTCTTTGCAAGGGAGAGCGCCGCTCTGCTCGATGCCGATCAAACTGTTTATTGCCTGGACCTGGCACTTGAGCAGATTGAAACGGAACTACGCCATCGCGCCGACAATTCGTCAGAGATGACGCCATATTTTAAGGATGGCATCAACAGGCAGTAAGCCGGAAAGAGCGGACACGATTCCAGGGTCGGGTTTCGCGCGGACAGGTTTTCCATCTAGTGAAAAAATAAAAGGAACCCGAACTGGTTGCGGGTTCCTTTTTTGTCGTGGCATTTGGGTGAAGCGATGAGACGCTCCCTCAGCCTAGATGGATGTGGTGAACAGCGGCGCGCAAGTGTTTCGTCCCGCCCTATATTTTCTCGGATCGCTGCAGCATGCCGAAAAGGTCACGCGGCTCGTCGGGATCGGCGATCATGTCGAGGTCCTGGTACAAGCCCGTTCCAGCCAATTTGCCCCTGACATAACGGAGCGCCGAAAAATCCTCGATGGCAAACCCGACGCTATCGAAAAGTGTGATCTGCCTGGCATCCCGGCGGCCGGTAGCCTGGCCGGTGACCACCTTCCACATCTCCGTGACAGGATATTCCGGCGGCATTTGCTGGATCTCCCCCTCGATACGCGTCTGAGCGGTATATTCGACAAAAGTGTCGGCGCGCTGCAGGATGTCGTGATGTAGCTCGGTCTTGCCGGGGCAATCGCCACCGACGGCGTTGATGTGGATGCCGGCGCCGATCATGTTATCGGTTAGGATCGTGGCGAGCTGCTTGTCGGCCGTGCAGGTGGTAATAATACCGGCGCCCTCAATCGCGGCTTGCGATGAGGTGCAGGCGGTCACCTTCAAACCGGAGTGGGAAAGGTTACGGGTGGTCTTTGCGGTTGCCATCGGATCGATGTCATAGAGTTGCACATGGTCGATGCCGCAGACCGCCTTGAAGGCCAGAGCCTGAAATTCCGCCTGGGCACCATTGCCGATGATCGCCATGGTGCGCGCCTATAGCCGTACCGAACGATGCTTGAGCGGTGGCTTCAATGCAATCTGAAAGCGACGATATCATCCCAATCCGGTATTGTGGCCGTCTTCATCTCCCTCTTCCTTTGTCGGCTGGGTCAAACCGGCAGGTTCCGGCGCGGCGAGGCGTTTTGTGTTAGAAGCCAATCACGCATGCATTTGACGTTGTCAGAATTGCGTGGCATGCGCGGATATACCAGATAGAATCCAAGTTCGTCAGCCATGTTCACATCGAAGGGACTGCACAAGCGGCCGCTCGCAAGATCGTCCTCGATCAAGGGTTCGCTCGCCAACGCAATACCCTGTCCGGCAACAGCGGCATCAATCGCCAGGGAGGCATAAGAAAACTTCACCGACTTCAGGGTGTTTACGTCCGTGGGGACGCCGGCGTGCTCCAGAAATACCGGCCACATGCCATGTGCGTCATGCAAAAGGACATGCTGCGGTAAATCCTGAACTGTCCCGAGTGGTTTTCCTGCTGCTTTGAGGGACGGACTGCATACCGCAAAAAGTTTTACTGGAAACAGCAGGTCACCCTGCAAACCCGCTCCAAAGGGCGGTTTCGTTTGGCGAACGGCGATATCAACACCATCACTTTGAAAGTTTGCCAGATTGTTTGTTGCCAGCACCTGAACTTCAATGTCAGGGTTGGCCTCGGAGAAGCGGCCAAGACGTGGAATGAGCCATTTCGTTGCGAAAGAATGTGTCACACTGATTGTGATGACTGTGTTCTGGGGTTTCAATTCTTGCGTCGCATCGGCAATCATCGATAGTGCACGTTGAACTGGCTTGAGGTAGCGCTGTCCGGCCTCGGTCAAAGCGAGTGTCCGGGGAAGCCGGTCGAACAGCTTAACGCCGAGCGAATCCTCAAGCGCCCGCACCTGCTGGGCGACGGCACCTTGAGTGACGCAAAGCTCTTCTGAAGCGACCCGAAAATTCAAATGCCGCGCAGCGCTCTCAAACATCCGAAGCGCATTGAGAGGTGGGTAACGGTAAGGTCCGCGTGCGCCAAGCATTCAATAGTTTTCCTACAGGCAGGACTATATCTTTCTGCTTAGTCTTCTGCTTCCTCCTGTGTCAACTTACCGGAATCGGCATAGCGCTTTTGAAGGGACATCAAATGGCAAATGAAAAGATCGCGGTCATCACGGCGGGCGGTAGCGGCATGGGGGCTGAAGCCGCCCGTAAGCTCGCTACGGACGGTTACAAAGTGGCAATTCTGTCGTCGTCCGGTAAAGGCGAAAAACTCGCAGCCGAACTGGGAGGCGTCGGCATAACCGGATCCAATCAATCTAATGAAGATTTGAAGAGACTGGTTGATTTGGCCATCTCCAACTGGGGCCGTATTGATGTGCTCGTCAACAGCGCGGGCCACGGTCGCCGCGCACCGATCCTCGATATATCCGATGACGATTGGCACAAGGGCTTGGACACCTACCTGCTCAACGTTGTCCGCGCGGTTCGGCTCGTCACACCGGTCATGCAGAAACAGCAATCCGGCTCCATCATCAACATCTCGACCGCATGGGCGTTCGAGCCATCCGAAATGTTCCCCACATCGGCCGTATTCCGGGCCGGTCTTGCCGCCTACACGAAGATTTTCGCGGACACCTACGCCAAGGACAATATCAGGATCAACAACGTCCTTCCGGGATGGATCGACAGCCTGCCCGCGACGGACGCGCGACGGAATAATGTGCCGATGCAGCGATACGGCAAGAGCGAGGAAATTGCGGCAACGATCGCATTCCTGGCCTCGGATGGGGCAGGGTATATCACCGGGCAGAATATTCGTGTCGACGGTGGCCTCACACGGTCCGTCTAAATCAACCCCATCGACACGAATGGATTTCGGCAAGTCATTCGACAATTCACGAAAATGGCTGTTCTCAACGCTGAGAACAGCCATTTTCACTGATACCGGCCGCAAAAGGCAGAAGGCACCGGAAAGCGTGCGGGCATTGGCAACAGCTGTCTCAGCTCTCCGCGACGCAAAGAAGTATCTTCCCGATCGCGGATCTCTCCTGCAGCAGACGATGAGCCGACGCGCCTTCTGACAGAGGAAAGACCGCAGCGATTTCGACCGAGAGTTTGCCAGAGCCGATCAGGGAAAAGAGCTTTGAAGATCGCTCTATCCTGTCCTCCCGGGTCCTGAGTACGTCCACCAATCGCCGCCGACTATCGGCTTGGATTGGAACCCCAATTGCACGCCTTGATTGCGGACGCTCACCAACAGTCCTGAGAAATGTCCTGGCCGCCAACAAACGAATTCTTGACGGCGAGATCATGCGTCCTCTAAGTGATCGGGACGGTTTCCGGAGGGATGACTCCCGACGGGATTAATAGGGAACACGGTGCGGATGACCTATATGGGGCCAAAACCGTGGCTGCCCCCGCAACTGTAAGCGGATTGCCGATATATCCTTGTGACCTCCTTCGGGATGGTCATGCCACTGTACCGAGGTGCGGGAAGGCAGATATTCGGTGCACATTCGCGAGCCAGGAGACCTGCCGTCAAAACAGTGTCCACCATCCCGGACGGGGTTGTCCGGAGAGGAGCATGAGATGACGATTTTCGACGTTTCCATTGGCGTAGCGCCTTCAATTTCCCTCCCCCGCGTAGCACACCGGCATTGTTAGTTCTCTGCGGCGCATGAGCCGTGACCGCATGTGTCTTGCATGTTTTGCCGTTTGCTCTGCCGCATGCCGGCTACCTTTTCACCTATCGCTGGTCAGGCCCGGACGGGCACTTGCCAGACTCTTAATACGAGGATCTTCATGAATCGCTACGTTTCGCGCGCTGTCTTGTTTTCTATGGCGGCGCTTTCGGCAGCCGCCCTTGCCCCGCAATCCAATGCCGCATCGACCACCTATCCGCTGACGATTACCAATTGCGGCCAACCGGTCACCTTTGAAAAGGCGCCAGGAAAGACGGTTTCCATCGGTCAGGGCATGACCGAAATCCTCTATTCGCTCGGGCTTGCCGACAAAATCGTCGGAACGGCCGTCTGGGTTGGGCCGGTATTGCCGGCCTATGCGGCGGTCAACAAATCGATCAAGCGCTTGGCCGACAATGATCCAAGCTTCGAATCCGTCGCCGGCCAGGAGCCGGATCTGGTCGCAGCCGAGTTCGAATGGCATGTCGGCACGCAAGGATCTGTCGGCAAGCGCGAGCAGTTTGCAGAGCTGGGTATCAAGACCTATGTTTCTCCCGCCGATTGCGTGGCCAAGGTCAACACCGATGGCGGCGACGGCGTGCGCAAGGAACTCTTCACGATGGGCCTGATCTATCATGAAATCAGTGAGTTAGCGCAGATCTTTGATATTCAGGATCGCGGCGATGCATTGATCGCCACCTTGAAAAAGCGCGAGGCTGATGCGGTTGCATCGCTTGGCGGATCGAGCAAAGACCTGCCGATCGCGTTCTGGTTCTCCAGCAAGGAAGTGCAAGGCGATGCCTTTATCGCCGGCAAGAACAGCGCGCCGGCCTATATCCTGAAGACGCTTGGCGCAAAGAATGTCGTCACCACCGAAGAGGAGTGGCCGCTGGTGGGCTGGGAAACGATCGCCCAGGCCAATCCTGCGGTGATCGTCATTGCGACGATGGATCGCCGCCGGTATTCGGCTGACGATCCGAAGGTCAAGATCGACTTCCTCGAAAAGGATCCGGTTACCAGCCAGCTTGACGCCGTCAAGAACAAGCATTTCGTCGAGATGGACGCGCAGTCGATGAACCCGACCATTCGAACGATCGACGGTCTTGAAATTCTTGCTGCCGGCATCAAGTCGTTCGGTCTGGCGAAATGAGCCAAGGTCTGATGACCCGGCAGGGATGGGGAGCGCTTGCCGCGCTCTGCATTCTTTCCATCCTTGTGTTGGGTTTTGCCGTCAGCCTTGCGGTGTCAATCGGTGAAATCTCCATTCCGATCGGTACGACTGTCAAAGCAGTCGGCAACCGCCTGTTCGGAACCGGGTTCGAGCTGAGCCGCATTCATGAGGGCATCATCTGGGACTACCGTCTGAGCCGGGCGCTGGTTGCGGCGAGTTCGGGCGTTGCGCTAGCGCTTTCTGGCGCGATCCTGCAGGCCCTGCTGCGCAATCCGCTGGCGGAGCCATACGTTCTGGGGGTTTCCGCCGGTGCATCGACAGGCGCCGTTGCGGTGATGATCCTCGGTCTTGGTTATGGTGTTTTAACATTGTCTGCCGGGGCGTTTATCGGTGCGGTGATTGCTTTTCTATTCGTGTCTCTGCTCGCCACCGGGGCAGGGGGAGGGGCTGACCGGATCATTCTTGCCGGGGTGGCGGGGTCACAGCTGTTCAACGCACTGACCTCCTATATCGTCACCACGTCAGCCAATGCCGAACAGGCGCGCGGCGTGATGTTCTGGCTGCTTGGCAGTCTTTCCGGTGTGCGCTGGCCCGATGTCTACCTGGCAGGACCGGTGGCGATCATGGGCTTTGTGCTGTGCATGTTCTATGCGCGCGCGCTCGACGCGTTTACGTTCGGCACCGATGCTGCCGCAGCACTCGGCATTCCTGTTGCCCGGGTCCGCATTGTCCTTCTGGGTGTCACGGCACTTTTGACTGCAACCATGGTCAGCATTGTCGGCTCGATCGGCTTTGTCGGCCTCGTCATCCCCCACGCAGCGCGCTTCCTGGTCGGACCGGGTCATATTCGCCTTCTGCCCGCAACAGCAATGATCGGCGCCATCTTCATGGTCGTGGCGGATATCGTTTCGCGGATCATCATCCCGCAGCAAATCTTGCCCATCGGGGTCGTGACTGCCCTGTTCGGCGCCCCCGCATTTGCCTTGATCCTTTGCAAGGCGAGGAGACCCGTATGAGCATTTCGGTCCAAGATGTGCACTGGGCGACGGCCGGCGTCCTTGTCGTCGACGGCATCAGTCTGGACGTCTCTCCGGGTCGCACACTCGGTCTTCTCGGCCCGAACGGGTCTGGGAAATCCAGCCTGCTTCGTTTGATATGCCGGTTGCGGAAGGTTCGCAGCGGCGTGATTTCCCTTGGGGATGTCGATATCGGCTCGATGAGCCGGCTGGATATCGCCAGGCGGATCGCCTTTGTCGAACAGCAGGCGACGACGGAGGCGCAGGTTACCGTTCTTGAAGTTGTCAGGCTTGGCCGCACGCCGCATCGGGGGGCGCTGAGCCCCTGGAGCAGTACCGACGATCATGCTGTCAACGATGCCCTCGCTCATGTCGGAATGGCGCACAAAGCGGGTCAACTGTGGCACACCCTCTCGGGCGGCGAGCGCCAGCGGGTGCACATCGCCCGAGCACTCGCGCAGACACCGAGCGAGCTTCTGCTCGACGAGCCGACCAATCATCTGGATATCCAGCACCAACTCGAAATCCTATCACTGGTGACGAAACTGCCGATCACCAGC
Organism: Pararhizobium sp. PWRC1-1; assembly: GCF_049897905.1. NCBI lineage: Bacteria > Pseudomonadati > Pseudomonadota > Alphaproteobacteria > Hyphomicrobiales > Rhizobiaceae > Pararhizobium > Pararhizobium sp. PWRC1-1. Next base: position 14,769 of record NZ_JAFCXE010000029.1, on the reverse strand, counting down.
ATCATCGCGCTGCATGATCTCAATCTGGCATCGATGTTTTGCGATACGATCGCCGTTCTCAGCCGCGGGCAAGTCGTGGCCGCTGGCGCGCCGGAGGATGTCCTGACGGAGGAGTTGATTTCCGAGGTCTTCGGGGTGCGGGCCTTTGTCGAGCGCTCGCCGCATCATGGCCGCCATCATATCCAGTTTCTCGGCAGCAATGCATGACGCAGACCAATTTCAATCTGAAGGAAGAAATCCGCGACTATTGGTCGAGGCGCTCCGAAACATTCGACCTGGCCTTTGGGCACAGGATTCCGCACGGGCCGGAATTCGACGCTTGGCAAAAGCCAATTCGCGATCATCTCGGCAGCAATTGCGCTCACACATCGACGCAAATTGCCACGACGAACTGGCGACCAGTCTTGAGCGGATGGAAGGCCGGCTGCAATTCAACAATATGGCCGTGGCACATGAATTGCGCACACCGTTGACCATTCTCAGAGGATCGATCCAGGGAAGGATGGCGTTTTCGTGAGTGACAGCGCTTCTCTAATCGGCGTGGTTAGGTCAAGCTCTGTTCAAGCTCGTTCCAGGACTGCACGTTTCATACCGTCCGCTCTCGGGCGACATGCCGATCGAGCTGCCGCCCGGTTGCTTGCACTCCACCGAGAAATGTTGCAGCATTATCGCGTCTGAAACAGGTTAGGTCGGTGCGGTTGGCCCGGCCCCCGCGAGAGCGGGTCCTTCCGTCGTTGCGGTGACGGCCCAAGACCTTGAACATTCGATGCAATGTTGCACGGATGAACCAAAGGGCTTGGAATATGCAGCAACAGATTTCTGTCATCACGCTCGGCGTAGCGTCGCTTGTACGATCACGGCAGTTCTACGTCGGCGGCTTCGGTTGGGCTCCCATCTTCGAGAATGACGACATCCTTTTCTACCAGATGAATGGGCTCATGCTGGGAACCTGGCTGAATCCAGGTCTCGACAACGATATGCGGCGGCTAAACCAGCCGGTTCCTTCGCCGTTCTGTCTCGGTCACAACGTTGCGGATCAGTCTGATGTCGATGTGGTCATTCAACGTCTCGTCGAAGCGGGAGGGACGCTTCTCCGTAAGGGCGACGCTCCGCCGCATGGTGGTTTCCGCGGCTATGTCGGCGATCCAGATGGACACGCCTGGGAGATCGCTTGGAACCCATCATGGACGATCGACGAACGTGGCCTCGTGACCTTCGGCGTCTAAGAATATCTCACCTATCCAAGCGGATACCGACACTCGAAAGCGACAGCTTTGGGCAAACTTGCCCAAAGCCATATTCGCCTCCAAAGGGTCGGGAGGCGACGCTCAGCAGCCAAGTGCTACGATAGACCTGTTCTGGCGGGGAGAACCCTCCCGGTCGCGTTCAAGCGGTGGCACAGGTTTTGGTCTTTCCATGATCAAGGCAATTGCGGTCGCCCATGGCGGGAGGCTCGAGATTGGGAGGTCTCCTGCGGGCGGGGCGATTGCATCGCTCACCGTTCCGGCCGCAACGGCGTTGTGCGATAACGAGGCGGTTCATTGCGGGTCTTGAATGCGCCGAGCCTTTGACTGCGACCGGTTCGACACTCAACCATTCCAACAAACCTGGCCTGCCCAAGTCTCATCCGGCTTTGTGCTCATTCCGGCCGGTTTCATCGTGGCTCCCCGCACCAGCCAGAATTCCCAGAGCGTCGGCGACAGCGACGCGGCGATAGGATTCTGAGACGATACCGTCCTTGCGCAACTGTTCGCGCCGCTGCTCGATCGCAAGGCGCTGGTCCTCGGTCACGTCGTCTTTTCGCTCCCGCAGCCAGTCCGTATAGGACGTGTCGGTTTCCTTCACCGGTCGAGCCGCTGTTGATACGGCGGACGAACTGCGCTCGGGGGAGAACGGGCGCAGGGCTTGTCGCGGATTGTACTCCGTGCGTTTGTCGTTGCCCGCGATGACCACATCGGGATTTTCAATACGTCCGCCTGGCGAGTAAACGAAGGCCGAGACGATGCGGTCGAGTGCCGCATCCTCTTCCTTCGGGCGATGAACGACTTGTCTTGGTTGCCGGGCTGGAATGGCGATACGCGTTATGCCGCGGTCGTTGATGGCATCGAGAACTTCGCGATGATCGTCGGAGAGGATGACTTCGCGCCGCGCTGGCCAGAAATCGTAAGGGGCATGGGCGCCGTGACCCTTGCCGACATGGAACGCATAGATCTCCGGATAGACCGCCAGCGTGGTGCGGCGGCTGGGCTTGATATTGTAGAACAACGTCATCGCCAACTGCAGCAAGTGGGTCGCTCCGATACCGCCAAACGGTTCGTCGATCACCAGACCGAACCGGTCATGGGCATGCCAATCGGGAAAAACGTCTGCGATCGGCGCCGGTTTTCCTTCGATCTGAACGTCGAACATTCCGCTTTTCAACAGGCTCACGACATGCATGCGCAACCCTTTCTCCCAAACGACGGCATCAGTTCTATTAATCGGCATAGGCGCCGCGGCGCATGCCTTCGATCCAGTTGCGGCAAAGCGTAATGCCATCTTCCGGGCGGAATGCGGCGGGGTTCAAGCACCAAGCAAGCCACAGCCCGTCGAGCAGAGCGGTAAAGGCAATGGAGGTCAGCCGCAAGTTGCCAATGGAAAAGCCTTCGGCTTTGGCGAGATCTGACAGCAACCCCTCGACGGTGGCGACATAGGACGAATATTCACCTTTCTGCGACGCGCTCATGCGCGGCGAGTGCAAAATGAGCCCCCAGAAAACCACCCAGACGCCGAGCACATCGCGGTCGAACAACAGTGGCGAGAACGAGGCCTCGATGAAGGCGTCCAGCCTCTCGCGGGGCGAGGGCGGGGCGGCATCGACCGCTGCGGTGATAGCCTGCAGCAAGCCTTCCGACATGATGTCGAAGGCGTATGCGACAAGTTCGTTGATCTCACCGAAATGATGGGTGATGAGCCCCTGCGTCACACCGGCTTCAGCCGAGATCTGGCGCACCGATACACCGGCGTTGCCGTGTTTGACGATGCAGCGCAACGCCGCTTCTCCCAACTGGCGACGGCGGTCTTCCGGTGTTTCTCGCCGGAAGCGGGTGGAAGGTTTCTTGGCCGGCTTGCTCTTGATCACAGGTGCTGAGGCTCTCGTTCGGCATAAGGCTTACCATCTCCGCAGAGGTGATTTCAAAGAGTTTCGTCCCGCTCCCAAAATCGATCTGCGAGGCCCCTAGTTGGGGGATGGCAGCAGATCATATCGATAATATAATGTAAATACAATGCATTACAGCAGAAATTATAAGGTCGTATAATTTCTGTTGCGCGATTTTTTTTTCGTGCTTATCCTTTTGCTCAATGAGCTGCAAAAAAGCGGCGGGGAACGAGGTAAGGCCATGACGCGGGAATCCCGTTACGACGTGCTGTTTGAACCTTTGCGGATTGGCCCGGTCACGGCGCCAAACCGCTTCTATCAGGTGCCGCATGCCAGCGGCATGACCAATGCCCTTCCCAGAGTGCGCGCCGCCTTCCGTGAAGCTAAGGCTGAGGGTGGCTGGGGTGTCGTCTGTACCGGTGCCTGTTCCACCGATCCGAGCTCGGACGATGCGCCGCTGCCGATGGCGACGATGTGGGACAACAACGATATCCGCGCCCACGCCCTGATGACTGACGCCGTTCACAAGCACGGCTCGCTTGCCGGCGTTGAGCTCTGGCATGGCGGTGCTGCGGTGATGAACCGCGCCAGCCGGTTGCCGCCGCTCTCGCCGTCGGGCATTCCCTGGATGGCGACCCATATCGGCTTCATGGGCAACCTGCGCCCGAAGATCATGGACAAGTCTGATATCCGTGATGTGCTGAAATGGCAGGCAGAAGCCGCCCGCAAGGCGCGCAGCGCCGGGTTCGACATCGTCTAAGTCTATGCCGGCATGGGCTATCTCGGCTATGAATTCCTGCTGCCGGAATACAATCACCGTACCGACGAATATGGCGGTTCGATCGCCAACCGGGTGCGTTTCGTGCGCGAGTTGATCGAGGTCACCAAGGATGCCGTCGGAGAGCATTGCGGCGTAGCCCTTCGCGTCAGCCTGGAAGAGCTTCGCGGTCGGCCGGGCACCCATCAGCCGTCCGAAGCCCATGAACTGATCGAACTTCTGGCAGACTGTCCCGACTTGTTCGATGTCAAGATGGACTCAAGCCCGACGGACTGTTCCGCCTCACGGTTCACCGGTGAGGGCAGCCACGAGCCGGTGATCGATTTCGTCAAGACGATGACGAAAAGGCCGGTGGTCGGAGTCGGCCGTTTTACCTCGCCCGATACGATGGTGTCGCAGATCCGCCGGGGTATTCTTGATTTCGTCGGCGGTGCACGCCCGTCGATCGCCGATCCTTTCCTGCCTGCCAAGATCAGGGAAGGCCGGATGGAGGAAATCCGCGAATGTATCGGCTGCAATATCTGCATTTCCAGCTGGCATGACGGCGTGCCCGTCCGTTGCACGCAAAACCCGACGGCGGGCGAGGAGTGGCGGCGCGGTTGGCATCCCGAACGGGTCACAACGGCGGCAAGGAGGGAAAGAGTGCTGATCGTCGGCGGTGGCCCGGCCGGACTGGAATGCGCCTTGACGCTCGGGCGCGCCGGTCACGAGGTGACTTTGGCCGATGCGAACAGGGCCTTCGGCGGCCGCCTGACATTTGAAAAGACGTTGCCCGGCCTGTCGGCCTGGAACCGTGTCGCCGAATACCGGCTCGGACGCCTGAACGAGATGACCAATGTCTCGATGTATCTGGAAAGCACTTTGGGCGTCGATGAGATCATCGATCTCGCTCCCGATCGCGTCGTTGTCGCCACCGGTGCCCGCTGGACGAACATGCTCTATTCGACACTGGAAATCCCCGTTGGCACCCTGGAGCATCCTCAAGTCTTTACGCCTGACGATATCGCCGCCGGCCGGATGCATGAAGGTCCGACGCTCGTCTTCGATTTCGACAATTATTACATGGGCGGCGTGCTAACGGAGCATCTTGCCTCCCTCGGCATCGACGTCTCCTATGTCACACCGGCCGGGCAGGCGTCAGCCTGGACGATCATGACCAACGAGTTGCCGCTGGTGCACAAGGCGCTGGCCAGGCGCAATGTACCAGTGACGACCCTGCACATGGTCTCCGCCTTTGACGGAGAGACCGCGACGCTGACCCACCTCTTCAATGGAGAACAGAGCACGGTCGCCTGCAAATCCGTGCTGATCGTTGGCATGCGGACCCCGCGCGGCGAGCTCTATGCTGCTCTGATGGACCGCTTGGACGAACTGACTGCAGCAGGTATCCGCAGCGTCGAGCGCATCGGCGACACGCTGGCGCCAGGCGCCATTGCCCACGCGGTTCATAGTGGCCACAAGCTTGCCCGTGAACTCGGCACCGCCGATACCGGCAAGCCCTATCGCCGCGACACGCCCTTCGTCGATGCCGAGCCGGCCTTTGCGCCGTGCGTTGCCGCGGAATAGAGGCCGGTTGATGAACCAGATCAAGAGCCTGTCACCATGGTCGATCGCATCGCCGCTTGCCGGCGGCGCGCTCCATGCTGCCGGTTCCGGATTGTTCCATACGCTGCTGCCGCTGCGCATCATCGCCAACGGCGACGGCGCCAATATCGTCGGTCTCGTCGTCATGGCGGAGGGGGCTGGTTTTCTCGTCGGCTGCATGGGGTCCATCCAATTGATCCGCTCGGTTGGCGAGGTGCGGGCCTATGCGGCGTTTTCCGCGCTTTCCGCGGCGCTGCTTCTGTCGCTTGGCATCGAGCCGGGTGTGGCCGTGTTCATGGTCATCATGGCAGTGATGGGGTTCGTCAATGCGGGACAATCGGTCATCATCGAAAGCTGGTTGAATGCGATGGTGCCGAATGCGGGGCGCGGGCGTACGCTCACCCTCTATGTTCTTGTTCTCGGCCTGTTCTACGGGCTCGGACAATTACTGGCCCGGGACATTGATCCCGCCGGTAACGGCATGCTGATGATCGCCGCCGCTTTCTATGCGCTGGCGCTGGTTCCCGTCACCGCTGTCTGGGTTGGTGAACCACAGCTGCATGCGCCGGTTGGCGTACATTTCCTCAGGGCTTTCAGGACGTCGCCGCTCGGCACGCTCGCCTGTCTGATGACGGGGCTGATTTCCTCGACCTTTGCCAGCATCGGCTCGCTTTACGGGCTTGAACTCGGTTTCGCCCAGGACCGCATCGTCCTGCTGATGGCTGCGGTGGCACTCGGCGCGCTGTTCCTGCAGTTTCCGCTGGGAGAGCTGTCCGACAAGCTCGACCGGCGCAACATGATGCTGTGGTTATCCCTGGTTCTGGCTGCCGTCTGCGGGCTGTTTCTCGCCATCGATGTTACAACGCCATTCTGGATGCTGTTGATCCTGTTCTCGGTTTTTGGCGGCATATCCGAAATTTTCTACCCGCTTGGCGTCGCCCATGCCAATGACCGCGCCACCTCGTCCGAATTCGTCGCCCTGTCGTCCAATCTGCTGCTGGTCTGGGCGCTCGGCGGTACGATCGGCCCGGCGATCGCCGCCACCGGTGTCGAGCATTTCGGGGCCGCCTCCTTCTTCTGGTACGCCATCGTTCTGTCGCTCGCCTTCGCAGGCTTTGCCCTGTGGCGCACTCTGCGGCAGCCGCAGGTCGACAACCGCGAGGACTTCGTAGCCTATCCGCAGACATCACCCGCCGTTTACGAATGGCTGCCGCGCAAGGATGACGGGTGTTCCCCGCCGGAAACGAAAGGAGAAGCGCCATGACCATAATGGCCGAAAGCTTCCCGCGCGCAGTTCGTTGCCTCGATCCCGTGTTCATCCCGATGAAGGACGGCACCCGGCTTGCCGCCACCATCTGGCTGCCGGAGGATGCCGAAACGGCGCCAGTTGCGGCAATCCTGGAACTCATCCCCTACCGCCGCCGCGATGGTACGGTGTTTCGCGATGTGAAGATGCATCCCTATATCGCCGGTCATGGCTTTGCCTGTTGCCGCGTCGATATTCGCGGGTCCGGCGATAGCGAAGGCATCCTGAGCGACGAGTATACCGAACAGGAATTCGACGACGCCGAGGAGATCATCGCCTGGCTTGCCGTCCAACCCTGGTCGACCGGCGCCGTCGGAATGACCGGCATTTCCTGGGGCGGTTTCAACGCGCTTCAGGTCGCGGCACGTCAGCCGTCCGCACTGAAGGGGGTCATTGCGCTCTGCGGCTCCGATGACCGTTATGCCGATGACGTGCACTATTATGGCGGCTGTCTTCTGACCGAGGACGCCATGTGGTCGTCGTTCATCCTTGGGCTTGGCGCGCTGCCGCCGGACCCGCAGATCGTCGGCGACCATTGGCGTTCCATGTGGCAGGAGCGGCTGGAGGCCACCACCTGCTGGTCGGAGACCTGGATGCAGCACCAGCGCCGGGATGCCTATTGGCAGCGTGGCTCGGTTTGCGAGGATTTTTCCAGGATCATCATCCCGGTCTATGCGATCAGCGGCTGGGACGACACCTATTACAATGCCGTGCCGCGCCTGATGCAGGGGCTGTCCGGCCCACGCAAGGGACTGATCGGTCCCTGGAGCCATGCCTATCCCTTCCTCGGAGATCCAGGGCCAGCCATCGGCTATCTGCAGGAGGCGATCCGCTGGTGGCGTCACTGGCTGGATGGCGTCGATACCGGCATCATGGACGAGCCGGCCTATACGGCATGGATAACGGAGCCGCATGCCCCGGCGCCTTTTTATCCCGATCACCCCGGCCGTTGGGTCGCTGAGCCTTCATGGCCGTCGCCGAACATTTCGCAGCGTCTGCTGCATCTGAATGAAGGTGCGCTGGGAGAGACAGCGGAGCAGGGCACATCCATGCGGCTGTCATCGCCGGTTACGACAGGCCGCGATTTTGGACGGTATGGTGGTTATGGCGGCATTGTGCCTGACATGGCGCTCGACCAGCGCCGCGAAGACGGCCTTGGGCTGTGTTTCGATACGATGCCGCTGAGCGACGATTTCGATATGCTCGGCGCCCCGTTCATCAATATAACCGCCGTTTGCGACAGGACAGACGCCTTTCTGGTCGCGAAAATCTGTGATGTCGCGCCGGACGGCACTTCGACGCTCGTCACATGGGGTGCCCTCAATCTTACCCATCGCAACGGCAGTGCCCAGCCGCAGAAACTCGTGCCCGGCGAAACATTTACCGCCCGCATCGCGCTCAACCATACCGGCCGCCGCTTCCCGAAAGGCCATCGTCTGCGCCTCGTGCTCACCACACAACTCTGGCCGATCCTGTGGCCGTCACCACTGATCCCGACGATCGTCATCGAGCCCGGCACGTGCACGCTATCGCTGCCGGTACGCAACGCGGTTGAGGGCGCGATCGCCCCGGCATTTCAGCCGGCCGAATCCTCCCCGCCCGTTCCGCTTGTCGAACTCGCAATTGAGGAGCATCGTCGTGAGATTGCGATTGACATGGGCAGCGGTCGGCAATCCGTCACCCTGACCAGCGATTTCGGTCGCCAGCACCTGACAGACCGCTCCATCATTACCGCGGCCCGCGTGGTCGATAGCATGCACATCACCGAGAGTGACCCGTTGTCGGCGAGTGTTCATACGGGCTGGGATTTGAGTTTCGCCAGCGGCGATGCCGACGTCACAACCCGCTCCAGCGTGACGCTGACCTCGGATGCAAAGCAGTTCCATTTGACCTGGCGGCTGGAAGCCTACGAGCGGGATACACTCGTCTTTGAAAGGGAGGGCGCCACATGCTTCGACCGCGACCATCTCTGATGCGCCCGTCAGCGAAAACGAGGGCTGGTGCATGACCCTCTTCATCCTCCGCCGTATCGGCCTTGGCCTCGTCATCCTGCTCATCGTTGCGCTTCTGTTGTTCGGGATGATGCACATGATCCCCGGGGACCCGACCGTGGTGGCGCTCGGGCCGCGCTCGACGCCGGAGATGCGGGAAGCCTTTCGACAATTGATGGGCCTCGACCGGCCCGTTTTCGAGCAGTTGGGCCTGTTCCTCGGGCGCCTATCGCAGGGCAATCTCGGCGAGGATGTCTGGAGCCGCCGCCCGGTTCTAACCATGATCCTGGAAGTGCTGCCCTATACGGTGACGCTGGCGGTGGCCAGCTTCATCTGGGCCGTAGCGCTCGGTATCGTCCTTGGCTGTGCCGCCGTCGTGCATCATGGCCGCTGGCCGGACTGGCTGATCGGTGTGCTTTCGGTCGGGCTGGTGGCCGTGCCGTCCTTCGTGGTTTCGCTCTATTCGCTGCTGATCTTCGCCGTGACGCTCAACTGGCTGCCTGCGATCGGCGCGGGCGAACCCGGCGATATCATGGGCCAGGCGCGGGCATTGATACTGCCGTCCTTTGCCATTGGTCTCGGTTGGGTGGGCTACGTCTCGCGAATCGTGCGCGCCGCGATGATCGAGGCAATGGGGGAGGCCTATGTGCGCACCTTGCGCTCGTTTGGGGTGCCGGAACGGCGCATCATCTATCGATATGCGCTGAAGCAGGCATTTCTCGCGGTGCTGTCGGTCATCGCCATCGGCTTCGGCGGGCTGCTGACGGGCTCGGTCTTTGCGGAGATTGTCTTCTCCCGGCCAGGTCTCGGAAAGATGACCTATGACGCGGTGATTTCGCGCAACTATCCCGTCGTCATGGGAACTGTGCTGATGACCTCTGGGCTCTACGTGACTTGCATGATCATCGCCGACGTGGTCACGGCTTTCCTCGACCCGCGCGTCAGGAGCGCTTTGTAACATGGCACTCGCAGCACCGGACATCACGACCCCCGCTGCCAGCACCGAGCCCGGCAGGGTTTTCCGGATTGCCTCTACCCTGCGGCAGGTCGTTTCGACGCCGCTTGGTGCAATCGGCTGCGTGCTGGTGGCCTTGATCGTGCTTACCGCTCTTTTTGCGCCGTGGATTGCGCCCTATTCGCCGACAGCCATCAATGTCAAAGAGCGACTCGCTGATCCCTCTTGGAGCCATCTTCTCGGCACGGACCAGCTCGGCCGTGATCTGTTTTCCCGCGTCATCCTCGGTACCCGCACGGCGATGACCGTGGCGCTTGTATCTTTAGCCGTGGCACTTGCCGCCGCTTTGCCGCTGGGTCTTATCGCCGGTTATGGTCCGCGCTGGCTCGACGCCTGTCTTATCCTCGTCTTCGATAGCATGAGTTCCCTGCCGATGATCATGTTCGGCCTCGCCATGGTCGTGCTTCTGGGCGCCGGCATCTCGACGGTCATTCTCGTCATCGTCATCTATTCGGTCCCAAGCTATGCACGGCTGATCCGCACGCAGACGCTCAGCATCAAGGCGCGCGACTTCATCAAGGCGGAGCAGGCGATGAATGCCGGCCTTGGTCGCATCCTCTTCGTCCATCTGCTGCCCAATGTCATTGGCCCGTTGCTCATCCTTGCCTGTCTCGACCTGTCGACCATCATCACGCTTGAGGCCGGACTGTCGTTCCTGGGGCTTGGCGTAAAGCCGCAGATTCCGAGCTGGGGCAACATCCTGTCAGATGGCTTCGCCGTGATCCGCACCACCCCGCTGCCGGTCATCGCCGGTGGATTGCCGCTGATCCTTGCCACAATCGGGTTCACCTTCTTCGGCGAGGCACTGCGCGATGCGCTCGATCCGAAGCTTGCGCGGGAGAGCCGGCCATGAATCTCGAATTCGGCTTCAACCGCGTGACGGGTGCGGCATTGGCCGAGCCGGTGCTCGATATCGCCGATCTGACGATTTCCTATGGCGGTGGTGCTCCGGCAGTCCGAGGGGTCAACCTCACCGTCCGGCCGGGCGAGGTCGTCGGCGTCATTGGCGAGAGCGGCTCCGGCAAGACCTCGCTAGCCCACGCGGTCCTGCGCCTGCTGCCGCAATCGGTCGTCATTACCGGACAACACCTTTCCCTCTGCGGCACGGACTTGCTCGGTGCGCCCGACAAGACCGTGGCATCGTTGCGGGGTCCGGGTGCGGCCATGATTTTCCAGAACCCGATGACGGCGTTCAGCCCGCTGCATACGCTCGGTCACCAACTGACCGATCTGCTCTGGCGCGATCGAAAGGCAAGCAAGGATGAGAAGCGCGAACGTATTCTTGCTGTCCTCAAGCAGGTCGGCCTTCCCGATCCGGCTGCACGGCTGGAAACCTATCCATTCCAGCTTTCCGGCGGCATGCTTCAGCGCGTCGCGATCGCAGCAGCACTTCTGATGCGGCCGTCGCTGCTTATTGCCGACGAGCCGACGACCGCGCTCGACGTCACCATGGAGGCGCAGATCCTGCATCTGATGCGCGAACTGCGCGCCGAATCCGGCGTCGCCATCCTGATGATTTCGCACCATCTGGGCGTCATCGCCGAAATCTGCGACCGGGTAGCAGTCATGTATGCCGGCCGTATCGTTGAGGAGGGAACGGTCGAGGCGATCTTCGCCGATCCGCGCCATCCCTATACCAAGGCGCTGTTTGCCTGCGAACCATCGCTGATCGAAACGGGCATCGGCCGTATGCCGGTGATCGATCATGAAGCGCTGCGCCGGATTGCGCCTGTTGCGAGGAGCGCGCCATGACTGGGAAAAGCCCTGTGATAGAGGCCGATCATTTGACCGTCAGCGTGCCGGAAGGGCCGCATTATTTCTTCCAGCCGACCTACAAGCTTGATATCCTGATCGACGTATCGATTTCCGTTTGTCCCGGCGAAATCGTCAGCATTGTCGGCGAAAGCGGATCCGGCAAGACCACGTTCGGGCGCGCGCTGATCGGCATGATGCGGCCATCGGGCGGGCAGATCAGTCTGGATGGGGTCGCCCTTCCGGATTTCTCCAAAGGGAGTTTTCGCAAGGTGCGCCGCGAGGCCGCCCTTTTGTTTCAAGACCCTGCATCCTCCTTCAACCCGCGGCAGCGCATTGGCGCGATGATCGCAGAGCCGCGCCGTATAGCAGGCCAAGGCGGCGTACGCCGCGACGATCTGGAGGATCTTGCCGCGCGGGCGGGTCTTGGGGCAAACCTTTTATCGCGTTTCCCGCATGCACTCTCAGGCGGACAGGCACGCCGCGCCGCCGTGGCCCGGGCGCTGTCGGTTGTTCCGCGGCTGATCATCGCGGACGAACCGACCGCCGGACTTGATGTCTCGGTGCAGGGCGGCGTGCTCAACCTGTTTCTGGATATTCGCGACCGGCACGACGCGGCTTTCCTGCTTATCACCCACAATCTCGCCGTCGCCCGGCACGTCTCCGATCGTATCGTTATCATGTATCTCGGCCGTGTCCTTGAAAGCGGCCCGACAAATGAACGGCAACCGCTTTCTCTGGCTGTCGATCAACCTGATCAATCCCAAATTCAAGGATGAGCGGGTGCGCCGCGCCATACAATATGCGCTCGATGTCAGCCAGATCATGGACGGTTCCTATTCCGGGCTCGCAGCGCCTGCGACCGGCGTCGTGCCGCCCGGCATGATCGGCCACCGCGATGCGATCCTCTACGCGCCGGATGCGGAAAAGGCGCAGGCGCTGCTGGAAGAAGCTGGGGTCTCCGATCTCACCCTCGAACTGGCCGCGATGAACGACAAGACCAGCCAGCTGACCTGCCAGATCGTCCAGGCGCTTCTTGGTGCGATCGGCATCGCGGTCGAGATCAAGGCTGTCGACGAAGGCGTCTACTGGACGCTGGGCGATAAGAACGGCGAAACCTGGAAGACGCTCGACATGGTGCTGATGGGCTTTGCCGGTGGTGTCGATCCGTCGGAAAATCTGACCTGGTTCCGTCCGGCGCAGATCGGCATCTACAACTGGTCGCAGTTCGACAGCTCGGAATTCGATGCGCTTTACCAGCAGGGCACCAACGAACCGGACACGGAGAAACGTGGAGCGATCTACAAGAAGATGCAGGACCTGATGGAGGAGTCCGGCGGCTTCGTCTTCCTCACCCACGAGACCTTCGCGGCGGTAACACGCGGTGGCCTGAAGCCATGCATTCTGGCCGATGGTTATCTCGATGTTCCGCGCTTTGCCAAAGGGTCGATTTAGCAGGCAGGCCGACGGCCTCGCATTGGCGTTGCCATTGTTTCCATGTGGGCCGGAGGCACACCGTTCAGTGATCCGGCCACACGATGCAATCGAGGGAGTTCAGATATGAATACTGCCCAGACCGCTCCACCTGCGGCGCTGCAAGCCAGCCTGCCATCCTCCTGGTATCTCGAAGACCGGATTTTCGAGCTTGAGAAGCAGCGGATCTTTCTGAAGGAATGGACCTGCGTCGGCCGCGTCGAGGATATCGAGCTGGCCGGTGGGCATAAGGTTTTCCAGGTTTTCGGACAAAGCGTGTTGGTGGTCAGCAACCGCGACGGCGCGCTCAGAGCCTTCTACAATGTCTGTCGTCATCGCGGCGCCGAGCTTTGCGTCGCGGCTGAGAAGGAAGAGCGTCCCGGCCGGTCGCCGCTCATGGGCGGCGTGGTCGGCAAAAACCTGATCCGCTGCGCCTATCACTCCTGGGCCTATAATTTCGACGGTGCGCTGGTCGCAGCCCCCCATCTCGCCGAAGGCGTCTCCCTCAAGAAAGAGGATTTCTCGCTCTATCCGGTCGGCGTCGACAGCTGGGGTGGATTCCTGTTCCTGCACCTGACGCCCGAAGGCGGGCCGTCGCTCGCAGAGCAGTTGGGGCCGATGCCTGGGCGTATCGCCCGTTATCCTCTCGCCGACCTGCGCGTTGGTGCCGCGCTTCACTATGAAGTTGATGCCAATTGGAAGGTGATCGCCGAGAATTACAACGAATGTTATCACTGCGCCGGCGTGCATCCGGAACTGTGCGCCATCGTGCCGGCATTCCGTGAAAACGGCGGCGCAATGCTCGACTGGGAGAACGGCGTCCCGCATCGGGAGGGAGCCTATACCTTCACGACATCAGGCACGACGAGCCGCCACCCGTTCCCAGGTCTCGACGAGCATGAGTTGACCCGGCACAAGGGTGAATTGGTCTACCCGAACCTGTTCGTCAGTCTGGCCTGCGATCACGCTGCCTGTTTTCTCTTGACACCCAAAGGACCGAACCGGACCGATATCGACTGTCTCTTCCTGTTCGAGCAACAGGAGATCGAAAAGCCGGACTTCGATCCGTCCGATACCGTCGACTTCTGGGATCTGGTCAACCGGCAGGACTGGTCGGCCTGCGAACGGGTCCAGCGCGGCATGGCCAACCAGGTCCATCATTTCGGCTATTACGCGCCGATGGAGGACTGGAGCCTGGACATTCGAAACTATGTCCGCAGCCGCGTCGGTGAAGCCGCCGAAGGCCCAGCTGCGGTTTGAAGCCGCGTGTGAATGCGTGTCTGGCAATGAAATCAATGAAGGGAATGCCATGAAAGTTCTGGTCACCGTCAAGCGTGTCGTCGATTACAACGTGAAGATCCGGGTGAAGCCGGATGGATCGGGTGTCGAGCTTGCCAATGTGAAGATGTCGATGAACCCGTTCGACGAGATTTCGGTCGAGGAGGCGTTGCGGCTGAAGGAAGCCGGCAAGGTCGAGGAAGTGGTCGTCGTCTCCGTCGGCCCGGCCAAGGCCGAAGAGACCTTGCGCACGGCACTCGCCATGGGTGCCGACCGGGCGATCCTGGTCGAGACCGACGATCAAGTCGAGCCGCTCGCCGTTGCCAAGATCTTCAAAGGCGTGGCCGAGGCAGAACAGCCCGGCCTGATCATTGTCGGCAAGCAGGCAATCGACGATGATAGCAACCAGACCGGCCAGATGCTCTCGGCGCTGCTCGGCTGGGCGCAAGGGAC